>NZ_JBFUDK010000017.1:0-107319 GCF_056404755.1 Sphingomonas sp. P2_B6
AGCCCCGAGCCGAGATGACCCCCCGTCACCCCCACCGCCGCAATCGTCTCCGCCCGCAACTCGTCGGCCAGCTGCCGAAGCCTGGTCGGGGAAAGCGCCCTGAGATCCGCGGGCGTATGAACCGTGTCGAGCAACGGGGTCGAAGGAACGTCAGACATCGCGCCTGCTTAGCGGACGCGAAGAAGTGTGTCGATTGTTGTGGCGGTTGCGAGTGCTTCTTGACGATATGTGCACAGGATCGTGACACTGCCGACCATGGACCTCACGCATCGCCTCGCCACAGAAGCCGACATTCCGGCGATTCGCATCCTGATGGACCGCGCGATCGAGGCACTGCAACGTCCGTTCCTGTCGCCCGAAGAAGTAGCGGCTAGCCGGTTGAGCATGGGCCTCGACAGCCAGCTCATCGCCGACCGGACCTATTTCCTGGTCGAGACGGCGGGCCGTCTGGCCGGGTGCGGCGGCTGGAGTCGCCGGGCGACGCTTTATGGCGGCGATCACAGCGCCGCGTTGCGCGACCCGAAACTGCTCGATCCGGCGACGGACGCGGCGCGGATCCGGGCGATGTACACCGATCCGGATTTCACGCGGCGCGGCGTAGGCCGACTGGTGCTTCAGCTGTGCGAAACGGCCGCTCGGGAGGCGGGATTCGCCCGGGCCGAGATGATGGCGACGCTTGCCGGCGAACCGCTCTATCTCGCCTGCGGCTATGCGCCGATCGAGCGGGTGATGAAATTATCGGCGGAAGGTGCGCCGGTCCCCGGCGTCCGCATGGGCAAGCCGCTGGTTTAAGCGGCGTCCTCATGCTCGCAATCGGCGCATTTGCCGCGCACCTCGATCACCGGCCGCACCGGCGAGAAGCCCGCTGCCTCGGCGGCTGAGCGCACGCCGCTGGTGATGCGGTCATTGTCGAGATGAGTCGTCTGGCCGCAGGTGTCGCAGACCAGGAAGATGCAATCGTGCAGGCAATCCGGATGCGCATTGGCGACATAGGCGTTCGAGCTTTCGACTCGCCGCGCCAGATTCGCGCCGACGAACAGGTCGAGGATGCGATAGACGCTGTTCGCCGCGACCCGGCGCCCCTCGGTCTTCGATACCGCCTCGGCGATGTCATAAGCGCTTGCCGGCTTGTCGAAGCCAGCGAGCGCCTCGAAGATCTGGGCGCGCATCGTCGTCCACTGCTCGCCCGATTTCTCGAGCGTCTCGCGCGCTGCCTTTGAAAGGTCAGCGCCCTGCGGTTCGTGATGGTGATGATGTGCGGCCATGGGGTTCAATTTAGGCACTGCCGCCCCCCGCGGCAAGTAAAGTCCTAGTAGGTCGCCCGGCGGTTCAGATCATGGCCGAGTGCGAGGATCGCGACGCCGATCAGAGTCCACACCGTCTCCGTGCCGCCGTCATGCGGCATGGTGATCGCACCCGCCATGATGCCGAGGCCGAGCGAGCCGACCACCGCCGGCATCATATAGCCATGCGCGAAGATGCCGCGGCCGAGCGCCAGCACGCCGAAGCCGATCGCGACGGTCAGGCCGATCTCGTGGAACAGCGGGTTGAGCAGCAGGCCGCCGGCCGATGCCGCGAGCGCCAGGAACACCGAACTCGCCAGGCAGTGCACCGCGCACAGCCCGGACAGGCCGATCGCGAATCGATCGAACCGCGACTCGAGCCACGCAAAAGCGGGGAAATGGGAATGGACATGCGTTGTCATTGTGCGGGTCATTTGGCACAGCATAGCGCAAGTTACAATATATCATCGATGATTTTTCGACGAACCGATCGTCGCAATCCCGAATCCCAATCCTGAATCGACGCGCGCGTGCGATGGGGCTAGAGGCGGAGCATGCTTCAGGCCTCTTCGCTCGCCCATCCATCGCGGCCGCGCGCCCTTGCCGTGTGGCTGTTTTCGGTCGCCGGGCTGATCGTGCTGATGGTGGTGATCGGCGGCATCACCCGCCTGACCGAGTCGGGCCTGTCGATCACGGAGTGGAAGCCGATCAGCGGCATCATCCCACCGCTTACCGATGCGGCGTGGCAGGCCGAGTTCGACCATTACAAACGCATCCCCGAATATACCCAGATCAACAGCGGCATGACGCTGGCCGGGTTCAAGGCGATCTTCTTCTGGGAATATACGCACCGGCTGCTCGGCCGCTTGATCGGCATGGCCTTCGCGCTGCCGCTGCTGTGGTTCGCGGTCCGCCGGCGCATTCCCCCCGGCTATGGCTGGCGTCTGGTCGCGCTGCTTGCGCTGGGGGGGCTTCAGGGCGCGATCGGCTGGTGGATGGTCGCCTCGGGCCTGTCGGTACGTACCGATGTCAGCCATGTCCGGCTCGCGGTGCACCTGATCACCGCGCTGGTGCTCCTGTCGGGCCTGGTCTGGACCGCGCTCGACCTGCGCGCCTTGGCGGAGAGCCGCCTCGCCGCCCCTGCCTCGCTCAAGCCGCTCGCGGTGGTCGCGCTCGCGCTGCTGTTCAGCCAGATCATGTTCGGCGCCTTCACCGCCGGGCTCGACGCGGGCTACGCCTTTTCGAGCTGGCCGCTGATGGGCAATGCCCTCTTCCCGGCGGGCGTGGCGTTCATCGAGCCGATCTGGCGCAACGCGGTCGACAATCCGGTGGTGGTGCAGTTCATCCACCGCTGGTTCGCGTTTGTCGCGGCGACCGCGCTGATCATCCTGGCGCTGCGGGCGATCCGCCAGGGCGGGGTCATCGCCGGGCGCATGCTCGTCTGGCTGGTGGTGTTGCAGATCCTGCTGGGTATCGCGACCCTGCTCAGCGGGGTGCAGATCGTCATCGCGATCGCGCATCAGGCCAATGCCGCGCTGACGCTGATCGCTGCGACCTTCGCCGCGCATGCGATCGGCCGCGCGACGCGGTGAGCCGAATCCAGCTCGTCCGGACCAGCTTCGGCAGCGCCGACGAAGCCGCGCGCGTTGCGCGGGCGATGATCGAGGATCGCCTCGCTGCCTGCGCATCGATCGCGCCGATCCGCTCCATCTATCGCTGGCAGGGCAAGGTCGAGACCGACGACGAGATGGCGGTCCTGTTCAAGACCACCGGCGACCGGGTCGCCGCGCTGAAGGCGGCGATCATGGCGCAGCACAGCTACGACCTGCCCGTCATCGAAACCTGGGAGGCCGAAGTCGACCCGGCGGTCGGCGACTGGATCTATGAGGAAACCGTGCCGGTATCCTGATACCCGTCATGAAACCGGCCTTTCGCTTGACTTTTTTAGGCCTTCCTCACATTAGCCCGCCATCAGCGCTGTCCCGTGGGGGCGGCGCATGTCGTTTGAACGAAAGAGGTCTGGCCCCATGAAGGCGCTGATGAAGACCACCAAGTCGGTAAAGCCGCACGAGGTGGAGAAGAAATGGCATATCGTCGATGCCGACGGCCTGGTGGTCGGTCGCGCAGCCTCGATCATCGCCAATGTCCTGCGCGGCAAGCACAAGCCGAGCTTCACCCCCCATGTCGATTGCGGTGACAATGTCATCGTCATCAACGCGGACAAGATCCGGTTCACGGGCAACAAGCTCAAGGACAAGATCTATTACCGCCACACCGGCTATGCCGGCGGCATCAAGGGCGTCGCAGCGGGCAAGATCCTCGAGGGTCGCTTCCCGGAGCGCGTCCTGGAAAAGGCGATCGAGCGCATGATCCCGCGCGGCCCGCTCGGCCGTGAGCAGATGCGCAACCTTCGCGTCTTCTCGGGCAGCGAGCATCCGCACGCAGCGCAGAACCCCGAAGTCCTCGACATCGGTTCGATGAACCGCAAGAACAAGGTGGGCAATTGATGTCCGACAATCGTCAGTCCCTTTCCGATCTCGCGACCCTGACCAGCCAGCCGGCACCGGTCGCAGCCACGTCGACGGTTCTCGCCGGTGACGAATATGCGCCCGCCGCTCCTGTCGTCGTCCGCGAGCCGATGCCCCTGCGCGAGCAGATCCTCGACAAGTTCGGCCGCGCCTATGCGACCGGCCGCCGCAAGGACGCCGTCGCACGCGTCTGGATCAAGCCGGGCACCGGCAAGATCACGATCAACGGGCGCGACCAGGAAGTGTATTTCGCACGTCCGACGCTGCGCCTCGTCATCAACCAGCCGTTCGGTGTCGCCGAGCGTGACGGTCAGTATGACGTGGTCTGCACCGTCAAGGGCGGCGGGCTTTCGGGCCAGGCCGGCGCGGTCAAGCACGGCATCAGCCAGGCGCTGACCAAGTTCGAGCCGATCCTGCGCGCGCCGGTCAAGGCCGCCGGGTTCCTGACCCGCGACAGCCGCACGGTCGAGCGCAAGAAGTACGGCCGCGCCAAGGCACGCCGCAGCTTCCAGTTCTCGAAGCGCTGAGTCGTTCTCGATTTCGCGAAATGGGGCGGTCCGGCAACGGGCCGCCCTTTTTCGTTCTCCCCTTTCGCGAGGCGCTGGGCTAGCTTCCCCGGAAATCAGACGGAGAAAATGCGTTGGCTTTGCACGATCCCGTAACGGCCCGCATCGTGACGTTCATCGAACAGGTCGGCATCCCGGTGGAAACCGATTCAGTCCCCGAGGCCTCATTCCTTCCCGCGATCACGATCCGGAACGGCGCGGTCGTCTATGATCCAGCGCGGCTCGAATGGCCGGGCGATCTGCTGCACGAGGCGGGACACGTCGCCGTGACGCCGCCGGAGGAGCGGTCCACGCTCAGCGAGATCCGGTCCGACCCCGCCGAGGAGATGTCGGCAATCGCCTGGTCCTATGCCGCGGCGCTGGCGATGGAGCTGGATCCCAGAGTGGTGTTCCACGAGCATGGCTATCGCGGCGGCAGTGACTCGCTGCTCGAGAATTTCGCGGAGGGCCGGTATCTCGCCGTGCCGATGCTGCAATATTACGGGATGGCGCTGGAGAAGCGCTCGGCGGCGGAACGCGGCGAAGAGCCCTATCCGCACATGGTGTCGTGGCTTCGGACCCGTCCGAAGGACCTGTGAGCCGCACCATGACGACAGCGCATAAGGCGGGCGGCAGAAGAGGCATGATTCCCGTGATGAAGCGTTGGCTCGTGCTGCTGGGACTCATCCTGCTCCCTGCGGCGGCCTCGGCGCAGGATGCGAAGGGCGACTGGGCGGGTACGCTCCAGATCAACATGTCGGTCAAGCTTCGCCTGGCCGTCCATATCGTTGCCGCCGAAAGTGGCGCGCTGACGGGGACGCTCGACAGCCTGGATCAGCAGGCGCTCGGTATGCCGCTTGCCAATCTAGCCACTGCATCGGGTAGCCTCTCCTTCGACGTACCCGCCGTGAAGGGGCATTATGAAGCGACCTGGAACGACCCGGCGAAAAGCTGGTCAGGCACCTGGAGCCAGCTGGGCCAGAGCTGGCCGCTCTCGCTGAGCGCCGGCACCAGGGAATCGCTCGCGCCCGCACCGCCAAAGCCGTTGCCCGCCAATTGGTCGATTCCCGACAAGGCCGCGATCGACGCGCTGATCGATCGACGCCTTGCCGGTCGCGCCGGCGAAGGGATCGTGATCGGCATAGCCGACGCCTCGGGCCACCATCTCACCGGCCGCGGCCCAGCGGGCGCGGCGGCGTTCGACGGCACGACATTGTTCGAGATCGGGTCGATGTCGAAGGTCTTCACCTCGCTGCTGCTCGCCGACATGGTCCGGCGCGGCGAGGTGGCGCTTGACGATCCGGCGGAGAAATATCTTCCGGCCGGCGCGAAGATGCCGATGCGCGGCGTCCGGAAGATCACGCTCGAGGATCTCGCGACGCATCGCTCGGGGCTGCCACGCCTGCCCGACAATCTCTCCTTTGCCGATCCGGCCAATCCCTATGCCGATTACAGCGAGGCCAATCTGCTCGACTTTCTCGGCCGCTACGCGCTGACGCGGGACATTGGCAGCCAGTTTGAATATTCCAACCTGGGTGTCGGGCTGCTCGGCTATCTGCTCGCGCGGCGGGCGGGCACCGATTACGAGACGTTGCTCAAGCAGCGGATCACCATCCCGCTCGGCATGCGCGATACGACGATCACGCTGACGCCCGCGCAAAAGGCACGCTTCGCCATCGGTCATGACCAATATATGCGGCCGACGAGCGCCTGGGACCTGCCGATACTGGCCGGGGCCGGGGCGATACGATCGACCGTCAACGACCTGCTCCTCTTTCTCGACGCCAGTATCGGCACGAAGCCTTCTCCTCTCGCGCCCGCGATGAAGGCGATGCTGGCGAAACGCTGGCCAGGGGTCTCGCCCCGCGTCGCCACCGGGCTCGGCTGGATGGTCCTGACGACGGCGTCGGGTGACATCGTCTTCCATGGCGGCGGCACGGGCGGGTTCCGCACCGTGATGGCCTATGATCCGGCCAAGCGGCGTGGCGCCGTGGTCCTCACCAATGCGGCGATCGAGGAATCGATCGACGACATTGCCCTTCATCTGTTGCTAGGCGCTCCCGTCGCGCCAGCCGCTCCAGTGCCGCCGGCGCCAAAGCCGGTCGCCACACGCACCGCGATCGAGTTGCCAGCCGCCGAGCTCGATCGGGTCGTCGGACGTTATCGCTTCACCGCCCAGCTCGACATGACCGTCACGCGCGATGGGTCGGGGCTGAAAGCGCAGCTCACCGGCCAGCCGGCTTTCCCGATCTTCGCCGAGGCACCGCTCAACTTTTTCTGGCGGGTGGTCGATGCTCAGGTCGTGTTCACCGCCGACCCGGGTAGCCAGGCAACCGGCGTGGTGCTCCATCAGGGCGGCGGCACGATGACGGGGACGCGCGTCACTCCCTGACGATCGGTGCGGCGACGAACGCCGGATCCTTCATGCCACGTCGCCCGGACGATACTCCGTGAACAGGCCGCATTGATGGACCAGCGCGCCGAACCATGGGTGGTCGAGCGCGAGGGTGAAGGCGAACCAGCCATGGTCGCAGTCGATATGGCCGATGCTGAGCCGGCCGGGACTCAGCCAGCGCGGCAGGCGAAGGCGGAGCGGGCCGAGGCGCCAGAAATAATGATCGCTGTCGAAATAGAGCGCTTCGTTCTCGACCCGCAGGGTGAGCGCGATGCCGAAGCCCATGCCGAGATATTCCTCGATGCCGGTGGGGCCGGCGAAGCGCTTGGAGCTGTGGATCACCTGGGGGAAGCCGGCGTGGCGACTGTACTGGCGAGTCCAGAACTGGCCGCCGCCGCCCGCATCCCCGGTCACGCACACCGCCGCGGCGACGCCGGTATCGGTGGTGAGCGGCAGCGGCGCGCCGACCAGGCGGCAGGCCTGGGCGAAGAGCCAGCCGAGCCGGCTCATCCGGCATTCGACGATCTCGCCGACATAGCTGATCGTCTGAGTCGCGAGCGCCTTGCGCCCGAACCGGGCGCGGACGGCGGGCGGGAGGCTGGCCCAGCCCGCTTCGCCGAGCAGCTGGCGGAAACGGGGGTCGATGACGGTGACGCCGGTGCGTGGCGCGTGCTGCGGAACGGGGCTTCGAGGTGTCGCGATGCTTGCCACTTCTTCCTCCTGTTCCGGTTATTTCTGTTAAATCAGAAATTACAGATTATGGAGGCGGAGTCAAGGCTGGAGGTAGCGGATCAGTTGGGTGGGAGCTTTTTTTGTTCCTTCCCCGGCGAAGGCCGGGGCCCAGTCGGGGGACAGTTCTGGTTCGCGTTGCGCGTCGTCACAGCAGCCTTTCCAACTGGGCCCCGGCCTTCGCCGGGGAAGAAGGAAGGGAAAACGCCTTACTCCACCTTCTCCTTTGGCAGCACCGCATCAGGCTCCGGCCCGAGCGTGCGCAGGACCACGTCGAAACGCGCGCCCTCGATGCGGATCTCGTTGAACGATGGCGGCGAGTCGCGGGTGCGTTCGGAAAGGGTGCCGGCCCCGATCATCCGGATCTTGCGGCCAGCCGCCTCGTGAGCCACGTCGAACGGATCATGGACATGTCCGGTCAGCACCGCGCTCGCGCCCGCTGCCGCCAGCGCCGCGAAGGCCTCGGCGCCGTTGCGGGTCGAGGAAGTCATGCGGGTATGCGCCTCGATCAGCGGGTGGTGACAGGCGACGAAGACCAGCGCATCCTTGGGCGCTGCCTCGACCAGCGCCAGCGCCTTTTGCAGCGACCGCGTGCTGACATGGCCCTTGGACCAGTTGAGCCGCCACTGCGCGCGCGCGGTCGTGACCATCGGGACGATCGCCACCCCGGGCAGGTCGAGCGGGCGCTCGATCAGCCGTTCGATCGCGCCGATCCGCCCATAGGGCCGGAAGAAGCGCGCGATCGGGTTGAAATAGGGCAGGTCGTGATTGCCCACCTCGACCGTCACCGGCACGCCCAGCCCCTGCAGCCAGGCGAGGCCAGCGGCGAACTCGTGCGCCCGCGCGCGCATGGTGAGATCACCGGTCATGATCACCGCATCGGGCTGCTCGGCGCGCACGAGACCGTCGAACCAGGCGATCGCGGCGCGATCCTCGCGGCCGAAATGCACGTCGCTGACATGGAACAGGCGTATCATGTGGCCTCCACGGTCGCGATGAACATCTCGCGCCCGATTCCGCCGGTGATGGTGACATTGGCATCGAGTTTGACCGGCTCGCCGTCGAACAGCGCCTGGACCGGCTTGTGTCCGGCGATGCGCAGCCGCTTGGCCTGGACCTCGGTGACCTGCGCCGCCGCGACCCAGTCTCCGGTCAGCCATTCCCAACCGAGCGCGGCGATCGACCGCCAGTCGCGCGCGTCGACGGCGGCGACGTCGAGATGGTCGGGCTCGGGCGTGACGAACACCGCCTGGGCGTGGTGGCGCAGGCCCGGCACGCCTTCCAGCCGGATCCCGCGCGAGAAGGTGCGGCGCCACGCAGCGAGGATCGCCCGACCAAGCCCGCGCAGCCGCCGCGACCGCACCAGCTCGCGCGCCCGGACCCAGGTGGCGGCCGGGCCGAGGATCAGCCCGACAAAGGCGCGGTGCGGCCCCGCCTCGACATAGGGCAATGCGATCCGCCTGCCCCCTTGCTTCGCCGCATGGACGATCGTGGCGGGATCGGCATTGCCGTGGAGCGCCTTGGCGAGCAGATTCATCGTGCCGCCCGGCAGGATGAGGATGGCGCCGGTCCAGTCGGCGAGCCTGCAGGCCGCGGCGTTGATCGTGCCGTCGCCGGCGAACAGCACGACCGTGTCGACTCCCTCGGCATCGAGGCGATCGGCGTCGGGCAGGTCGTCCTCGGGAAAGGCAGTACGACCGACGAGTTGCAGGTCATGTTCGGCGAACACGGCTTCGATCGCCGTGGCTTTTGCCGCCGTCGCCGTGCCGGAGGCGATGTTGGTGATGAACCACAGTTTCTGCATGACACCTCCAACGCGCGAGAAGAGAGAAAGGTGACGCGCCGCGCGCGGCGCGATAGGCAGCAGGCGACAAAAGCGGAGAGCTCATGCCCAATCTCTACAACCGGTTCGTCGAAGCCTTCACGCCGCGATCCGACGCGCCGTTCATCATCCGCCCGGACGGCGGCACGATCACCTATGCCGATCTCCACGCGGCAACGGGGCGGATCGCCAATTTGTTCGTCTCGTTGGGTATCGAGCGGGGCGACCGGATCGCGATGCAGGTCGACAAGTCGGCGGAAGGGCTGCTGGTCTATCTCGCCACCCTGCGCATCGGCGCGATCCACCTGCCGCTCAACCCGGCCTATACCGCGCGCGAGCTGGATTATTTCCTGCGCGATGCCGAGCCAGCGCTGTTTATCTGCAGCCCGGCGAACGAGCCGGTGCTGGGACCGCTGTGCCGGGAAATCGGCGTTCCTCATGTGATGACCCTCGGCAAGGCTGGGGACGGCAGCCTGATCGAAGCGGCAGAAGCAAAGCCCACCGACTTCGCGACCGTCGATGTCGCGAACGACGAGCTGGCAGCGATCCTCTATACCTCGGGCACGACCGGGCGCTCCAAGGGCGCGATGCTGACGCATGACAATCTCGCCTCCAACGCCGAGACTCTGGTCGCGCTGTGGCGCTTCACGAAGGACGATGTGCTGCTCCACGCACTGCCGACCTTCCACACGCACGGGCTGTTCGTCGCGACCAACATCATCCTGCTTACGGGCGCGCGGATGATCTTCCTGCCGGCGTTCGATCTCGACGCGATGCTCCGGCTGCTGCCGCGATGCACGACGATGATGGGCGTGCCGACCTTCTATTCGCGGCTGCTGTCGCGGCCGGAGTTCACGCGAGACCTGGTCAGGGACATGCGGCTGTTCGTGTCGGGATCGGCCCCGCTGTCGGCGGAGGTCCACCGCGAGTTCAGCGCGCGCACCGGCCATGCCATCCTCGAACGCTACGGCATGACCGAGACCAACATGAACAGCTCTAACCCCTATGACGGGGACCGGGTGCCGGGCAGCGTGGGTTTCCCGCTGCCGGGCGTGGAGATCCGCATCACCGATGCCGAGACGGCGACGTCGCTCGCGCAGGGCGAGATCGGCATGATCGAGGTGCGCGGCCCCAATGTGTTCAAGGGCTATTGGCGGATGCCGGTGAAGACCGCCGAGGAGAAGCGGACCGACGGCTATTTCATCACCGGCGATGTCGGCAGTTACGACGAGCGCGGCTATCTGTTCATTTCGGGCCGGCAGAAGGACCTGATCATCTCGGGAGGTCTCAACGTCTATCCGGCCGAGGTCGAGGCGCTGATCGACGAGATGGCGGGCGTCGCCGAATGCGCAGTGATCGGCGTGCCGCATCCCGACCTGGGCGAAGGCGTGGTCGCGGTGATCGCAGCGAAGGCGCCAGGCGCGGTGGATGCGCAGGGCGTGAAAGCGGCGCTGGCCGATACGCTGGCGTCGTTCAAACGGCCGAAACAGGTCTATGTGGTCGACGAATTGCCGCGCAACGCGATGGGCAAGGTGCAGAAGGCGGAACTGCGCAAAACCTATGCCGGGACCTTCCAGGCATGAAAGGACAGCATGATGTTGCCAGCCCGCACCTATAGCGTTTCGATCGATCGCGACTGGCGCGCGCTGTACGAGGAGATCTGGCGGCCGGAATTCTTCACCAAATGGGCGTCCGGTCTCGCCGAATCCGATCTGCGCGCCGAAGGCGATGGCTGGACGGCGGACGGGCCGGAGGGGCCGATCCGCATCCGCTTCACGGCCCATAACGACTATGGCGTGATGGATCATTTCGTCGATGTCGGCGCCGACGGCGAAGTCCATATCCCGCTGCGCGTCGTACAGAATGGTGACGGCGCCGAGGTGATGCTGACGCTCTATCGCCAGCCCGGCATGAGCGACGAGAAATTCGCCGCCGACGCGAAATGGATCAATGCCGACCTGAAATCGCTGAAGGCGCTGTTCACGCCGCAGCGCGGCCGGAACGGATAAGGGGTCATGTCCAAAGCCACGCCGGCAACCCGCGCGCTTTCCGCTGCCGGTATCGCCTTCACCGTTCACGCTTATGACTATGATCCGGGCGCCGAGCGGATCGGACTCCAGGCAGCCGAGGCGCTGGGCGAGCCACCGCAGCGCGTGCTCAAGACGCTGATGGCGCTGGTCGACGGCAAGCCCGTCTGCGTGGTGCTGCCGTCGGATCGCGAGGTCGCGATGAAGAAGCTGGCCGCCGCGTTCGGCGGAAAGGCGGCCGAGATGATGAAACCGGCCGATGCCGAGCGGCTGACCGGCTATCATGTCGGCGGGATCAGCCCGTTCGGCCAGAAGCGCCGCGTGCCGACCGCGATCGAGCAGACGGCGCTGGGCGAGGCGCTGGTCTATATCAATGCCGGCCAGCGCGGCCTTCAGGTCCGGCTCGATCCGAAGGCGGCGGCGACGGTTCTTGGCGCGGTCGCGGCGTCGATCGTGAGTTAGGCGCGGCTTGCAGGAAAATCCGCGCCGGGCTATCGGCGCGTCAGGCGATCCGGCTGAAAATGTCGGAAAGCTACCGGCCGATACGCCAGAAATGGCGGAAAAGCGGGTTCGCGGGTGTAGCTCAATGGCAGAGCAGAAGCTTCCCAAGCTTACGACGAGGGTTCGATTCCCTTCACCCGCTCCAGATTTTCGGCTCTCCCGTATTCCGCACGCTGAAGCCGAACGGGGAGAGAGAATTTCATGACGACAGCCGCACCCCGCATCGTGATCATCGGCGGCGGCCATGCCGGCGCGAACGCGGCCGCATCGCTGCGGCAGGCCGGGCATGACGGCGAGATCGTGATGATCTCCGAAGAGGCCGTGCTGCCCTATCATCGCCCGCCGCTGTCCAAGGCCTATCTCAAGGGCGGGTCGACGCTCGACGCGCTGTATCTGCGGCCGGCCAAATTCTACGAGACCAACCGGATCGAGACGATCCTCGGCGCGCGGGCGACCGGAATCGACACGGCGCGCAAGATCGTCACGCTGGCGGACGGGCGCGAGATCGGCTGGGAATTGCTGATCCTCGCCACCGGATCGGTCGCGCGGCGTTTCGACGGGCCGGGAGCCGATCTCGACGGCGTGCATGTGCTGCGCGACATCAAGGACGCCGAGGCGCTGCATGCGCGGATCGTCGAGGGCGCGAAGCTGGTCATCATCGGCGCCGGCTATATCGGGCTCGAGGTCGCTGCCTCGGCGCGCGAGCTGGGCGCTGAGGTGACCATCCTGGAACGCGAGCCGCGCATCCTGTCGCGCGTGGCGTGCGAGGAGCTTTCCGGTTTCTTCCACCGCTTCCATGCGAGCCGCGGCGTGACGTTCCGCACGGGCGTGTCGGTCGCAGGGCTGCACGGCGAGGACGGTCAGGTGCGATCGGTCGAGCTGTCCGACGGCGAAGTGCTGCCCGCCGATGTGGTGCTGGTCGGGATCGGCGGGGCGCCCTGCGATGCGCTGGCCAGGGCGGCGGGCCTGCACTGCGACAATGGCGTGATCGTCGACCTGGCGGGGCGGACGTCGGCGCCCGGCATCTATGCGATCGGCGACCTGACACGCCGGCCGATGCCGCATTATGGCGACCGCATGTTCCGGCTGGAAAGCGTGCCCAATGCGGTCGACCAGGCCAAGGCGGTCGCGGCCGACATCATGGGCAAGCCCCTGCCCGCGCCCGACCTGCCCTGGTTCTGGTCCGACCAATATGAGCTGAAGCTGCAGATCGCCGGCGTGCCGTTCGACGCCGACCGCCAGATCGTGCGGCATACGCCGGACAAGGAGAACAGCTTCTCCATCTTCCATATGAGCGGCGACCGGATCGTCGCGGTCGAGGCGGTGAACGCGCTGGGCGATTTCGTTGCGGGGAAGAAGCTGATCATGAGCGGGCAGGCGATGGATATCGCGAAACTGTCCGATGCGAGCGTGGCGGTGAAGACACTGATCGCCGCGGGCGATTGAAGAGCGCAAGTCATCGCCCGCGATCCGGGCGCACCGCATGAACAATGTGTCGACCACGAAGTAACGCGTTGCCGCCATCGGGGTGTGGTCGCAACTATTCGGGTATTTTTGCCACCCAACGTCGACCCCGATTTTTCGGGGTTCGGGCGACGTTTCGGCATGCGTGTTGGAGATTTTTACAGGGACCCGACACGCGATCCAACAGATCGAGCCTGGCGGTGAAAATCTGTAGTGGAGAATTTCACGGGCTTTATTCGACGAATTTCGAGAATCGATAGGGTTTGACCTGAACGGTATTTGGTCGCGTCGATCGTATGGCGTTGCCGGCATTTCGCGACCTCCCTTCAGCCTGACCGAACAGGTTAGGGCAGATGACGGCGCGTTTGAATCGAGCCAGTTTCTTCCGCTTCCCCGGCGAAGGCCGGGGCCCAGTTGGGAAGGCGGGAGCAACAGCGCGAAGCGCTACCCAATTGACCTCCCCCAACTGGACCCCGGCCTTCGCCGGGGAAGGTCAGGGAGGAAGGCTCAGCCTACCCGCTCGAAGCTGATCGTCCTCTTGTCGGGGTCGGCCGCGACCAGTTTCACGTTCAGGGCATCGCCCGGCGCGACATGGTGGGCGGTGATGCGCGCGACCACCGGTAGGTCGCTCAGCTGCATGCGCGCACCGCGATCGTCGAGATCAGTGACGACCGCCGGAAACACCTCGCCCTCGCGCCCGCGCAGCATCGTGGCCTCGGCCATGTCGATCACCGCGCGGTCGATCTGGCCGCTCAGGGAATCGGCACGGGCCATGACGGAGGGAAGCTGGGTGAAGGCAGCCGTCACCACCTCGGGCACGGGCTGGCCGTTGGCGATCGCGAGGGTGGCGCGGACGACATAGCGGTCGGCGAGGCGGCGGAGTGGCGCGGTCGCATGGGCATAGGTCGCCGCCATGGCGGCGTGCCAAGGGGTGATGCCCTCGCGAAAGGGCACGTAGCTCGCCCCCTCGCCCGCGCGGCGGATCGCCAGCATGAACGCGGCCTGTTTCGGATTCCGCGGATCGAGCCTGCGGCTGAACTGGTCGAGCGTCGCGGTTGCCGGCCAGTCCAGGCCGAAGGCGCGCGCGGTGAGGCGCAAGCGCTTGATCGCGCCCTCATTGGGTTCGGCCATCACCCGGAACAGGCCGGTCCGGTGCGCCTGGAGCGCGTCCGCGATGGCCAGGTTGGTGGCGAGCGACATCGCCGCGTTGCGCACTTCCGACTCGAGCACGGGCCGGAACAACAGCTTGAAGCGCCCGTCGCCGAGCGCATCGACTTCCTGTTCGGGCGGATCGACACGGGCGGCGCCGCGCCGGTCCTCGGCACCCTGGATGCGGCGCGCCAGCTCGTCGAAATCGGCGGGCAGGTCGGCCGGGGTCACGCTGTCATAAGCGAGCTTCGCGCGGCTGCGGATCACGGCGCGCTCGGCCCCGTCGAGATGCACCGCGCCATCGGGCGCGACGCGCACGGTGAAGATCACCGCCGGGCGTGGGCCGGTGGGCAGCAGGCTGGCGGCGCCTTCGGCCAGTACCGGCGGATAAAGCCCGGCCTTGCCGTCGGGCAGATATTGCGTGGCGCCGCGATGCCAAGCCTCGGCATCGAGCGCGTCGCCATCGTCGACGAACCAGGCGACATCGGCGATGGCGTAATGGAGCAGAAGATCGGCGCCGCTGCGATCGATGCAGAAAGCCTGATCGAGATCGGTCGAACTGGCCGGATCGAGCGTGACAAAGGGCCGGTCGGTGCGGTCGGCATGTTCGGTCGGCACGCGTTTCGCGGCGGCCTCGGCGGCGGCGAGCACCGCGGGCGGGAAGGAATCCGGCACCTGAAACTGGGCGCGGATCGCGGCAAGGCCGGCGGCCAGCGCTTTATCGGGATCGGCGAGCGCCTTCATTGCCGCCTGCCGTACACGCTGCGCGTGAAATGGGGAAGACGGGAGCGGGCCAGCGGGGCCTGCGACACCGGAGGGGAATTGGAGCGATTCCCGGTGCCAGTTTTCCCGGCTCGGCGTCGTGGCTGCCGGCTCCCTTGCGCGGAGTCGCGTTCGGGCCAACACACGGACAGGAAAAGTAATTCACTCTCCCATGCAGCACAGGCGCGGCCTGCGCCGACCTGGTCCAGCCCATTTCCGAAGGATGGAACTCACCATCAGGGCGTTGTCCGGGGGGAGAGGCTGCGGTACGCTTCCACGTCCGGGAGACAAGCACATGGCCGCCCTTCAACCGGTACGCAAGCTCACCATCGTGGCGAAGGATCCCGCGCTGCGGATCGGCAAGGACGGGCCGATGGCGTTCGCCCAGGTCGACGTGCCTGCCGAGATCCTTGCCGCCGGGCCGACCGGCTACAGGATCAAGGTGGTCGATTACAATGCGACCGAACGCCGCGCCTATGCCAACCGTAAACAATATCAGGACGCGAGCGGCGCGCTGCTCGATCCGTTCGCGCCGGGCGGGAACGAGACGATCCAGGATCCGGCCTATCAGGCGCGCCTGCTCGCCGACCCGAATTTCCACGCGCAGAATTGCTACGCGATCGCGATGCGGACGCTCGGCCTGTTCGAGCGGGCGCTCGGGCGCCGCGTTTCCTGGTCGTCGGGCGGGCATCAGCTACACATCGCGCCGCATGCCTTCGCTCTCGCCAACGCCTTTTATTCGGAACCCGACCGCGCGCTGATGTTCGGCTATTTCTTCGACGCCGCGGGCAAGCCGGTCTTCACCGCGCTGAGCCATGACGTCGTGGCGCACGAAACCACGCATGCGGTGCTCGACGGACTGCGATCCCGCTACACCGAGCCTTCCGGCCCCGATCAGGCCGCGTTCCATGAGGGGCTGGCGGATATCGTCGCGATCCTGTCGATCTTCTCGCTCCGCGAGGTGGTGGTGGCGGGGCTCGACCCGGCGCTCACCCTGCCCGGCCCCGGCGAACCGCTGCGTTTCATCAACGCGGACAAGGTCACCCCCTATGCCATCCGCCGATCGATCCTGCTCGGCATCGGCGCGGAGATCGGCATGAGCACGGGCGGCGGCCGCGGCGCGCTGCGCCAGTCGGTCGAGATCGCGCCCGACCCGGCGATTCTCGACCGGCCGGGCATGGCCGAGCCGCACAATCGCGGCGAAGTGCTGGTCGCGGCGATGATGCATGCCTTTGTCGCGTTGTGGTCGGCCCGCATCGAGCAGCTCGGCACCTTCAAGGGCGAGACCTATAATCTCGCCGCGGTCGTCGACGAAGGCGCCAAGGCGGCGGCCCAGCTGCTCCAGATGGCGATCCGGGCGCTCGATTATTGCCCGCCGACCGATGTGGATTTCGGCCAGTTCCTCACCGCCCTGCTGACCGCCGACCGCGAGCTGGTGCCGGACGACAGCCGGTTCGGCTATCGCGGCACGGTCAAGGCATCATTCGCCGCCTATGGCATCTTGCCGCCCGCCGGCGCGAGCGACGCCGAAGGATGCTGGCGGCGGTTCGACCAGGCGGACTCGCTCAGCTATTCGCG
The DNA here is from genome assembly GCF_056404755.1 of Sphingomonas sp. P2_B6. Taxonomy (NCBI): domain Bacteria; kingdom Pseudomonadati; phylum Pseudomonadota; class Alphaproteobacteria; order Sphingomonadales; family Sphingomonadaceae; genus Sphingomonas; species Sphingomonas sp. P2_B6. The sequence continues at coordinate 16,784 of NZ_JBFUDK010000017.1, forward strand.
CAGCAATTCGGAGGCGCTGACCCGCGACCTGGACGAGTGTTTCCGCTTCCTGTGGGAGAATCGCCATGCGCTCGACATCAGCGACCGGGGCTATACCGAAGTGGTGTCGATCGACACCTCGCTGAGGATCGATCCGGACGGCATCCCGTTCCGCGAAACCATCTGCCAATATATCCAGCTGGGCCATTTCTTCGGCGCCGAGCTCCAGGCGCTGCTGAAGATGGAGCCGCTTCCCGAGGGTTTCACGACCCGAAGCAGCGCCAATATCCTGGGCGGGGGCGTCGTCGTCTTCGACCAATATGGGCGAGTCAAATATCACATCGCCAACGCGCTGCTCGACGGACCGCGCCAGCAGCGCCGCCTCGAATATCTGCGCGACACCGGCCAGCTGAGCGGGCGGCGCGACGACGCGCGCAGCCGGTTCGCGAACCTGCATCTTGCGCGGATGGAGGGCTGACCGATGGCCGCGACCCCCGTGACCGCAACGATCAACGCCTATCAGGTCGGGTTCGGCGACTGTTTCCTGCTGCGCCTCGACTATGACGACGGCAGCGCCCGGCACATCCTGATCGATTTCGGCACCACCAAGCTGCCGGACGATCCGGCGGTGAACATGAAGCGCATCGCCGACGACGTCGCCGCGCGCTGTGGCGGGAAGCTCGACATCGTCGTCGCCACGCACCGCCATGCCGACCATATCAGCGGCTTCACGACTCAGGCGGACGGCAAGGGCCCGGGCGACGTCATCCGCGGCCTGAAGCCGCGCCGCGTGATCCAGCCATGGACCGAGGCCCCCGACGCGCCCGAGGACTGGGAAGGCCCCGAGGGCGTGAACCCGGCGACCGCGTTCGCCGCGCGCCGCCAGTCGCTGGACAATATGCATGCGGTGGCGGAATCGGTCGTGCAGCGGCTCAACCGCAAGGACGGCTTCGACCCGCGCTGGCCGCTGGCATCACGCCTGCGCTTCATCGGCGAGGATAATATCAAGAACGTCTCCGCGGTGAAGAACCTGGCGACCATGGCGGGCGACAAGAAGAACAACCTCTATGTCTTCCACGGCTGCAGGCTGAAGCTCAGTCAGATCCTGCCGGGCGTGAAGGTGCATGTGCTCGGCCCGCCGACCCTGCGGCAGACCGAGACGATCAGGAAACAGGCAGCGAAGAATGCCGATGAATTCTGGCTGCGCGCGCCGGCGATGCTGGCGCTGGGCGCCGATGGCGCGGCGGCATCGAACACGGACAGCATGTTGTTCCCCGGGCTGAAGCGCACGGACAGCTTTCGCAAATCGAAGCTGCCGACCGAGATGCGCTGGGTCGCCGAACGGATCGATACCGCCGAGGCCGAACAGATGCTGGGCATCGTCACCGCGCTCGACAATGCGATGAACAACACCAGCGTCATCCTGTTGTTCGAGGCGGGATCGAAGAAGCTGCTCTTCCCGGGCGACGCGCAGCTGGAGAACTGGATGTTCGCGCTCCAGTCCCCGATGGCCAAGCTGCTCGACAGCGTGGACGTCTACAAGGTCGGCCATCATGGCAGCCTCAACGCGACGCCGAAATCGATGTGGAACCGCTTCAGCAAGCGCGGCAAGGCGGGCACACCCGACCGGATGACCTCGGTCATGTCGACCATGGCGGGCAAGCATGGCGGCAAGAACGGCGCGCCGACCGAGGTGCCGCGGCAACCGCTGGTCGATGCGCTGAAGGCCGACACCAATTTGTTCAACACCCAGGATTTGGGCAGCGGGGAGCTGTGCCAGACCGTGGTGATCGATTTGCGACCGGTCTAAATCTCCCGCCTTGGCAGCCGGGCGAAGCCACTTTGCCAGCGCCGGCCGACCCGGTTCGGAGCACGGGCGCCAGTCATCAGCAGCCGCTCGATCCGGCCCGGTGCCGTGGCATGGACCGGGGCCTTGCGCCCGGGCTCCTCGAGCGGCGGCTGTTCCAGCCCTTCCGCCTGGAGCGCCCAGAGCTGCTGAAAGGCGCCGCGTTCGCGCAAGAGGCGCTGCGGCGGGCCGTCCTCGACCACGCGGCCATGCTCGATCACCAGGATGCGGTCGAAGGTGGCGACGGTCGACAGCCGGTGCGCGACGGCGAGCACGGTGCGGTCGGCCATCAACGCCGCCACGCTGGCCTGCACCTCGAGCTCCGAGCCGGTATCCAGCGCCGAGGTCGCTTCGTCGAGCAGGACGATCCGCGCATCCTTCAGAAAGGCGCGCGCAATGCCGATGCGCTGGCGCTGGCCGCCCGACAGGTTGGTGCCGCGCTCGCCGGCGATGCTGTCATAGCCGTTCGGCATCTGGCGGATGAACGCGTCGCAATGCGCCGCCTCGGCCGCGCGATACACCTCCGCGTCCGTCGCGTCGGGACGGGCGAAGCGGATATTCTCGAGGATCGTACGGTGGAACAGCAGCACTTCCTGCGGCACCACGGCGACCGCCTCATGCAGCGTCTCCTGCGTGACGCCGTCGATCGCCTGCCCGTCGATCAGCACGCGGCCGGACTGGGTGTCGTAGAGACGCTGGAGCAGCTGGAGGATGGTCGACTTGCCCGCGCCCGACGCCCCGACGATGCCGACCTTCTGCCCGGCGGGGATGTCGATCGAGACGTCATGCAGCACCGGGCGGTGCGGATCATAGCCGAAGGTGACGTTTTCCAGCCGGACCGCGCCCGCGCCGCGACGCAGGGCCGGGGCGCCGGGCGCATCGAGGACCTTGTGCGGTTTGCCGACGATGTCGAGCGTCTCGCCGAGATAGCTGAACTGCTGGCTGGTATCGATCAGCGCCATCGCCAGATCGCGCGAGCCGTTGAGCATGCGGAAGGTCATCGAGCTGATCATCACCACATCACCCGCGGTGATGCTGCCGGCCGACCAGCGGCTGACCGCGTAGAGCAGGGTCGCGCCGACCAGCGCGACCAGCGCGACGTCATGAAGGCAGCGCACGCGCTCGACGAAGAACCAGCCCTTGCGCTGGGCATCCGCTTCGTCCTCGAAAAAGCCGCGCAGGCGATCGAGCTCGCGGCGGCGGGCGGCAAAGGCCTTCACCGCCCAGATATTGCTGATCAGGTCGACCAGCTCGCCGCCGCAAGTGCCGGCGCGGCGGGCGAATTCCTTGTGATGGACATCGCCGCCAAGGCCGACCCCGACCAGGACCACCCCCACCACGACGACGAACAATGCGAGCAGGACGGCCATGCGCACGTCGATCGAGAGGAAGATGATCACCGCGCCCGCAAAGGAGATCAGCGGCGGGACGATCTCCATCAGGATGCGGTGCGTGATCGCGCTGAACGAGCCGGTGAGCGCGGAAACGCGGTGGCCAAGCGAGCCGGCCCGCTCATTCTGGAAGAAGGACAGCTGATGGCCGCTGAGGTGATTGACCATGTCGAGCCGGATCCGTACGCCGGTCGACACCGTCAGGCGGCAGAGCAGCCTGGCCGAGAGGCGCACGAGGATGCTTTCTAGCGTCACCAGCGCGACGAACGCGATCAGCGCGGTCTGCACCGGCCCCATCACGCGGCCCGGCGCGGCCATCGCGTCGATCAGCAGCTTCATCGCATATTGGATGCCGACCGAGCTCGATGCGCTGGCGACCACGACGACAGTGAGCAGGAGGAAACCGAGGGGCCGCGCCGCGAGGTAATGGGCGATGAAGCGGACGGGCCTGGCGACATAGGGCAATGGTGCGATCCCTTGTTTATCGTCGGTTGCAGTGCAGCAACCTTTGGTAACGCCGAGAGCCGCGCGAAGATGAACGGCAGATGAAATTTTCTTCAGGCCGCCCCGAAAATACGACGAGATCAAGGTGTTGCCCGGTGAATCGTAGATTAAACGGCCGGTGCGGCCCGGTTCGCGCTTTTACGGCAGACAGGCTTTGACGGGGCCGGAGCGCTGGGCCAAGGCTGATGCTTCCCCACAGGAGAGGATGAGCATGCGGAACGGTGCATCGATCATGGGTCTTGCCTTGGTGGCGCTGGCGCTGTCCGCCGCCCCGCCCCTCGCCACGCCCGGCCGGGCCGCCGGTCTCCCCCAGGCCCGCGCGACGAGCTGCGACAATCCCAAGACCGCGTTCGACAATGTCTATTGCGAGCGCAAGGTCTATATGCAGGCCGATACCGACCTGAACGCCGCCTACAAGAAGCTGCGCCCGCTGCTGACGGTGGCCGATCGCGCCACGCTGTTGCAGTCGCAGCGCGCCTGGATCCGCCAGCGGGACCAGCGCTGCGGGCTGAGCGAGGGCGACTCGATCAAGGTCGACCTGGTCTGTGCCAAGGACATGACGATCGAGCGCACCAACTGGCTGAACGACCGCTCGCGCGAATGCACCAGCTCCGGCTGCCGGTCGAGCCGGCTCGACGAATAAAGCCGCGTCAGCGCCCGCGCGCGAAGGCGCCGGGCGCGCAGCCGACATGCCGGCGAAAGGCCGTGCTGAAGGCGCTGGCGGAGTCATAGCCGATCTCCGTGGCAAGGCGATCGAGCGATGTCCGGCCGCGACTGAGCGCGTCCCGCGCGAGGGCCATGCGCCAGCGCGCGAGATATTCGATCGGAGCGCAGCCAAGGGTCGCGGCGAAGCGCGCGGCAAAGGCCGAGCGCGACATGCCGGCGCGACTGGCGAGCGTGGCCACGGTCCAGCCGGTGCGCACATCGGCATGGATCGCGCGCAGGCTTTCGGCGAGCGCCGCGTCGCGCATGCCGGCGAGCAGCCCGGCCGGCAGTGCCTGGCCGCCGATGCCGCGCCAGCGCAGGCATTCGACCAGCATGACCTCGAGCAGCCGCTCCAGGATCATGTCGCGGCCGGGCCGGTCGATCGCGGTCTCCTCCACGATCAGGTCGATGATGCGGGAGAGGCGGCCGGTATCGCCATCGGCCGCGCGGATATGGATCATCTCCGGCAGTAGCGCGATCAGCTGGGGCGCGTTGACCGGATCGATCCGGAACGCCCCGCCGAGCATCTCGACATCGGGCTCTCCCTCCTGCTCGCCATGCCGCACCGGGCGGTCGGACGGATCGCGCTCGACACAGGCCGCGCCGGGGTAGCTGGACAGCGTGAAGGCGGGCGTGGCGGGGAGCAGCACGAAATCGCCCCGTTCGAGCAGCACCGGCGCCGCTCCGTCGAGCGCGAGCCAGCATCGTCCGGCAAGGACGATGGCGAATCCCGGTTCGCCATAGGCGGCATAGCGAACGCCCCATTCCCCCCGCCCGCTGATCGGCTTGGACAAGGCGGCGTGCGGCCGGAGCAGGGTGATGACGTCGCTGAGCGGATCCATCTGGACGATCCATAATGAATTGCGGATGATCGATTATAGAACGTCCTGCCCTTCTGTCTATGATGCCGGCAACAGACAGGAGCATCGACATGACCAGCACCATCCTCATCACCGGCACGTCCTCCGGCTATGGCAAGGCGATTTCCGAGCATTTCCTCGCGCGCGGCTGGAACGTGATCGCGACGATGCGGCACCCCGATCCGGGCGTGTTCGCGCCGTCGGACAGGCTGAAGATCGTGGCGCTCGACGTCACCGATGCGGGTAGCATCGATCGCGCGATCGCCGAGGGCGTCGCGGCGTTCGGGGCGATCGACGTGCTGGTGAACAATGCGGGGATCGGCCTGGCCTCGATCGTCGAGGCGACGCCGGATTCAGTGGTGCGCGAAGTGTTCGAGACGAACAGTTTCGGCGTGTTCGCGACCTGCCGCGCGATCATCCCACAGATGCGCAGGCAAGGCGGCGGGGCGATCGTCAACCTGACCTCGAGCACGACGATCGGCGTCATGCCGTTGGTCGCCCTCTATGCCGCGAGCAAATGCGCGGTCGAAGGCTTCACCGAATCGCTGGCCTATGAGCTGGACGGGTTCAACATCAGGGCGCGGCTGGTCGAACCGGGCTATGCGCCGACGACCAACTTCACCGCCAATGGCGGCCCGCGCATGGCGGGCCTGATCCCCGAGGATTATATGCCGTTCGCTCAGGCGTGTTTCGCGAAGATGGCCGATTATCCGACCGCCTATTGCACCGAAACCGAGGTGGCGGAGGCGTGCTTCGCGGCCGCGACGGAGAAGGGCGACAGGATCCGCTATCCGGCCGGGGCCGACAGCCGCATGCTCGCCGAGTTGCGCTGGCCGACCGAGGACGCCTATCTGGCGCGAATGCGGGAGATGTTCGCACCGCGGCCGGTCACCTGATCAGCCCCCCGGCGCGATCCCGAATTGCGCGAGATAGCAGGCGAGCGCGCCCTGCTCCCCGCGCGCGATAATCGCGCCGACATAGCCGTCCGGGCGGACGAGGAGCATGTCGCCGGTATCGAGGCCGCACAGGGCGCGGAACCGGTCGCCGTCGTCAAGCATATCGCCGTCCCCGCCGATCGCGCGACACTGCAGGCCCGGGCGCGCCGCCGGAAGATCCCGCGCGGCGCCGAAGAGCAGCAACGTCATGTGCGGACCGCGCAGCAGATCGAACAACCGCACGGGCTGACCGCCGGCACCGCGGAGCGGCGCGTCCGGCATGCGATCGCCCGCCAGCAGCCCACCGGATCGCGCGGGTATTTCCAGCGACAGCGAGGATTCGGGATAACCGAGATCGAGCTGATGCACTTCCCGCCCGCGGCGCATGTCGCCGCGTTTCGCCTTTTCGAGCAGGTCGGTGGACAGGCCGAGCACCCCGGCCGCGATCGGACGGCGTTCCTCCTCATAGCTGTCGAGCAGCGCATCGGGCGCGCCGGCGAGCACCGCGCCCAGCTTCCACCCGAGATTATAGGCGTCCTGCACGCTGGTGTTGAGCCCCTGCCCGCCGGTCGGGGGATGGATATGGGCGGCATCGCCGATCAGGAAAACGCGGTCGATACGGTAGCGATCGGCCAGCCGCGCATTCATGCTATAGGCCGACGCCCAGGCGACCGACCGCACCGTCAGACCCCGCCCGCCGATCCTGTCGTCGATGAAACGCTGCAGCCCCTCGACCGAAAGATCCGGCTCTCCCTCCGGGGCGATCGGTGCCTGGAGCTGGAACAGATCGGTCTGCGGCAAGGGGCAAAGCCCGATCTGCCGCGCCATGTCACCCTCGTTGAAACGGTGCCACACGTCACGGTCCAGCCCGTCCAGTTCGATATCGGCGACCACCGCCCGCACCCCGAGCGTCTTGCCCGGGAAGCCGATGCCGAGCGCGTGACGCACCGCGCTGCGCCCGCCATCGGCGCCGATCAGGTAACAGCAGCGCAGGCTCTCCAGCCCATCGGGTCCGGCGATGCGGACGGTAACGCCGCCGGCATCCTGATCGAAGCCTTCCAGGTCCCGGCCATAAAGGGGCCGGTGACCCAGCTCGGCCAGCCGGTCGCGCATCGCCGCCTCGGTCCTGAATTGCGGGACCATCAGCGCCGCGCGATAGGGTTCCTCGGCGGTCGGCGGATCGATCGCCGCCTCCTGCCTCTCCTCCACACCGCCATCGCCCCGATATTCGCGCTGCAGCGGATACAGCCCGCCGGCCGCGAAGAGCCGGTCGATGATGCCGAGATCCTCGAACACCTCCTGCGTCCTGGGCTGGATGCCCTTGCCCCGCGACCCGGCAAAGGGCTGGTCGAGACGATCGATCAGCCGAAACGACACGCCACGCCGCGCAAGATCGATCGCCAGAGTCAGGCCGGCCGCGCCGGCACCACAGATCAGGACGTCAACATCGCTCCGGTCTTCCATCAATGCCTCCTATGTGTATAATGCACATATCTCTCGCGGAGGCGCTGCGTGTCAACAAATAAAGTGCATAATACACATATTTCTCGGTCGCTGCCCGCGCTGCATCGATCGCTGATCGATATCGTCACGCTGATGGTGCAACCGGAGCGCGATGCCGCGATGCTGGAAGCGGCGGGGCTGACGCTGGAGCGAGCGCTGTTTCCGTTGCTGGTGCTGATCGAGCGGCTCGGCCCGATTGGCGTCGTCGATCTCGCTGGGCGGGTCGGGCGGGACTATACGACGGTCAGCCGCCAGGTCGCGCGGCTGGAGGACCATGGTCTCGTCACGCGCCATGCCGGCAAGGCCGACAAACGCGTGCGCGAAGCGGCGATCACGCCCGCCGGCAAGACCGCGACCGACGCCGTCGACGCGGCGCGCGAGCGGATGGCGCTGACCTTGTTCCAGGACTGGAGCGCGGAGGAATTCGATGAGCTGGTCCGGCTGATGCGCAAGCTGGCGGACGGGATGAACGAGGCGGGGCCGCAGTTCGATCAGGGCTGATCCGCCCCCTCATCCTCCTTCTTCTTTTCCCGGGTGAACGTAATTCGGATGCGCACCCAGGAGCCGATCAGCGACTTGCCGCCAAGGCGCGGCGGGCGGACGAGGAACTGCCACGAGGCAAGGCGCATTGCACGAGCCAGGCCCGATCCGACCGGATATTCGCCGAGCGAGCGGCAATTGTCGACATGATAGGCGGCGATCGTTTTGCAGGCGATCTCCGCCCAGCTGCCGCGCGTGGCCGCGCCCTCGGGGACATAGGTGGAGAGCTCGGCATGGGTGGGCTCGCGATACCATTCGACGTCATAGAGACGCTCCCCGCCCGGCCCCTCACCCGGACCATAGGCCGAGCCGCTGTCCTTGCCGGCACCCGTGTCGCCCGCGCCCGGCGCGTCGTTGCCGCGGGTGGTGGGAATCTTGGAGATGTCGGCGGCATGGAACAGGTCGCCTTCGTTCAGCCAGGGATTGACGGGAGTCGGCTCGGGCGCGGCTGGCGGCGTCGGTGATGGGGGGGCGGGCGACGCACCGCCGGCCGCCTGTTTCTTGCGCGAGACGGCGCGCGGGCTCGGATTCTTCTTCGCCTCCTGATTCGCGTCCGGCGCCAGGCTGAAGGTCTTTTCCTTTTCCTTCGGAATCGGCGGCGGCAGGTGCGGCGAGAGCGTGAGCAGGCCGATCACGACCAGGATCTCAAGCGCGAGCGCGAGCAGGAAGGAGGTCGCGCGGCTGCGGGTCGAAGCGCGACGCCGGTCCGGCAATTCGTGGTCGGGCGCCGAACGCATTGGCGGCACGCCTAGACGGCGCGCGGCCACGCCGCAACGACCGGACGGCGAGATGACACTCTTTTAATCAGCCCTTTAATCGACGCGCCGGCGCGCGCGACCTCCGAAACTCAGAACAGGCCGGGGACCTCGCGCTGCGGTGTGCTCGGTCGATCGGGTGTCAACAGCTCGCGGGGAGCCGCGAGCGTGTCCCGCGCCGCCTGGGCGCGCTGGTCGCTCGCCGCGCTGGTGGAGCCAGACGCGATCGCCGAGCAGGACCGCCCGGCGAGGAAGTCCAGCGCCGAGCGCGTGGACGATTCGAGCGGGTCGCCGAGCTGGTGCGTGATATCGTCGTCCGCGCGGCAGCTCGCCTCCATGAAGGGGGCGAGGCCGTCGAAATAGGCGCCCTGACGCGCGGCGTTCTGAGTCGCGAAGGCGATCACGCGCAGCCGATCGTCACAGGCGGCGCGGTCGAGCGCGATCTGCCCGACCGGCTTGCCATAGGTATTGGTGCCGATCAGCGCCGAGCGGTTGTGAAGATAGGGCGTAAAGGCGTTGATCACGAGCTCGCTGGCCGAAGCGGTGCCGCCGGTGCCGATAAAGGCGAGCCGGGTCGGCGAGGCCGATTGCGGCTGGGGCGAGAAAGTGCGGGTCGAGTTCTCCGACGATTTCTCGGGACGCAAGGTGACATAGTCGAACACGTCCGCGGTCGAGCGGTTGCCGCCGAGGAGATCGCCCATCAGCTCGGCGATCGAGACCAGCCCGCCGCCATTGTAGCGCAGATCGACGATGATCTCCGTGATGCCCTGGGCACGGAAATCGGCAAAGGCGGCGCGCAGCGCCGGGTCCGCGGTGTTGATGAAAGTGCGCAAATTGACATAGCCGACCTTGCGCCCGCCATCATTGATCACCTTCGCGCCGTAGCGCGATGAGACCGGCGTCAGCTCGAAATCGGCCTTGGCGACGGTCACGTCGCGCGTGCCACTCGCATTGTTGATGCGCAGGAGCCTGGTCGTGCCGACGGTGTCGGGCCCCAGCGCAGCGGTCACGCCGGCAGTGCCCTCCGCCGCGATGATCGCGTTGACCGTGCGGAGATTGGCCGATGTCGTCCCGATCGCGAGGATCTCGGTGCCGCGGTCGATGCCGGCGGCGAGCGCGGGGGCGCCTTCGAAGGATTCGATCGCGAAGATGCGGCGGGCCGCGGTATCGGCGCCGAGGCGGAAACCGAAGCCGGCGCTCGCGCCCGAATTATAATAGGCGTTCTCCTCCGCGATCGAGGTGAGATAGGTGAAGAAGCGATCGCGCCGCTGGCTGCGCGCGGTGGCGGTCAGCGCGTCGATATAGGCCTCGACCGTGGTGTAGGGTGCCGGATCGAGGCTCGCGGGCAGCGTTTCCGGGAAAAGATACCATTCGCGCAGCTGCGCGCCCGCCCAGTCCTGGCGCTCGCGGAGCGAGCATCCGGCCGCGGTTGGGGTCGGTGTCGAGCTGGGCGTCGGCGTTGGCGTCGTGCCGCCTCCTCCACCGCCGCCGCCATTCGCTAGCGAACCGCCGCCGCCACCGCCGCAGCCGGACACCAGGGCCGCGATCGCCAACATGGCTCCGAACGGACGACGCTTCATCAGGCTTCCCCTCTGCTTCCAGACGTTTAGCCCGGCGAAATGCTTATGTCAGGAGGGTATTACCTATTGATTGCCGGCCGCCCAGATATTGTCGGGCGTGTAGCTGTCGTCGATCGAATAATGTTTGTTGGAGCAATAGCGTTTGCACCCGGCCGAACTCGTCACGGCGATACGCGTGACATGACCGGTCTTGTCGCGATCGAACCCGAAATCGACGGTGCAGGCGCCGCCGCCGACCCAGCGCGCCTGGACCAGCGGCGCCTTGTCGGAGAAGGTCGCGATCTGTTCCGCGCCCGCCAGCGCGCAGAGCGATTCGGCCTTGTCGCCTTCCAGGTCGCGCTTGATCGTGAAGCTGAACTGCATCGGCCCTTCGTGCGCGATGTGGAGATAGGCGACATCGGCCGTCTTGTAGCTGGCGGACCAGTCCTCCTCCCTGAAGCCTTCGAGGAAGGCGCGTTGCTGCGTATAATCGCGCTCCACATCGGCGGCGCGGCAGGTCTTCACGCAGCGGGTCCGCAGGATCTGCTGCCAGTTGCGCTGCTGGGTGCGGAACGCGACCTTGTCGAACACGATGGCGAGCTTGTCGCGATATGCCTCGGCGACCAGGCTATCGAGCAGGGCGAGCTGCTCATCGGCGCAGATCGTCTTTTCGAGCGGGTGCGTGGCCTTGGCGCAGCTGAAGCTGGGTTGCTGCTGGGGTGCGGCGACGCCGAACAGGGCAGCGATCAGCAGGGGGATTACGTCGATCATCAAGGCCTCCCGGGTTGGCCGTGCAATGTTCTACCGTCAGATTATGTCATGTGCGCAAAATTGTCGTGAGATTTGCGCGATGGCTGGCGAGACGCCTGTAACAGGCTAAAAGGACAAGGTGAGCCAGCCCGACCTGCAGATGTTCCTTCCACACGACGATGTGGCGATTTTGCCATGGTACAAGGGCATATTCAGTCAGGCTTTTGTCGCACTGCATCCCTTCTTTGCTATCGAAGGTCTCGATCCTGCCATTTGCGACTATGGCACCTTATCACTATCGGCAAATGAGCGCCCCGACGACATGGGCTTGTTGGAATGGGCCGACCAGAAACGCGACGAGCAGTCAATCGGAACGGAGGTCGGGCAAAATGCCGTGGAAGACGCGGCGCGGCGTTTCGGTGATCCTATTCGGTGGAGGACGATATCCGACGATGTCGGTTTCGACGATCATCGCGATCTAAACCGGGCGCTCAGAACCAATATCGGCGGCTTGCGGGCCTCACACAGTAACCCGTCAGCTGCCGCACGGCTGGTCGATCATTGCGCGCGGCGCCATATATTTCTGCCAACCGAGGGCTCTTTCCAGCCACTGATGGAGCAGCCGATCCTTGAACTTCTTCACCGATGCGGGCTCGAAACGGCAATCGTCGGAGACGAATTCGGTGAGGAAGAGCACCGCATCGACCTGACAACCCATTTCGACCCCGCGAATGGTTTCAAGAGTTTTCCTATCGCCTTTCCACGTCGCGTGTTTGCAGAGGATCGCTCGTTGCTGATCGCGGTCCACTGGGACAGTTTCTTCACGCTCATCCTTGCGACCGACGCCCGTATTGCCGGATCCAGGATCTCGGAACTGTTCGAAGGGTTCTGGTGCAACACATTTACTTCGATCAGCTGGTTAGATCAGCCTAAAATCCAGCTGGTCGAATGAGCAGGTTGCGGCGTTGAACTAAATCCCGTCCGGCACCACCACCCTGCCCTCGGCCTCGAGCCGGGCGGTGAGATCCGCCACGCAGGCATCGACCACCGCCTGGTCGGTCGAGCGGACCACGAAATTGGCGCCGGTGCGCCCCTCGCGGAAAAAGGGATAGCTGCCGATCGCGACGCCGGCATAAGCGCGTTCGACCTCGCCGAGCAGGACCGCGACTTCGCTCTCGGCGACCCAGCAGCCGATCGTGCGGGAGATCACCGGCAGCCCGCCCTCCAGGGTGCCGGTCAGGGCATCGAGCATGCCCGCGGTGATGTGCGGCACGCCCGCCATCACGAAGATGGTGCCGATGCGGATGCCCGGCGCGCCGGACATGCGGTTCTCGATCAGGTCCGCGCCTTCGGGCACGCGGGCCATGCGCTTGCGGGCCTCGGTGAGGCCGCCGCGCGTTTCATAGTACCGTTCGAGCACGGCCACTGCCTTGGGGTGGAAGGTGACGGGCACGCCCAGCGCCTCGGCGATGGCATCGACGGTGATGTCGTCATGAGTCGGGCCGATGCCGCCAGTGGTGAAGAGATAGTCGTTGCGGGCGCGCAGGACGTTGACCGCCTCGACGATCGCCGCCGTCACGTCCGGCACCACGCGGACCTCGGCGAGGCGAATGCCCTGCACGTTGAGCCAGGCCGCGACCTGCGCGACATTCTTGTCCTGGGTGCGGCCCGAGAGGATCTCGTCACCGATCACCACCAATGCTGCTGTCCAGATCCTCTCGCTCATAACGTGCGCATAGACTGGTAACCCCGCCCTCGCAAAGTGCGCCGTTGCACGCTATATCTCCGGAATGACCGAATATGTAACCGTTACCCCGGATGCGCCCGCCGGCCGCACCGGCGCGATCAAGCTCCATGGACGCGAGGCGTTCGATGGCATGCACCGGGCCGGCCGCCTCGCCGCCGAGACGCTCGACATGGTCGTGCCGCACATGGTGCCCGGCGTCGCCACCGCGGATATCGACGACATGATCCGCCAGTTCATCGCCGATCGCGGCGGCGTGCCCGCCACGCTCGGCTATCGCGGCTATACCCATTCCAGCTGCATCTCGATCAACCATGTCGTGTGCCACGGCATCCCGAGCGAGAAGACGCTGAAGGCGGGCGACATCGTCAATGTCGACGTGACGCCGATCCTTGACGGGTGGCACGGCGATTCGAGCCGGATGTATCTGATCGGCGACGTGCCGATCAAGGCGAAGCGGCTGGTCGACGTGACCTATGAATGCCTGATGCTCGGCATCGAGCAGGCCAGGCCCGGCAATCATCTTGGCGACGTCGCGAATGCGATCCAGGTCCATGCCGAGAAGCATCGCTACGGCGTGGTGCGGGATTTCTGCGGGCATGGCCTCGGCCAGCTGTTCCACGACGCTCCCGAAGTGGTGCATGTCGGCCGCCCCGGCACCGGGCCCGAGCTGAAGCCGGGCATGATCTTCACGATCGAACCCATGATCAATATCGGCCGTCCGGACGTGAAGCTGCTCGACGACGGCTGGACCGCGGTGACGCGCGACCGCTCGCTCTCGGCGCAGTTCGAGCATTCGATCGGCATCACCGAGGATGGCTGCGAGATCTTCACGACCAGCCCCAAGGGCCTGCACCAGCCACCTTACGCCTGAAGCCCGCGCCGGGCGAGTTCCTCGGCGACTCGGGTTTCGAAACGGATCGCCTCCTCCTCCGCCTTTTCGCGCCGGTGTTTTTCCAGGCGGACCTGGGCCTTCTCCAGCGCTTCGACCAGGTTGAAGTCCTCCGGCGCTTCCTTGACTGCGCCCCATCGTTTCGGTCTGCGGCTGGCGAGCCATTGCCGGGCGGCACCGACATCCGCCGGAACATGGACGCGGATCGGCACGATCACCGGCTCCTTCGAGCCACTCGGGTGGAAGATTTTCTTATCGTCATAATCATAACCGCAGGCACGCTCGTACAGGGCGCGCTCGACGCGGTCGTCGGCCAGTTCCTTGCCGGTCCGGAGCGCCTCGGCGAAGTCGTCATGCTCGGCACGCCAGCGATAGAAGGTGCGCACGCAGACGCCGAGGATATCGGCGATCTCGCGGTCGGTTGCGCCGTTGCGGCAGAGTTTCCGCGCCTGCTCGGCGAAATCGGGACGATAGGGGCTGGGGCGACCTCGGGACATGACGCCGGTTTAGCGGGGTGCGGGGGATGGTTGAATCAAGCTTTCGGGTGCCAGAATTCAATGCGCGCGTGTGACAAAAGTCAGCGCAATTGTCGCGCCGAAATTGGCGATTCACAAAGGAACCGCGCGACAAATTGGCAGGCGGCGCCGGCGAATTTTGTCATGCCGTCGGCGGTCGCAGAGCAGAGAGGCATAAAATCACTCTGACCCCTTTTACTCACAGTGTCATCGAAATCGGGCGCCATCTGACTTCACCATTATGGCGGCATCGGCTGATTTACTGGCGAAAATCGTATAAAAAGAATGCGGGGAGATACGCCATGCTCAATTACGTCATGTCGCACCTTGATAACATCAAGGACGCCGGCAATATTGTGTCTGTCGTGTTGTCGATCGCCGGAACGGCAATAGCCTTGTCAGCACGGCGGCAGATACGGAACGAACTTTTCGTAGCGGCCCGTGAGAGACTCTTGCTGTCGATGGCAGAGAACGATGCGAAAATGCAAATTTCGAAAATAAAAGCAGAAGGCCTGTCGAAAATCCTGAGCTCGCGATTAACCGGCACAGAACCCGATATAGAAGAAATATACCACACCCTCGAGAAAATTGAGAGCGAAAATAGTACAATATCTTTACGACAATATACTACTGAAAGCCTGAGAGACCTTAGACCTACAACAGCAAACCTTATTCTCATGCGTGAAATTGGGATATCAGAAGCAGCTTTGACCAAGAATATCTCGGCCATCGATGCATATGTGGATCAAAACGCCATGATCGTGGAACTGCTGCCCAGTCGAGCGACTTCGCTTCCCTGACCAACACCAATGCGGGCACGTTGCCGCCCGCTACGCAGTCGGTTTTGCCGCGAAATGCCGCCGGATCGTCCAGGCCAGCAATAGCCATGCCGCGACGAGAAGTCCGCTCGCCAGCACGAACGGCGCGCCGGGGAAATAGACGCCCTTCGCATCGGCGAAATGGCCGAACACCGAGGTCATCACCAGCGGTCCGATGATCGTGGTCAGGCCGACCGTGCTGGCGACCGCGCCCTGCAGCTCGCCCTGCGCATCCTCCTCGATCCGGCTGCTCATCATGCCTTGCATCGCGGGGAAGGCGATGCCGGTCAGGGCACCGATGACAATCGCGAGATAGATCATCCAGCCCGAGCCGGCGACGGCGAGCAGGAGATAGCTGGGCAGACCGAAAGCGAGGCTGAAAAGGGCGCTGCGCCGCTCGCCGAAGCGCGCGATGGCGTGGCCGGTGACGAGCCCCTGCGCGATCGCGATGGTGATGCCGAAGGTCGCGATCGACAGGCCGATATCGAGCGGCGACCAGTTCAGCCGCGCGATCAGGAAATAGCCCCAGGTCGAGAGCTGCGATTGTGCGGCGAGCTGCATCAGGAAGATCGTCGCGAGGATGCCCAGCACGAAGGGATAGCGCGCCATGCGCATCAGCGTGCCGAACGGATTGGCGCGGGCCAGAGTGAAAGGGCGCCGCCGGTCGGGCGGCAATGTCTCGGTGAAGATGAAGTAACCGATCACCGCGCCGGTCAGCGCCAGTACGCTTGCCGCGACGAACGGCAGGCGCAGGCCGATGGTGCCAAGCAACCCGCCGATCGCCGGGCCAAGCACGAAGCCCGAGGCCCCTGCCCCGCCGAGCAGGCCGAACAGGCGGCCACGCTGTTCCGGCGGATAGATGTCGGCGATGCAGCTGTTCGCCGCCGCCCAGGTCGCGCCCATCACGCCCGAGATCAGCCGCCCGGCGAACAGCCAGGCGAGCGTCGGCGCCCAGGCCATCATCGCATAGTCCATGCCGAGCGCGACCAGGGTGCCGAGCAGCACCGGCCGCCGCCCGAACCGGTCGCTGAGCCCGCCGATCACCGGCGCGAACAGGAACTGCATCGCAGCATAGGCGAACAGCAGCTCGCCGCCGATCAGCGCCGCATGCGCGACATCGGCATGGCCGAGGCTTTCGACCAGGGAAGGCAGGATCGGGATGATCAGCCCGATACCCGCCATGTCGATAAAGACGATGAACGCGATCAGCGGCAGCCGATTGTCGGTTGTGGCCATCATTCCCCCCGGCGCCTGCTCCTAGGCGAGGACCGGGCGCCGCGCCAGCCGCCGCGGTCGGGTTACCGGGCATGCCACTTAGCGGGTGGTGACCGAGCCCCGAACGCCGAGACCGTCACCCATCTCCCCGGCTACGGGTCTTTCCCAAGTTACCGCCCGATACCACGGTGCTAGGCCCCGCCCGGCGCCGCTATCCCGGGCGCAACGGTACAAGGATGGTCCCATGTCGAAGCCTGATCGCTCCCATATCAAAGCCCATCTCGTGGGCGGCGGCATCGCCTCGCTGGCGGCGGCGGCGATCCTGATCCGGGACGGCGACGTGCCGGGCCACAACATCACGGTCTATGAGGAGCTGGAGCGGATCGGTGGCAGCCTCGATGGTTCGGGCGATCCGGAGAACGGCTATATGGTGCGCGGCGGGCGGATGCTCGAAAGCAAATATCTGTGCACCTACGACCTTTTCTCATCAGTGCCGACGCTAGACGGCAAGCAGACCGTTACCCAGGAGATATTCGCCTGGAACGAGATCATCAAGACCGGATCCAAATCGCGCCTGGTGCGCGCCGGACAGCGTATCGACGCACCGGAATTCGGCCTGTCCGAGCGTCATATCCTGACGATCGAGAAACTAATGATTGAGCCCGAAGCAATGCTCGGCACCAGCCGGATCGACGAGCATTTCGACGCGGCATTCTTCCGTACCAATTTCTGGTTCATGTGGTGCACGACCTTCGCCTTTCAGCCCTGGCACAGCGCGATCGAGCTCAAGCGCTATTTCGTGCGCTTCACGCACATGGTCGACGGTTTCAACGAGCTGCGCGGGATCATGCGCACCTATTACAATCAATATGATTCGCTCGTACTGCCGCTCCGCAAATGGCTCGACGAGCGTGGTGTGCGATTCGAGACGGGCACGACCGTCACTGACATCGCCTTCGCCGAAAGGGACGGTGCGACATTGGTCGAGGCGATCGAATGCCAGCGCCGCACCGGGCCCGGCCGGATCGCGGTGGCGCCAGGTGATCTCGTCATAGCCACGCTGGGATCGATGACCGAGGGCGCGTCGATCGGCACGATGGACAGCCCGCCGCTGCTCAATGACAAGCGCACCGGCGGTGCCTGGGCCCTGTGGGAGACGATCGCGGCCGGCCGGCCGGCGCTGGGCAATCCAGCGGCTTTCGCCGACCATGTCGACCAGTCGAAATGGGTATCGTTCACCGCGACCATGAAGAACCCGGCGCTGTTCACGCTGGTGCGCGACTTCACCGGCAACGTCCCGGGCGAGGGCGGGCTGATCACCTTCACCGATTCGAGCTGGCTGATGTCGATCGTCCTGCCGCACCAGCCGCATTTCATCGGCCAGCCCGAGGATGTGCAGGTGTTCTGGGGCTATGCGCTGTCCGTGGACCAGCCGGGCGATTTCGTGAAGAAGCCGATGGCGGCCTGCACCGGGCGCGAATTGATGACCGAGCTGCTTGGGCATCTCGGCGCGTCGGACCGGACGGACGAGATCCTCGCCGGGGCGATCTGCCTGCCGTGCATGATGCCGTTCATCACCAGCCAGTTCCTGGCCCGCGCCAGGGGCGACCGGCCTGCCGTGCACCCCGCGGGCTTCGCCAATTTCGCGGTAACCGGCCAGTTTTGCGAGCAGCCGGAGGATGTGGTGTTCACCGTGGAATATTCCGTCCGCGCGGCAATGACCGCCGTCTATGAGTTGCTCAGCCTGGATCGCAAGCCGCCCGCGGTGTTCAAGGGTCAGTATGATCCGCGCAACCTCTACAGGGCGTTCCGCGCGCTGCATGATCTGTAACGGGTCGATCAGATGTACGAACGCTGATCGACAAGGCCCGACTGCCGCAAAATAGGGCAGCCCCTGCCCGCCTGCACGGGCGTTAGGCATAGGTTGGCGCGCGAATCGCGCGTCGCGTCGCGGCGTTCCGCGCTCGCGCGGCTGGCACGCTTGTTGTAAGGGTTGCCGACAGGCATGGACGCCCGCTCAGTTTTTGGCGGCTCGGACTGGCCAACCACTTACCCCGGGGGCGTACCGACGTGAAGAAGATCGAGGCTATCATCAAGCCGTTCAAGCTGGACGAAGTGAAGGAGGCGCTGCACGAAGTCGGCGTATCCGGCATCACCGTCACCGAGGCCAAGGGCTTCGGGCGCCAGAAGGGGCATACCGAACTGTATCGTGGCGCGGAGTATGTCGTCGATTTCCTGCCCAAGGTGAAGCTCGAGGTCGTGGTCGAGGACGCGCTGGCCGACCGCGTGGTGGAGGCGATCGCCGCCGCCGCGCAAACCGGCCGCATCGGCGACGGCAAGATCTTCGTCATTCCGGTCGAAACCGCGCTCCGCATTCGTACGGGGGAGCGCAACGAAGACGCTATTTGACGCAACGCAGCATTTTGTGACAGCAGGGCCCTCCGGGGCAACATCATGATTCCCGATTCTATCGGGCAAACGACATTTCCAGAAAGGCTAGGGGCATATGGCGAATTCGGCGAACGACGTCCTGAAGATGATCAAGGAACAGGAGATCGAGTGGGTCGATCTGCGATTCACTGATCCCAAGGGCAAGTGGCAGCATCTGACGATGGTGTCGTCCGTCGTCGGCGAAGACGAGCTTACCGACGGCTTCATGTTCGACGGATCGTCGATCGCGGGCTGGAAGGTGATCAACGAGTCCGACATGATCCTGAAGCCGGATCTGGACGCGGTGTGGACCGATCCCTTCTCGGCGACGCCGATGCTGATCCTGGTGTGCGACATCGTCGAGCCTTCGACCGGCGAGCTCTATGCCCGCGACCCGCGCTCGACCGCGAAGCGCTCGGAAGCGTATCTCAAGACCACCGGCATCGGCGACACCATCTATATCGGCCCGGAAGCCGAGTTCTTCATGTTCGACAATGTGCAGTTCGAGACGAGCTACGCGACGAGCTATTACAAGATCGACGATATCGAGCTGCCGACCAACACCGGCCGCGACTATGAGGGCGGCAACCTCGGCCATCGTCCGCGCGCCAAGGGCGGTTATTTCCCCGTCGGCCCGGTCGACAGCGCCGTCGACATCCGCGGCGAGATGGTCTCGACCATGCTCGAAATGGGCCTGCCCTGCGACAAGCATCACCATGAGGTTGCCGCGGCCCAGCATGAGCTCGGCCTGACCTTCGGCACGCTGACGCTGACCGCCGACCGCATGCAGATCTACAAATATGTCTGCCACCAGGTCGCGCAGGCCTATGGCAAGACCGTCACCTTCATGCCGAAGCCGATCAAGGAAGATAACGGCTCGGGCATGCACACCCACCTTTCCATCTGGGAAGGCGGCAAGCCGCTGTTCGCGGGCAATGGCTATGCGGGCCTGAGCGACACCTGCCTGTATTTCATCGGCGGCATCATCAAGCATGCCAAGTCGCTGAACGCCTTCACCAACCCGTCGACCAACAGCTACAAGCGTCTGGTCCCGGGCTATGAAGCGCCGGTGCTGCTCGCTTATTCGGCACGCAACCGCTCGGCATCGTGCCGCATCCCGTACGGCACGGGCGCCAAGGCGAAGCGCGTCGAAGTGCGCTTCCCCGACGCGATGGCCAATCCGTATCTCTGCTACGCGGCGCTGCTGATGGCCGGCCTCGACGGCATCCAGAACCGCATCCACCCGGGCGAGGCGATGGACAAGAACCTGTACGACCTGCCGCCGGCAGAGCTCGCCCAGGTGCCGACCGTCTGCGCGTCGCTGCGCGAGGCGCTGGAGAATCTGGCGGCCGACAACGACTATCTGCTCAAGGGCGGCGTGTTCACCCCCGACCAGATCGAATCATACATCGAGCTGAAGATGGAAGACGTGGCGCGCTGGGAAATGACCCCGAGCCCGGTCGAGTACGACATGTATTATTCCTACTGATCGAATTCGTTTCGAGAGGGAGGGCGTCCGGAGCGATCCGGGCGCCCTTTTTCTATCGGGCGGCAATGTTTGACTTGCCCGGCCTCCCGGCCCATCCTGCCGCCATGCAGATCGCTGCGCATCACGACCGCTTTCGCGACCATTCGGGGCAACTCGCCGCACGCGGCTAGCCCGGGTTTCGCTCGGCTTCGCCGCCGGTGCCCGGGTGTCATCTCGCCATAGAAATTTCAGCGCTGCCGAACGGCGGCCCTTCAGCGGATGGACAATCGTGATTCCCCAACCTGCCATATCTGCCTGCGCGGCGCCTGTGCCGTGCCTAATCGACGCGGAATGCCGCCGTCTGGAAATGCTGGCGCTCGAGCGTCGGCATCTCAACCCCCTCGCCTCCTCGCTTCTGCTGGCCGAACTCGAGCGGGCCATTCTCTACCCGGCACGGGAGCTGCCGCCCGGGACCGTGACGATGAACGCCGAGCTGGACTATCTCGACGAGAGCAGCGATGTGCGCCGCACCGTCCGCCTGGTCTATCCCAATGAAGCGGATGTCGAGCGCGGCCGCATCTCCATCCTGACACCCGTCGCGGCGGGATTGATCGGCCTGCGCGAAGGCGATCGCATCGTCTGGCCCGATCGCCAGGGCCGGACACGCACCCTGCGCATCATGAAGGTCGCGCCGCGCGACGCCGAGCTTACCCCATGACTCTGTGGGTGACGCGGGCAGCGCCCGACAATCTCGCGACCGCCCGGCGCCTGAGAGCGATGGGCTATGGGTCGATCGTCGTGCCGGTGCTCCGCACCCGGGCGATCGAGCACGAGCCGGGGACAGGCCGGCCCGACGCGATCATGTTCACCAGCGCGCATGCCGTCCGCCACCACCGCCGGCCAGCGGTGAACGACACCGTCGCCGTCTTCGCTGCGTCGGAAGGAGTCGCCCGCGCCGCCCGTGCGGCCGGCTATGCGAACATCACCTCGACCGGCGACGATGCGGGGATATTGGCCGGGCTGCTCGCGCATGTCCTGCCGCCCGGCGGACGGCTGACCGAATTCTGCGCGCGCCGGACGTCACCGGGGTTCAGCCAACGCCTGTCCGGCAAGGGTTTCCGGGTCGACCATGTACCGGTGTACGACATGGAGCCGGTGGATCCCGCCGAACTCGGCGACACGCCCGTCCCGACCGGTGTCGGCGGAATCCTGGTCCATTCCTGCGGCGGGGCCCTGGCCGTGCGCCAGATCATCGAGCGGACCGGCTGGCGCGGGCCAATCTGGTGCATCTCACCGGCGAGCGCGCTGCTTCTGGACGGCCTGGACGGGATAACGCTGTCCTGGGCCGCCGCGCCGACCGAACGGGACCTGATGGCGCTGGTCGAAAGCGAAGCGCTGCCGACGCGGTGGCCGACGCAATCCACGGCCGGTCGCGTGCTGCTGCGGCCGGTGCCGATCCGGTTCGGCGCGGGGCGGCGGCGAAGGCCTGGACCGGCCAATGATCCATGGCCGGCCGGCGGCCCGCAAGACGATGGGCCACCCCCTGCCGCATGAGCGGGCCACCGCCCGTCCCGGGGAACCGGGCGTCCGGCAAACGGAACGATCCGCCGGTCGGTTCGTCCTTCCCGCGATGACCATCCGCACTGTCCTCGCCGACCGGCGACTCCATCTCGCCGCCGGGGGCGTGATTGCGCTGCTCGTCGTGGCGCTGGTCGTGCTCGCGATGATGCCATGGGGAATGTTCAAATCGACCATCGAGTCGCGGCTGAGCGACAGTTTCGGGCGGAAGGTGACGATCGCCTCGGTCGAGCGGCTCGACGGTTTCTCGCTCTCGCCGACCGTCGCGATCCGGGGGTTGCGCATCCCGCAGGCGAGCTGGGCCGGGACGGGCGACCTGATCAAGGTCGACAGCGCGACGCTGCGCTTCCCGGTATTGCCGCTGCTGATCGGCCAGTTCCGCCCGGGCACGATCGACGTCAACGGCGCGCATCTCGTGCTCGTTCGCGACGCGCAGCGCCGCAAGAGCTGGAGCAAGCCCGACGACCCCGCGCAGGATGGCGGCGGCGGGGATGCGATATCCCCGACCAGCCTGCGGATCGCGAACAGCAGCATCACCTATCGCGATGCCTTTCAGCAACGCACCTTCACCGCGGCGATCGCCGCCGATCCGCAGCGCGGCGTGACCCTGGACGGCACCGGCGTGGTGCGCGGCGAGCCGGTGACGATCGCGGCGCGCGGCCCCGCGGTCGAGGGCGCCGAAGGCAAGCCCTGGCCGTTCCGGGCGACGATCCGCGGTGCCGCGCTCGACATGACGATCATCGGGGCGATGGATGCGCCGCTCGATCCGGGGGCGCTGAGCATGGATGTCACCGCCCGCGCCGACGATCTGAAATTCGTCGACTCGATCGTCGAGGCCGGCCTGTTCGGCACCCGCCCGGTCCGGCTCAAGGCCCATGCCCGGCGCGACGGCGCCATGTGGAAGGTCACCGGGCTGAGCGGACTGATCGGCCAGTCGGACATTGCGGGTCACGTCACCGTGCGCAAGGTCGACGGGCGGACCAAGCTCGACGGCGCGGTCTTCTCCAACCGGCTCGACTTCGACGATTTCGCGTCACACGCGGGCGCCGCCGAGGCAGCGGCGAAGCGCCAGGCGATCGGCMTGCGGCTGGTGCCCGACACGCGGATCAACATCCGCAAGATCACCCGTACCGACGGCACCATCGCCTTCACCGCCCGGCAGCTGGTCAGCGCCAAGCCCTCGTCGCTGCGGGCGATACGCGGCACCATCACGATCGACCATCAGCTGATGACCATTGCCCCGTTCGCGCTCGACCTGACTCGGGGCGCCATCACCGGATCGATGCGAGTCGATCAGCGCGGCGGGCGCAAGGAACCGCTGGTGCAGATCGACCTGACGATGCGCGGCAGCAGCATCGCCACACTCGCGGGCGGCAATGGCGAGGTCGACGGGCGCGTCGATGGGCGGGTGAAGCTGACCGGCACCGGCAGCACGATCCGCGAAGTGGTCGGCGCCTCGGACGGCACGATCGGGCTGGTCGCGCGGGACGGCGTGCTGCCGGCGAAGATCGCCTCTTTCCTCGGCCTGGATCTTGGCCGCGGGCTGTTCACCGACAAGGACGCGCGGTCGACCCTGCGCTGCGCGATCGTCCGGCTCTCGGTGCGGCGCGGGGTCGGGACGACCGATCCGTTCCTGATCGACACGACTCGCAGCCAGGCGAACGGCGCCGGCACGATCAGCTTCCCGTCCGAGCAGATGGCGATCCGCGTGACCGGCGCGCCCAAGGAGAAAAGCGTGCTGCGCCTGCCCGGATCGCTGACCATCGGCGGGTCGATCAAGGCGCCCGACGTCGGGCTCGCGCCGGGTACCAAGTCGGTCGGCAATATCTTCAAGGCGATCGGCCGGTCGATCGCCGGAACTCAGGGGCCGCGCGCGACGGACGCGGACTGCGCGGGGCTGGCAGCGCGGACGCTGGGGTGATCGCTTCGCGACGAGCGCTCTACCCCCGGACCTTGCCGAAATGCCAGGCAAGATAGGCGCCGATTGCGAGCCAGCCGGCCGCTGCGGCGACCAGACCAGGCAGCAGGCCGGCGTCCGGCAGCCAGAGGATCATCAGCGCCACGCCGGCGAAGAGATTGGCCGAGCCCCACAGCATGTTCACCAGCGGCGGCGAATTGCCGATGCCGCGCGGCGTGGCGAACGGCGTCGGGAAGGGGTCGCCGGACAAACCGTTCGCAAGATGGGGAATCGCGTTGCAGAGCAGCGCGCCGGCGAGGAAGAGAAGCGCCAGGGTCATTTCGTCGCCTCGTCAAATGGATAGGTTTCGGTCGCCCCTCGTTTGCTGGTGAGCACCATCACGAGGAACCCGACCATGACGCTTAAAGCCATTGCCCTCAACTGCACGCTCAAGGCCGACGCCTCGAAGGAATCCTCCACTGACGCGATGATCGCGGTGCTGAAGGACGCGTTCGCCAAGGTGGATGTGGAGGTGACCGAGACGGTTCGTGTCGCCGCGTTCGACATCAAGCCGGGCGTTACCTCCGATGAAGGGGATGGCGACGAATGGCCGGCGCTGCGCGAAAAGATACTGGCGCATGACATATTGATCTTCGGCGGGCCGATCTGGATGGGTCAGGTCGGCAGCGTCGGCAAGCGTGTGCTGGAGCGGATGGATGCCTTCCTGAGCGAAACCGACGACCAGGGGCGGATGCCGAGCTATTCGAAGGTCGCGATCGCGGCGATCGTGGGCAATGAGGACGGGGCGCATATGTCGTCCTCGCAGATCTTCCAGTCGCTGAACGATGTCGGGTGGACGATCCCCGCGGTCGCGGCCTGTTACTGGGTTGGCGAGGCGATGGGGGATGTCGACTTCAAGGATCTGGAGAAGACGCCGGACAAAGTGCTGGAGACCGCGAAGATGGTGGCGGGGAATGCGGCGCATCTGGCCGGCTTGCTGAAGGGCGCACCGTATCCCGGATAGTTCAATCCTCCCCGGCACGGGGAGGAATTAAGGGATCAGCACCGTCGCCCCGCGCGTCTCGCCCGCCTCCAGCGCGCGGTGCGCCTCGGCGGCGTCTTCCAGTGCGAAGGTCTGGCCGATCTCCGGCACGATCGCGCCGGCCGCCAGCATCTCGAACAGGCGGCCGGTGCCGGCCTGTTTCTCGGCATGGTCGAGATAATAGTCGAACAGGGTCGGACGGGTGACGAACAGCGAGCCCTTGGCTGCCAGCACGCCGAGCGCCACATCGGTGACGGCGCCCCCGGCATTGCCATAGCTGACGATCAGGCCGCGCTTCGCCGCCGCCGCCAGCGAGACCTGCCAGGTCGTCCTGCCGATGCCATCGAGTACCACCGGGACGCCCTTGCCACCGGTCAGCGCGCGGACCTCCTTCGCCACATCGACCTGCTTGTACAGCAGGACATGGTCGGCGCCCGCCGCCCGCGCCTGCTCGGCCTTCTCCGCGGTACTGACCGTGCCGATCACCGTCGCCCCGAGATGCTTGAGCCAGCCGACCAGCAGATGGCCGACGCCGCCCGCCGCGGCATGGACCAGCACGGTCTGGCCGGCCTGCACCTTGGCGCAGCGCTCGACGAGGAATTCCGCCGTGCATCCCTTGAGCAGCAGCGCCGCGGCGGTGCGATCGTCGACGCTGTCGGGCAGAATCATCACCTGGTCCGCCGGCAGGTTGCGCTCGGTCGCATAGGCGCCGCGCGCCGGGCCGAAGGTACCGACGCGGTCGCCGACCGCGACTCCGTCGACGCCGGGGCCGACCGCCTCGATCACGCCTGCCGCTTCGCCGCCAAGGCCGGTCGGCAGCTCGGCGGGGTAGAGGCCGCTGCGGAAATAGGTGTCGATATAGTTCAGCCCGACTGCGGTGTTGCGCATGCGGACCTCACCGGGACCGGGATCGGGCAGGTCGATATCGACCCACTGAATCACCTCCGGGCCACCGGTCCGCTCGATCCGTGCAACGCGCGCCATGTGTCGGTCTCCTGCTGGGATGAGGTGCACATAATCATCGCGTTTCAGGTTGCAACGTTTCGCGTTGCCAGCCATCTAGACCGCAACACCGTACCGCGAATTCAAAAATCGGAGGCGAGGATGAAGAGCTACCTCAACCAGTATATCGACGGCGCCTGGGTCGAGAGCGAGGGCGGCACGCGCCATGAGGTGATCGATCCGGCGACCGAGCAGCCCTGCACCGAGATCACGCTCGGCACCAGCGCCGATGTCGACAAGGCGGTCGCCGCGGCCCGCCGCGCGTTCGAGAGCTGGTCGCAGACCAGCGTCGAGGAGCGCGCCGCGCTGCTCGGCCGGATCATCGAGGAATATAAGGCGCGCATCCCCGATCTCGCCGCCGCGATCAGCCAGGAAATGGGTGCGCCGATCGGCTTCGCCACCGCGGCGCAGGCACCGACCGGGCTTGGTCATTTCATGAACACACTGAAGGCGCTGAACGCGTTCCAGTTCGAGGAGCGGCTGGGCCGCGCCCGGGTGGTGCATGAGCCGCTGGGCGTCGTCGCGATGATCACGCCGTGGAACTGGCCGCTCAACCAGATCTGCGCGAAGGTCGCCCCGGCGCTCGCCGCCGGCGACACCATGGTACTGAAGCCGAGCGAGGAATCGCCCGCCTGCGCGATGATCCTCGCCGAGATACTGGAAAAGGCCGGCGTGCCGGCGGGCGTGTTCAACCTGGTCAATGGCGACGGGCCGGGTGTGGGCGCGGCGCTGTCGAGCCACAAGGACGTCGACATGGTGAGTTTCACCGGATCGACCCGCGCCGGCATCGCGGTGGCGCAGGCCGCCGCCGCGACCGTGAAGCGCGTGCATCAGGAACTGGGCGGCAAGGCGCCGAACCTGGTACTCGAGGGCGCCGATCTCGCCAGCGTGCTGCCGCCGACGGTGTCGGGCGTGCTCGCCAATTCGGGCCAGAGCTGCATCGCACCGACCCGCCTTCTGGTCCATGCCTCGCAGGTCGATGATGCCACGCAGATCGTGAAGACGATGATGGAGGCGACTCAGGTGGGCGATCCATCCGTGATGGGCGCGCATATCGGCCCAGTGGTCAACAAGGCGCAATATGAGAAGATCCAGGGCCTGATTCAGTCAGCGATCGACGAGGGCGCGACGCTGGTCACCGGCGGCACCGGGCGGCCCGACGGGCGCAATGCGGGGTATTTCATCAAGCCGACCCTGTTCACCGGCGTCACGCCCGACATGCGCATCGCGCAGGAGGAGACGTTCGGGCCGGTCGCGACGATCACCTCCTATGAGACTCAGGACGAGGCGATCCGCCTTGCCAACGACACGCCTTATGGCCTGTCCGCCACCATCTCGGGCGACCCCGCCGCTGCGGCGAAGGTCGCGCCGCGGCTGCGCGCCGGACTCGTGACGATCAACTCCTGGTCGCCCGAGGGCAGCGGCCCGTTCGGCGGCTACAAGCAGTCGGGCAATGGCCGGGAGGGCGGCAAATATGGCCTGACCGACTTCATGGAGGTGAAGAGCATCGTGGGCGAACCCGCCTGACCCGATGACCCTGACCATCGATGTCCTGATGCCCGCCGCCGCCAGCGACTATGGCGTGGCGGCGGTGGCGATCCTCGACCAGTATCGCGCGGCCTTTGCGGCGCGCGACATGGCGCTTGCCACCCGGCCCTGGGACCAGGGACCGGGGGACGGCGATGTCACGCTGGCACTGTTCGCCTGGGGCTATCATCTCGACGTCGCGCGCTGGGAAGCGATCCTCGCCGCCTGGCCGGCGGAGCGGTTGTTGCTCAACGCCCCTGCCCTGCTCGCCTGGAACACGCGCAAGACCTATCTGCGCGAGCTCGAAGCGGCGGGCATGCCGATCGTGCCGAGCTGGTTCGGCCGCGCCGACACGGCGAGCGTCGCGGCGGCGTTCGAACGGTTCGGCGCCGGGGAGCTGGTGGTGAAGCCGCAGGTTTCGGGCGGGAGCTACCGCACGGTGCGCGTCCGGCCGGGCGACGCGGTCGAGCCGCTCGACGATGCGATCGTGCAGCCATTCGTGTCGGCGGTTTCCGGTGAGGGCGAGCTGTCCTTCCTGTTCATCGGGGGCATGTTCAGCCATGCCGTGCGCAAGGTGGCAAAACCGGGCGATTTCCGCATCCAGCCGCAATTCGGGGGGCAATTCAGCCGGTTCGAGCCCGAAGCGTCGCAACGGGCGCTGGCCGAAACMGTGATCGCGGCGCTGCCTGACGCACCGCTCTATGCCCGGGTCGACCTGTTGCGGCTCGCGGACGGCAGCCTGGCGCTGATGGAGCTGGAGGCGATCGAGCCCGACCTTTATCCGCATATGGCGCCGGAGCTGCCCGGTCGCCTGGCGGAGGCCGTGGCCGCGCGGCTCTAACGCCGCCAGGGGCGAAGCGGCCGGTAGCTCGCCGCCTCATTTTCCGCGCGCCTTTCCACCTCGATCAGGYGGCGACGCTCGAGGTGCGCGACTGCTGCCTGGCAGGACCGGCGCGACAGGCCGGTACGCTCGGCGATGATGGCGTAACTCAGCGCCTCCGGGCCGCTCGCCTCGATCAGCAGATAGACGAGAAAGGCCGATGGCCGGCGGTCATGGCCGACCAGGTCGCCCATCAGCGTGTCGATCACATAGGAGTCGAGCGATATGGCATTCATTGCCATGGCAATGCCTGCACCCCTCCCCGGCCGCAAGCCCCTTGTCTAGGCTCGCGGGCAAGGAGATGGCGATGATCAAGATGGTGAAGTTCGTGAGCATCCCGACGACGGACCAGGACCGCGCGCTCGATTTCTGGACGAAGAAGATGGGGTTCCGCGTCGTGACCGACCAGCCGATGGGCGAGACTCAGCGCTGGATCGACCTGGGCATTCCCGGCGCGGAGACCAGTGTGGTGCTGTTCACGCCCGAGGGGCATGAGGATCGGATCGGCAGCTTCTTCAACGGCTCCTTCGCGTGCGACGACGTCGATTACAGCTATCGCCAGTTAAGCGAGCGCGGGGTGGAATTCGATGGCCCGCCGGAGAAACAGCCCTGGGGGACCTTCGCGCGATTCCGCGATCCGGATGGCAACCAGTTCATCATGTCGAGCCGGTAGATTTGCTTCGACGAATGCATGCTGAATCGCACGCTTCCCAATCCAGATCATCATGCCGGACCTGTTCCGGCATCCATGGCTCCGCAAGCGCCGCAGCGGTGGGGTTTGCGGATCGATGGACCCGGACAAGTCCGGCGTGACGGATGAGGGACGCGCAGCTTACCTAAAAAACTCAATAATCCTTCGACACCCGGAGGTTCGCGCTCTGGCGGCCGAGGGTGGAGATGCTCGACAGGATCGACAGCCAGCGGGTGACCTGGAATTCGACCTGGGTCGCGGAATAGCCGGCGCCGTCCGTGATGATCTCGGCGAAAAGCCGGCGGGTGATATATTTGCCTGCGGCGACCGAGGTGCCCGCGCCGGTCTGCGGATCGGCGGGCAGGATGCGCAGCCGGTCGAGGCCCGCCGCGCGGCGCACCGCGTTGATCGGGTTGAGCCCGCCGCTGCCATCGCGCAGCGCCGCGACCGCCGCCGCGAGCTGAAGCGCCTCGGGCGCCGAGAGATTGGTGATCGAGGTGCCGAACAGCAACCGCGAGAGCAGTTCGTCTTCCGGCAGCGCGGGTGTGCTGGTGAAGCTGATCTCCGGCTTCTGCGCGAAGCCGGTGACCCGGATCGTCGCGCTCAGCCCGGTCGAATCCGCATTGGCCGCGATATCGAGCGACGGGTTGGCCGGCACCTCGCCCGCGAAGCGGATACGGCCGCGCACCAGCTCGAACTGCCGGCCGGCGAATTCGTAATCGCCGCGGATCAGGTCCGCCTCGCCGGTGATGGCGGGGTTTTCGGGCGCGCCGCCAATCTGGAGGTCCGCCGACCATTCGCTGCTGAGTCCCAGACCGCTGACGGTCAATTCGGTGGGCGCGTGCGCCTTGATTGCCAGCCGCCACGGCTTGCGCGGAACATCGTCCTCCTCGCCGCCGCCGGGCAGGTTGATCTCGCGGATGTTGAGCTGCGGCACCGCGCTCGCCGCGGTCGCCTGGCCGAGCCGGTAGCGGCTCTTGTTGAGCAGCAGGTCGCCGCCGATCACCCCGCCCTGGCCGTCCGACTTGATCGTCAGCGGCCCGGTGACGGTCGCGCCGATATCGTCGCGGTTGATCATCACCGCATTCTCCGCGCGAATCGCGAGGTCGATGCCGAAGCCGTTGGCGGCGGCAAGATCGAAGCTGCCGGTGCCGGTGACGCGCCCGCCCTTGCCCGCGTCCGCCGCGAACCTGTCGATCACCAGGCGCGACCCGCCGAAGCGCCCGGTGGCCTCGACATTGGTGAGCAGGGTGCCGGTCACGCCGCTTTCGATCCGCGCATTCTTCGCCTGGACCACGCCGCGGATCTGCGGATCATTGACCTTGCCGCCAAGATCGGCCCCGATCGCGATCGGGCCGGTCAGGTCGAACAGCTCGATGCCGGTCAGCCGCCACAGCGTATCGGCTGGGCCGTCATAGCGAAGCTGCGCGAACAGCGCGGCGTTGGCCAGCTGGGTCGGCAGATCGCCCGAACCCGACAGGGTGAGCTGTGCCTGGGCGCGGCCGACCATCTTGCCGCCGCTTTTCGCCACGGCGCGCGCCGCTGCCTTGCCCGGCTGGAGGATGCCGGCAATGCCGACATCGACCGGCTGCGATGAGAGGATCAGTCCCGACCGGGTCAACCCGCGCACCGTCATGTCGACCCGTCCGGTCGGCGCCGCCCCGCGGCTTTGCGTGAAGGACAGCTTGCCCGAGGCAGTGCCGCCCAGCCCGAGGCCCGGATAGCCGATGTCGAGGATCGACAGCGGCATGCGCGACAGGGTCGCGTCGACCGAACTCGATGCGCCGGTGAACCGCCCCGCGACTTCCGCCTCGCCGCCGGCAAAACTCAATCTGGCGGGCGCGAGCCGCCAGCCATCGCCGTCGCGCGTGAACACCGCCGGCGTCACCAGCTTGATCGGCCGGCGATCGAGCGTGCCCTGCGCCGTCAGGGTGAAACTGTCGGGCGTCACCTCGGTCACGGTCTGGATATCGAAGGCGCGCCCACGCGAGCCGGAGATCGAGGCGCGGATCTGGCCGCGCCCGCCGCGCAGGGAGATGTTGGCCGCGACCCGCCCGAGCGACAGCGTGCCGCGCCGGAGGCCGGCGCCGGTCGCCGTCGCTTCGATCGACGTCCCCGCCGGATCGAGCAGCATCACCGCATCGATCCGACCGCGTCGCAAGGTGACGTTGTTGGCGAACGTGGCCGCGGCGATGTCGAGATGCGCTTCGATGCGCTGGATGCTGCCGACGGGACGGAACAGCAATTCGCCCGACAGACCACCACCCGCAATGGCCAGTCGCCCGTCGAAACCGCCATCGACGATCGCCAGGGTTCCGGTCGCCTTGCTGCCGCTGACGTTCAGTTCGTCGATCTGGATCGATCCACCACCACCCGGCGGCAACAGGATCTCGCCCTTGCCGTCGAACGGCCCGAGCCGCGATCCGCCCCGCGCGGTGAACGCAAAGCCGCGCGCGGTCGGATCGAGATGCGCCACGACGCCGGCCAGGCCCAAGGTATCGTTGGGCCGCTCGAACACCAGGTCGAGCGTCGGCCGTTCGATCTTGCCATCGAGTTTCAGGGTCAGCGGGCCATAGGTCGCCTGAGTCCCGCGCCCCTCGAAGTGGAAGGTGCCGTCGCGACGGCGGATGCCGTTGCCGGCGAGCCGCAGCGAAGGCGAGGTCAGCACCAGATTGTTGAGATGGAGAATGCCGTCGGGCGTGCGCTCCAGCCCGGTGACGAGCTTCGGCAGGCCGCCGGTGAGCGAGCGGAAGAAAGCGTTGTCGAGCCGCACCATCTGCGCCGTGCCGGTGCCGATCACCCGTGTACCGTGGCCGCCGGGGCCGGGCACCACGCGCAGGGTCGATTTGACGTCGACGATGCCGAGACCGGGGATCAGGTAGCGCCCGAGCATGCCGTTGATCCCGACCTCGAACTTGCCGGTCGCCAGGTCGAGGATCAGGTTGATTCGCCCGGTCAGCTTGTCCGATTTCACGCGGAGATCGTCCCCGGTGACGAACTTGCTGGTGACGCGCAGCACGCCGTCCAGGCTGAGATTGCGCAGGATGCCGCCGGCCACGTCGCCGACACCGGTCACCCGCGCGGCGGTGAAACGGATCGGCACCTTGATCGGCTGTTTCGAGAAATTGCCGGCGCCGCCGGCGCGCGCGACCTCGAACCCGGTCTGGTCGAAGGCGAAGCGGTCCGCGGTCAGGCGATAGTCGAAATGCGCGGTGGCAAAGACGCCGTCGAGGATTGCGCGCAGCTCGATCCCGCGGCCGCTCATATTGGGGAACAGCGCCTTTGGCTGGAGCAGCCGGGCATGGATCCGCAGGTTGCGGTACGCGCCCTGCCCCAGATCCACCGTGCCGACCGTGTCGACCGCCATGGCCGCCGACCGGAGGTTGAGACTGCCCTCCAGCCGCCGCTCGGCAAGGGTTGCCGCGCCGTTGACGATCACGCGCGGTGTCGTCAGCCGCTGCAGCTTCCCTTTGGAGAGCGGCGCCGGGTTGAGGGTGCCGGTCAGCGCATAGGTGCCCGAACGATTGGTCAGCGCGAGATCGATCAGCCGCACATCGCCGACATCGGCGCGCGCCATGCCCTTCCACACGGTCCAGGTGCCGTCGCCCGATACGTCCATCGCGATCGGGCGGGCAAAACCGGCGAGCTTCGCCAGCACGCCGGTCGCGCTGCCGCGCGCATGGATGTCCGCGTCGAACTTGTTGCGATCCGGCTCGGCATCGAGCTTCAGTGTCAGCGTGTCGCTGCCCTCGACCATCGCGTTCAGATCGACCAGCGCACGGCCGGCATGGATTTCCGCCCGTCCGGCCAGCCGGCCAATCCGCGCCACGCCGGTGATCTTCGGTGAGACCGCCAGCCGGTCGACGCGCAACTCGCCGATCCGGATATCGAAGGAGGGCAGCAACGGCCCGGCCTTGCCGGTGCGGATCGTCTGGGGAAGCTTGGCCAGGGTCGCGCGGGGGATGACCAGACTGCGAATATGCAGGCGGTTGTCGAGCCAGGCGAAGGGGACCCAGCGCAGTTCGGCGCGCGGCGCGTAGAAGATCAGGCCCTTGGGATCGGAGATGCGGACGTCGATCAGCCGCGCCTTGGAGAAGAGCGATCCCTCGATCCGCCCGACGCTGTAGCGCAGCCCGTTGGAGGGCCGCAGCGCCGCGATCCGGTCCGCCACCCAGCGATGGCCAATGGCGGTATCGAGCACCGCCAGCCCGACCATCAGCAAGGCAACGATGCCCAGCAGGCCGCCCACCAGCCAGCGCCACCAGCGGCGGCGCGCCTTGACGGCAGCCGGGGGTGCCGTTTCTTCGGTCAAAAGGCCTGCCCCAGCGAGACATAGACCGCGACGCGTGAATCCCCGCGCTGGGGGTTGATCGGCGTGCCGACATCGATGCGGATCGGCCCGAAGCTTGAATAATAGCGCACGCCGATGCCGGTGCCGAAGCGGAACTGCGTGAATTTGGGCAGAGGCGAGGTGTAGATGTTGCCGCCATCGAGGAACGGCACCACGCCGAAATTGCCGAACGCCTTGACCCGCGCCTCGAGGCCGAATTCGGTCAGGCTGCGTCCGCCGATCGGCGCATTGTTCGGATCGCGCGGCCCGATGCTCTGATACCCATAGCCGCGGACCGAGGCGCCGCCGCCGGCATAGAAACGCCGCGACGGCGCGATCGCGTCGCGCGGCGCGCCGGCAATCGTGCCCAGCCGGATGCGCCCGGCCATCACCACCCGGTCGCTGACCGACTGATAGGCGCTCGCGTCGATTTGCATCCGGGCATAGCCGAAGGCCGATCCCTCGAGCGAAATCTCGGGCGAGAATCGTCCCCCCAGCCGGAACCCCCGGGTCGGATTGAGCAGGTCGTCCGATCCGTCATAGATGAGCGTGGTGGGCAGCGCGCCGATGAAGAAGGTGCGGCGGCGCGGCGCGCCGGTCGACAGGATCACGTCGCGCTCGTCCGACGCGGCCAGCTCGGCGCCGAGCGACCAGGTCCATTTCTTCTGGAAGAAGATGTTGGTCTGCTTCTCCAGGCTGCCCGATATCGAAAAGGTCTTCGCCTGATAGGCGTCGCGCGTCAGGTTGGAGGCGACGATCTGGCCGGTCAGAACCCGATCACGCGCATGAAAGTTGCTGCGGCGGAATACGACGCTGGCGAGCTGTTCCTTGGTGCCGAGCACGCCGCGCAGGGTCAGAGCGCCCTCGGGAGGAAACAGGTTGCGATGAGTCCAGCTCGCCTCGGCGCGTACGCCTTCACCGGTGCCATAACCGATCTCGCCGGCGATGGTGTGCGGCGGCGCGGGCGCGAGCCCGACATTGATGTCGACGACCTGGGGGTCGGCGCTCTGCACCGGCTTGATGTCGACGGTGGACACCAGGCTGGTCTGGATCAGTGCGCGACGCAGATCTTCAAGCGCCGCGGCATTATAGGGTTCGCCGGGCGCGAAGCGGGCGATCTCCATAATGTGCTTTGCGTCGAACACCTTGTTATCGGCTGCGGTCGTGATGGTACCGAAGCGCTTCTGCCCGCCTGGGTCGACTGTCATCGCCAGAGTCGCGGTGTGAGTCGCATGGTCGACGACGATCTCGGGCTCGCCCATCTCGGCAAAGGGAAAGCCCTGCTGGCCGATCGCGGTGCGCAACTGCGCCTCGCCCGCCGCAATCCTGTCGGCGTTGACCGCATCGTCGGCCTTCACGCCAAAGGCATCGCGCAGCCCCGGTTCCTTGTCGCCGGCGGCGGCGACGCCGGCAAGGGTAACGCCCTCGAACTTGTAGATCACGCCCGGCTCGGCATCGAGCACTACGACTGGCCGGCCCGCGGCCCGCTCGATCCGGGTGGAGACCCGCGCGTCATAATAGCCCTCTGCGCGGAGCAGTCCCACCA
Organism: Sphingomonas sp. P2_B6; assembly: GCF_056404755.1. NCBI lineage: Bacteria > Pseudomonadati > Pseudomonadota > Alphaproteobacteria > Sphingomonadales > Sphingomonadaceae > Sphingomonas > Sphingomonas sp. P2_B6. The sequence goes on from NZ_JBFUDK010000017.1 coordinate 51,686, forward strand.
GCAGCGTGGAATCCTCGCGCGCGCGCCGGTCGAGCTGCGCGGCATTGGCCGGATCGCCCTCATGCGCCTTCAACGTGGAGAGCCCGAGGAAGCGCAGGTGGAGCAACGGACTGGCTACCGCGTCGATGCCTTCGATGCGGTAGCTGTAGCGCGATTCCCCGGTCATCTCGGCCTGGGCGGCCGCGGCCGGATCGACCGGCTCGGGCGGGGCCGCATCGAGATCGGGCCAGTCGACACCGAGACCCGGCATGGGTGCAAGCGGCGATTGCGGATCGAGCGCGGAGGGCTGCTGCGGCAGCGTCTGGGAAGCGGTCGCCGCGCCGCCATCCTGCGCATGAACGCCGGGCGCGGTGCAGACAAAAAGACCAGCGGCGGCACACAACACCGTGCCACGCGCCCTTACGGGTAACCACATGCCCCAGTCCTAGCGGGTCAAATCCCCCAGCGACAGTGGCTTGGCGCTCAACCTCCCTGAGCGGTGCCGATCACGCGTCGGCGGTGGCCCGATCCCATGGCCGGACGCTGGCGTCTTGCGGCGGGACATGGCAGAGGCGGGCCATGGCCAGCAAACCACCCACCCGCACCCCGCTTGCCGGCGGCGCCCTGATCGCGCTGGGCGCCCTGGGCGGCGCCGTGATCGGCCAGTTGCTGTACGCGCCGATCCCCGGGCTGCTGATCGGCACCGGGCTTGGCATCGCCGTCTCGATCGCGATGTGGCTGTTGAACCTGCAGCGCTAGCCCGCCGGGATTACCGCAGCGCGCGCGACAGCCAGACGACCCGGCCGAGCACTTCCACCTCGTCCGGCGCCCGGGACGGAATCGGCGGGAAATCCATATTGTCGCTGGTGATGGCGATCAGCTCCCCCGCCCTGGCCAGCCGTTTCACCATCAACGCGCCGTCCATGCGGACGACGAAGATACCGCCCTTCGCCACGACCTTCCGGTCGCGTTCGTCGATCAGCATGCGATCGCCGTCCTCGATCGTCGGCGACATCGAATCGCCCTGGGCGCGCAGCACCGCGCTCTCCTCCTCGCGCACGCCGAGCGACGCCAGCAAGCGCGGGTCGAACAGCTCGCCGCCCAGCAACCGGTCATCCTCGGCCAGCCCGCCCGGCCCCGCCGAGGCCGCCACGTCGAGCCGCCGGACCTGCGCGACCGACGGGATGGCGGGCGTTTCGGGCCCGCCCAGCACCGCCTCGTCGACGCGGAAATAGCCGGCGAGCAGCTTGCGGTCGCGCTCCGCCAGCAAGCGCGGCGTACCACGCTTCACATATTGCTGGAGATAGGCCGGGTTGCGGTGGAGCATGCGCGACAGCGCGGCATAGCTTTCCCCGCTCGCCTCGACGAGGCGGTCCAGGGCCATGCGAGGATCAGACGCCTCCATTCCCGTTCCAATAGCATAGGAAAATTCCTAGACAAGTTGGAATTTACGGAACAGACCGGGAACACAACCAAGAGACTCGGGAAGGGCTGTGATGTCGGTGCTGGCAAGAATCAATCGCTATCTGAAGAGGACGGGCATGCCGCCGACGCGGTTCGGGCGGCTCGCCATCAACGACCCGCGGCTGGTCGGCGACATGCGCAACGGACGGGAACCCGGGCCGCGCGTGATCGCGCGGATCGAGGCGTTCCTCGCACAGGGCCGCGAACGATGAGCCGGGGCCCCGATGCAGCCACGCTGCTCGTCCGCCGCCTGGAGGCCGATTCGCTGCGCGCCGGCTGTCCGACGCGCGTGACCGAGTCGGGCTGGACGCGCTGGGCCAGCGCCACCTTCAGCGGCGCGCGCCATGAACTGGGGCTCGAAGCCCTCGCCTCACCCACCCTCGATGCATGGCTCGAAGCGTTGCCCGAAGCGGATCTGCCGCTGCGCGGCCATCTGGTCGCGGATATCGTGGTGGTCGGCATATCCCATGCCGACGGCATGGCGACGATCGCGATCGAAGCGCTGACCGTGGAAGAATAGAGTCAGCCGCGGCTGCCGAGACGCCGCAGCGACCCCAGGGCCAGGGCCAGCGCCAGCGGATCCCTATCATGGGGCAGCGGCCGCGACAGCGGCGGTGCTATCGTCTCGCGCCCGCCGAAACTATGCTCGAGCCGATCGAGCAGCGCATGGATGCTGGCCGACGGATCCTTCTCGACCAGCGCCGAGGCAAAGGGCCGGGCGGGTGCGAAAGGCCGGTCGCGACCGCGCGGTACCGGGCGGAACGGGTTCCTGGCGCGGAAGAACCCTGCCGGCTCGAACGTCGCGGCGCGAACGGGCTGCGTCAGGTCGGCGGTCGCGACGCGTAGGCCGGGCTCGAACGGCTGCCGGTCGACCGGCTTCGCCGGAATGGCGCCCGGATCATAGGCAGCCAGCGGCAGGTCGAGATCGGCGGGCAGAGCGCGTTCGAAGACCACTTTCTTCACCGGCACTGCATCGACCGCGGCAGCGGCAATCACTTCCGCCCTGGCGCGGACCGGGCGATGCGCGCGCACCTCGAGAAAGGGTGTGCCCAGCTCGCGGCTGGCCGACAGCGGCCGCCGCGCCGGCGCGTCCGGATGGGCATCGGCCCGGCGCAGCACTGGCGGCGCGTCGTCGCCGGCCGATTTCTCCACGACGATCGCACGGTCGCCCAGCAGGAACAGGCCAAACCAGACGATCAGCGCGACGCCGGCCATCAGGATCAGCACCGCGCCGGCCGGGCTCGCGCCGGCGACCCCGCCATCGATCATGCCGGGGTCGATGAGGCGCGTCGGGACAAGCGCGAAGGCGAGCGCGACGCCGCCACCGATCACCGCCGCGACGAGCGGCGCGACCGGGAGGTTCAGCTGTTGGCGGCGCACGGTATCGACCATCTGTACGGGATGGCATGCTTTTATGAGTTTTTGGTTAACGCCGGCGTAACGTCCGGCATCGCCGGCCTGTTGCGCCGGTAACTCCCGGTGGAACCTCACCCCCGTCCCGCGCATTCCGGCCCTATGGCCAAGATCAGTTATTGCGACGACAGCGAGCCCGGCATCACCCGGAAGAAGATGCGGCATGGCTGGGGTTATTTCGATCCCGAGGGCAACCGCATCACTGACCGCGACGAAATCGACCGGCTGAACGCGGTCGGCCTGCCCCCGGCCTATCGCGACGCCTGGTATTGCCCGAAACCCAATGGCCATATCCAGGCGATCGGCTGGGACGAGAAGGGCCGCAAGCAATATCGCTATCACCCGGAATTCCGCGAGGCCCAGGAATCCGCCAAATATGAGCTGTGCGCGCCGTTCGGCCGCGCCCTGCCGAAACTGCGGGCACGAGTCGAGGCGGACCTGAAGCGGCGCGGATTCGACAAGGAAACGGCGGTGGCTGCCATCGTCCGCCTGCTCGATCTCGGCCATGTCCGGATCGGCAATGAAGGCTATGTGAAGGCGAACAAGAGCTTCGGCGCGACCACGCTTCGGAAGCGCCATGCCAATCTGCGCGGCAAGACGCTGAAGCTGCAGTACAAGGCCAAGTCGGGCAAGCTGCGCGTGCTGACCATCACCGACGGCTCGCTCAGCCGATTCGTCAGAAAGTGCCAGGATCTGCCGGGCCAGCATCTGTTCCGCTGGATCGACGCCGCCGGCGAGGCGCATCCGGTCACCTCGTCGGACGTCAACGCCTATATCCGCGATGCGATGGGCGAGGATTATTCGGCCAAGCATTTCCGCACCTGGGGCGCGAGCGTGCTCGCATTCGAGACCTTGGCCGGTGCCGGCCACGACATCAGCCTGAAGACGATGCTGGAGCCGGTCACCGAGGCGCTGGGCAACACGCCCGCCATCGCGCGCAAATCCTATGTCCACCCCGCGCTGCTCGCCGCGGTGAAGGACGGGCAGGCAGCGCTTCGCGAGACGCCCCTGCCGCGATCGACTCAATATCTGTCGCGCGCCGAGCGCGGGCTGATCGATTTCCTCGAAAACCCTGGTGCCGCGACGCCCGCCAAGGCAGCATGATTTCATGACAGTAACGAACAACACGCAGGCCCAGTCGCCTGTCCTTTCCGCGTCCAACGTGCAGGATCAGGCCGAGGACCTGTTCACCGCCAGCTCGATCTGGATTCAGACTCACTGGCTGCAGATCATCATCGCCGTCGCTGCCGCGGCGGTGATCGTCGTCGTGCTGCATTTCCTGCGGCGGCTCGGCAACAAGCTGTGCAATCTCCGGCCCGGCCAGGCCGGCTGGGGCACGGTGTTCGGTCGCGCCATCGTCAAGACCGGCAATTTCTTCATCGTCATGGTCGCGGCCAAGCTGGTCGCCGGCTATGCCAATGCCCCGCACGAGGTGGCGACGACGATCACTTTCCTGTTCACCGTTTCGGCGGTGTTCCAGGCGGCGATCTGGGCGCGCGAGATCATCCTCGGCACGATCGAGCACCGCACCCATTCCGAACATTATTCTGGCGAGGCGATCGGCAGCGCGATGGGCATCATCCGCCTGCTCGTGACCTTCGCGCTGTTCGCGATCGCATTGATCGTCGTGCTCGACAATCTCGGGGTGAACGTCACCGGCCTGGTCGCCGGCCTCGGCGTCGGCGGCATCGCGATCGGCCTTGCGGCGCAGGGCATCTTCGCCGACCTGTTCGCCGCGCTGGCGATCATCTTCGACCGCCCGTTCCGGCGCGGCGACGCGATCTCCTACGACACCAGCTCGGGCACGGTGGAAGCGATCGGCCTCAAATCGACCCGCATCCGCGCGGCGACCGGCGAGGAACGGATCATCGCCAACCGCAACCTGCTCGACAAGGAGATCCTGAACACCAGCCAGCGCGACTATCGCCGCGGCCAGTTCAAGCTCGGCCTGGTGCAGTGGACGCCGGTCGAGAAGATGGAAAAGCTGCCCGACATCCTGGAGGAAGTGATCGAGGGATGCGGCCGCAAGTTCGTCCGCGCCGGCTTTATCGGCTTCGGCGAGGCGAGCTATGATTTCGACGTCGAATTCGATTCGCCGACATCAAGCTTCGAGGATTTCTTCGCCGCCCGCCATGCCGTCGGCCTCGGCATCATCAAACGGCTGAACGCGGAAGGGATCGAGCTCGCCTATCCCACGCAGACCGCCTTCACCGCGGCACCGCGCGGCGGGATGATCGCGCCCTATCCCGACGGGCCGATCTATGGCGAGAATGCCGCGCCGATCGCTGACGATCCCGGCACCACGGCCGAGCTGAAACGGTCGGGCAATCACTCGGCCGTCGACCAGGATTCGCATCCATGACCAACGATCATGAAGCGATCGTCCGTGCCCAATATGAGGCGTTCCGCGATCGTCGTCGCGAGGATAGCGAGGCGCTGCTCGCGCCCGACTTCACCTTCACCAGCCCCTATGACGACGCCATTTCGCGCGCCGCCTTTTTCGACCGGTGCTGGCCCAATGGAGACAGGTTCGCCGAATTCCGGGTCGAGCGGGTCGCGCCGGATCCGGAAGGAGCGTTCGTCACCTATCTCGTCACTGCCGATACGGGCGAGCAATTCCGCAACACTGAATATGTGACCGTCTCTGATGGGCAGATCCACAGCGTCCATGTCTATTTCGGCGAAAGCTATCGCAGCGGAGAATTCGTCGCCAGGAAGCCGGAAATCTGAAGCCGGCGGTCCCCCCTCCCCGGGCAAGCCCGGGGAGGACTCGGGGTTACGCCATCTCCGGCACGCGCTGGCTCATGGCAATCGACGCGAGCATCGCGTTCCAGTTGCCAACGGTCATCGCGCCGAGATATTCGTCCTGCATCACCGGCGTCAGCACTTCGATCATGCGGCTGCCCTCGACCCAGAACTCGATCACGCCGAACGCGCCGCCGCGCTTGCGGTATTTGGCCGGCCAGCCCTCGCGCTCGGCGATGGCGAAGACGTCGGTCGCGCCCATGCGGGTGGCGATGGCGATGTGAGTCGCCGAACGGCGATCGGGCGATCCGATCACGCCATAGCAATCGGCGTCGCCATCGGCCGGCACCAGCTCGGTGCCGCGCGGATAGACTTCGATGATGGTGTTGCGCTCGTCGCCGGCCATCGCCACCCAGCTGCCCTCGATCACGGGCGGGAACGGCGTGGCCTGGCCGTCCCACAGCTCGGCAATCACCTTGGCGACATGCTGTGGATTGTCGGCATCGATCGAAACGTGGAAAATCATCTGTGAGCTCCGTAAATCTCGGTCCTCGCAATCGGCGAGGTGTCGCAATCTTCCTATCGCAGCGCCCGGTCGGGACGGTGCGGCGTTCGACGGATTCGACGAAATTGCGACGGGTGCGATTCGGCGCTACGCCTTTTAGAAGCTTGGGTCCGCTCCTGCCGCCGCGCCGGTTGCCGGATTCGCGAGCCAGGGACGCTACGTCATCGCCGCAATTAATGTTTCCGGTCAGCCGAGGCTTGCGCGGGCCGGGGCGGCGTGCCTAGAGGGTTTTCACATCCAACTACCCCTGAGGACATCATGGCGACCATCACCGCGCAGGACATGGCGGGCCGCATCGGCACCGAGACGATCTCGGACTGGGTCGAGGTGAGCCAGGAGATGATCGACAAGTTCGCGGACGCGACCGGCGATCACCAGTTCATCCATGTGAACCCGCAAATGGCGGCGATGACGCCGTTCGGCGGCACCATCGCGCATGGTTTCCTCACCTTGTCGCTGATGCCGCTGCTTGCCTCGAAGGTGCCCGACGCGCCGAAGATCGAGGGCGTGAAGATGGGGATCAACTATGGCGGCAACAAAGTCCGCTTCCTCCAGCCGGTCCGCTCCGGCAAGCGCGTGCGCGGCCGGTTCAAGCTGATCGAATTCATCGAGAAGCGCCCCGGCCAGTGGCAGCAGACCAATGAATTCACCGTCGAGATCGAGGGCGAGGAAAAGCCCGCGATGATCGCCGAATGGATCGCCCAGATTTTCGTCTAACTTTCTCCCTTGGAAGTCCCCCTCCCGCTTGCGGCAGGGGTTAGGGGAGGGCCGTCGTCACTCCCCACAGGCCCTCCCCCGCCCCTCCCACCAGCGGAAGGGGCGGATGAACCAGAAGGATCAATACCCATGCGTTCCGCCGTCATCGTCTCGACCGCCCGCACTCCCATCGGCCGCGCCTATCGCGGCGCGTTCAACAACACCCCCTCGCCCACCCTTGCCAGCCATTCGATCAAGGCAGCGGTCGAGCGTGCCGGGATCGATCCGGCCGAGGTCGATGACGTGGTGTTCGGCTGCGCGCTGCAGCAGGGCCACCAGGCCGGCAACATCGCCCGCACCGCGCTGCTGCGCGCCGGCCTGCCGGTGAGCGTCGCCGGCCAGTCGATCGATCGCCAATGCTCGTCGGGCCTGATGGCGATCGCGACCGCCGCGAAGCAGATCATCACTGACCAGATGGACATCACCATCGGCGGCGGCGTGGAGAGCATCAGCCTCGTCCAGACGCCCAAGATGAACGTCGCGCCCGACCCCGAGCTCGTCGCGATGCACAAGGACATCTACATGCCGATGCTCGGCACCGCCGAGGTCGTCGCCAAGCGCTACGGCATCAGCCGCGACGTGATGGACGAATATGCGCTCCAGTCGCAGCAGCGCACCGCCGCCGCCCAGGCCGCCGGCTATTACGACAAGGAGATCGTGCCGGTCACCGCGACCATGGCGGTGGTCAACAAGGAGACCAAGGAAGTCACCTACAAGGAAGTGACGCTGGCGAAGGACGAGGGCAACCGCGCCGACACCACGATCGAGGGCCTGCGCGCGCTCCAGCCGGTGATGGGCCCGGGCATGACGATCACCGCCGGCAATGCCAGCCAGCTCTCCGACGGCTCGTCCTCCTCGGTGCTGATGGAAGAAAAGCTCGCCGAGCAGCGCGGGCTCCAGCCACTCGGCCGTTATGTCGGCATCGCCGTCGGCGGCACCGAGCCTGACGAGATGGGCATCGGCCCGGTCGTCGCCATCCCCAAGCTGCTCCAGCGCTTCAACCTGAAGATGGACGATATCGGCCTGTGGGAGCTGAACGAGGCGTTCGCGGTGCAGGTGCTGTATTGCCGCGACAAGCTCGGCATCCCCAACGAGCTGCTCAACGTCTCGGGCGGCGCGATCTCGATCGGCCATCCCTATGGCATGACCGGCGCACGCGCGACCGGCCACGCCCTGATCGAAGGCAAGCGCCGCGGCGCGAAATATGTCGTCGTGACGATGTGCATCGGCGGCGGCCAGGGTGCGGCCGGCCTGTTCGAGGTCCTCTGACTTGACCGGGAGGGTGCCCGGCGGCACCCTCCCGCTTCATGAACGATCGGTACATCGACAATCGGGTATCACCGTGGCTCGCGTTGCGCGCGCTGACCCATTCCTTCCGGTTCCACGGGCGCTCGACCCGGAGCGAAGTCGTCGTCTTCTGGGTCTTCGGCATCCTGGCCAATCTGATGGTGCATCTCCTGGCACCTTTCGCTGACCACACACTGCCGCCAGCCTTGTCTGCCAGCGTCGAACCGGTCTGGTCGCTGGCGCTTAGCTGGCCCTTTGTTCCACTGCTGGTACGGCGTCTGCATGACCAGGGTCGTTCGGGTGGCGGGGCGCTGCTTTGGGTAGCGGTGGCGGTCGTGGTCGCGGTCCTGTTCACGCTGCCTCACAGCGCTGATGGCCATGGCCCATCGATACACTTTATGGGTTTTCATCGATGGCTCGCCTGGACGCCGCTGACCACGCCGCTGGTGCTGATCGGAACGATGGCAATGATTGCGAATCTCGTCCTGTACCTACTGCCCGGAACACCAGGCGAAAATCGCTACGGGCCTGACCCACGGATAAGATCGACCGACGAAACCGCCCTTTCGGCAGCGCATTAGCTTCTGAGTAAGCACCCGCGCCCTATGGTACCGCTCACAGGATTGCCCCTCCGGACAGGAGGGCGATGGAGGGGCGGATGACCGGCAACGCAATTGGTTTAGTGGCTGATATCGGCCGACAGTCAGTGCGATTTGCGCTGACCGGCGGCGGCGTGGGCATCACCCCGCGCGACGTACGCAGCTATCACACCGCCGAACATGCCACCTTCACCAGCGCGCTGCTCGCCTATCTTTCCGAGGTCAATCAGCGCGATACGGTGCTGCCCAGCGTGCTCGCGGTGGCCGGCGCGGCGCGGGGCGACCTGATCAATCTCACCGGAAGCCGCTGGTATATTTCGCTCTCGGGCGTCGAGGCAGTGCTTCGGTCGCGCCCCCAGGCGCTCAACGAATGCGCCGCCACCGCGCTGGCGCTGACGACCCTCAACCAGAGCGCCTTCACCCCGATCGGCGCGCAATCGACGCGCCTGGTCCAGCCCGGCGGCAATTATATCGTGCTCAGCATCGGCACCGGGCTCGGGGTCGCCGCGCTGGTCACCGGATCGAACGGCAGGCTCCAGCCGATCGCCAGCGAAGCGGGCCATATGGGCTTCTCGCCGGGTAGCCCTGACGAGGAGAAGTTTGCGGCCTTCATTCGTGCGCGAGGCCCGGCTAGCGCCGAATCGCTGCTCAGCGCCGGCGGGCTGGTCGCGGCCTATGCCGCGCTGGCCGAGGGCGGCAGGACCATCGGCAGCCCCGAAGAAGTGACGCGGTCCTCGGGCCGCGATCCGGTGTCGACCGCGGTGACGAGGATGTTCGCCGGTTATCTCGGCGCGTTCATCGGCGATCTGGTGCTCGCTTATGGTGCATGGGAAGGCGTTTACCTGACCGGGCCAATCCCGCGCGCGTTGCAGGTACAGCTGAGCGATCCCCGGTTCCGCAGCCGGCTCGAGGCGAAGGACGCCTTTCGCCGCCAGCTCGGCGAGGTGCCGATCGCGATCGTCAACCGCTCCGACCTGGAACTGATGGGCGCCGCCGCCGCACTACACAACGACTAGCGGCCCGGGGCGGTCAGGCGTTCGATGCCATCCACTCTTCCAGCACCGGCGCGATCTGGTTGCGCCACTTGCCGCCGTTGAAGATGCCGTAATGGCCGGCATCGGCCACCAGATATTTCTTCTTCGCCGCCGGCAGCTTCGTCGCCAGCTTCAGTGCCGCCCTGGTCTGGCCGAGACCGGAGATGTCGTCGCGTTTCCCCTCGATCGCCAGGATGGCGATATCGGTGATCGCCGCCGGATCGACCGGGCGGCCGCGATGCGTCATCGTGCCCTTGGGCAGCGAATGGTCCTGGAACACCACGTCGATCGTCTGGAGGTAGAATTCAGCGGTCATGTCGCAGACCGAGCGATATTCCTCGTAGAAATCCTTGGTCTGGTTGGCGCTGTCGTCATCACCCTGCACTAGATGTTTGAACATCTCGTAATGCGACATCATGTGGTTGCCGAGGTTCATCGTCATGAACCCGCTGAGCTGCAGGAAGCCGGGATAGACCCGCCGCCCCGCGCCCGGATAGGTCGCCGGGATGGTCGCGATGACATTGTTCTCGAACCAGCTGTGCGGCCGCTCGGTCGCCAGGGTGTTGACCGCGGTCGGCGCCTCGCGCGTGTCGATCGGGCCGCCCATCATGGTCAGGGTCTTTGGCCGCGCCGGATTCTTGTCGGCGCTCATCAGGCAGGCCGCGGCATAGCAGGGCACCGAAGGCTGGCAGACCGCGAGCATGTGCGATCCGGGCCCGACATGCTCCATGAACTCGATAATGTAATCGATATAGTCGTCCAGATCGAAGCTGCCGTCGCTCAGCGGCACCAGCTTCGCGTCGCGCCAGTCAGTGATATAGACATCCGCCACCGGGAGCATGCGCTCGACCGTGCCGCGCAGCAGCGTGGCGTAATGGCCCGACATCGGCGCGACGATCAGCAGCTTGGGGCCGCCCTTCACGCCCTTGCGCACGAAATGCTTGAGCTGGCCGAACGGCTTGCGCAGCGCGATCTCCTCGACAACGTCGACCTGCTTGCCGTCGATGATGGTGTGATCGAGCCCGAAGGCCGGCTTGCCGCGCGGCGCCGACGCATGGGCGAACACTTCCAGTGCGGAACTGACGATCGAGCCGCCACCGAAATAGGCGAAGGGATTGGCCGGGTTCGACAGCATTCCTGCACCGAAATTGGCCATCGCGCTGGCGCCCGCCAGCATCGATTTCTGCATTTCATAGGCGTCGTAGAGCATTGCGTACCCAATATCGGAAAACTGGTTTGTCGGATCAATGCATAGGTGTGCAGCGCAGCATACGCAATCGAAACGGACATACTATTTGGGTCCGCGACCCGGAGCGGGTCACCCGCATCGCTTTCTCGCCCATTGCGGAGGCGGAGGACAGGCCCTACTCCGCCGGCATGGCTGAGCCACTACCCGCGTCACCCGCCGTTTCCGTCGCGAAGCCCGCCGAATCGCGGCGCCAGCTCGGCAATCTCAGGATGGTGTGGCAGCACGCCTCGCGCTATCCGCGCCAGATCGTCACAGCGTTGCTGGCCCTGCTCGTCACCTCGGCGGCGACGATCGCCATCCCATACGGCTTCAAGAAAGTGATCGATCGCGGTTTCGGCCCCGGCGCCGACGGCTCGGTCACCAATTCCTTCCATTATCTGCTGATGATCGTGGTCGTGCTCGCCCTCGCGACGGCGGTGCGTTTCTATTATGTCTCCTGGCTGGGCGAGCGAGTCGTGGCCGATATCCGCACCGCCGTGCAGCGTCATTTGCTGACTCTCGCGCCGCGCTTCTTCGAGGAGAACCGGCCGTCGGAAATCTCCTCGCGCCTGACCTCGGACACCGCACTGATCGAACAGGTGGTCGGCACCACCGTCTCGGTCGCGCTGCGCAACTGCTTCACCGGCGTCGGCGGCATGATCTATCTGTTCGCGCTGTCGCCCAAGCTGGCCGGCATGCTGATGCTCGGCATCCCGATCATCATCATGCCGATCGTGCTGCTCGGCCGGCGCGTGCGCAATTTCTCGCGCACCTCGCAGGACCGGGTCGCCGATGTCGGCTCGATCGCCTCGGAGACACTCGGCGCGATGAAGATCGTGCAGGCCTTTGGCCAGGAGGATCGCGAGGCGGCCCGCTTCGGCACTGCCGTCGCCGCCACCTTCGCCGCGGCCAAGCGCCGCATCGCGCTGCGCGCGGTGATGACCGCGATCGTGATCGGGCTGATCTTCGGGTCGATCACCATGGTGCTGTGGGAAGGCGCGGTCGACGTCGCCGCCGGCCGGATCAGCGGCGGATCGATCGCGGCGTTCGTGCTGACCGGCGGCCTGGTCGCGGGGGCGTTCGGGGCATTGACTGAAGTCTATGGCGACCTGCTGCGCGGCGCGGGCGCCGCCGGCCGCCTCGCCGAACTGCTCGACGAAGTCCCCGAGATCCGGGCGCCGGCGCATCCCGTCGCCCTGCCCGAGACCGCGCGCGGCGCGATCGAGTTCGACAATGTCACTTTCCGCTACCCGACCCGGCCCGAAGTCTCCGCGCTGCAGGATTTCTCGCTGGCGATCGCCCCGGGCGAGACCGTCGCGGTGGTCGGCCCGTCGGGCGCGGGCAAGACCACCCTGTTCCAGCTGATCCAGCGTTTCTACGATCCCGATGCCGGCCGCGTGCTGCTCGACGGCGTGCCGCTGCCCGATGCCGACCCCGCCGATATCCGCCGCCACATCGCAATGGTGCCGCAGGAAACGGTGATCTTCGGCGCCTCGGCCCGGGACAATCTGCGCTACGGCAAATGGGAAGCGAGCGACGACGAGCTCTGGGCCGCCGCCGAGATCGCCAATGCCGCCGAATTCCTGCGCAAGCTGCCCCAGGGTCTCGACACCTTCATGGGCGAAGGCGGCGCGCGCCTATCGGGCGGCCAGCGCCAGCGCGTGGCGATCGCCCGCGCGGTGCTGCGCGACGCGCCGATCCTGCTGCTCGACGAAGCGACCAGCGCGCTCGATGCCGAGAGCGAGCGGCTGGTGCAGGAAGCGCTGGAGCGGCTGATGCAGGACCGCACCACCTTGGTCATCGCGCATCGCCTCGCCACCGTCCGCGCCGCAGGCCGGATCATCGTGATGAGCGAAGGGCAGATCGTCGAAAGCGGCACGCATGGTTCGCTGATCGGCCAGAATGGGCTGTACGCGCGGCTCGCCAGCCTGCAGTTCAGCGAGGCGGCGTAGCTTGACCAGACCGACTGTCCACACCGTCGCGGTGATCGGCGGCGGGATGAGCGGCGCGCTTTTCGGCCTGAAGCTGGCCGCCGCGCGCCCCGATTTCCGCGTCATCGTGATCGAGGCGACCCGCCGGATCGGCCGCGGCCTCGCTTATGGCGCGTGCTCGCCGCAGCATCTGCTCAACGTGCCGATCAGCCGGATGGAAGTCGGGCTCACACCCGGCTTCGCTGACTGGCTGCAGGCGAACCCGAACGCCCGGGAAGCCCTCTCGACCGGCATGGCGGAAAGCGGCGGCGACCTGCACGGCGTGTTCGTGCCGCGCGCGCTTTTCGGCGCCTATCTCGAGGAGCGGCTGGAGGCGGCGCTGGTCACGGACGACGGGCCCGGCCTGTCGCTGGTCCGCGGCGAAGCGGTCCGCGTGCTCGCCCGACCCGACCGCACCGTCCGGCTGAGCGACGGCCGCGAGATCCCGGTCGATGCCGTGGTGCTTGCCACCGGCAACCTCGCCCCGCGCGCGCCGGGCGGGCCCGACTCATGGTTCTATGACAGCCCCGGCTTCGTGCCCGACCCCTGGGCGCATGATGCGTTCGACGGGCTTGCTGCCGACGACCCCGTGCTGCTGCTCGGTACCGGCCTCACCACCGTCGATATCGTGCTGAAGCTCAGCGCCGCCGGCCATCGCGGCCCGATCCTCGCCACCTCGCGCCGCGGCCTGTTGCCCCAGGTGCATGCGGCCGGCGGCACCTGGCCGGCCTTCCTCGAAGCGGCCCTGCCCGCCTCCCCGCGCCGGCTGATGCGGCTGATCCGCGAGCAGGTCGCCACTGCCGAGGCGCGGAGCATCCCGTGGCAGCGCGTGTTCGACGCCGCCCGCCCCGCCATCCCGGCGGTGTGGAGCAGCTGGTCCACGCGCGAGAAGCGCCAGTTCCTCCGCCATCTCCGTACCCGCTGGGACGTCCACCGCCACCGCATGGCGCAGCGCATCCATGACGCGCTCCACGCCGAGGCCGCGCGTGGCCGGCTCGAGATCCTGCCGGCGCGCCTGCGCGGCTATCGCCTGGTCGGAGACAAGGTCGAGGTCGCCCTCGCCGCTCGCAACGGCGGCGAGCGTCGCTTCACCGCCGCCCGCGTGGTCAACTGCACCGGGCCGCGCCGAGATGCCGGCGCGATCGCCATCCCCCTGCTCGCCGACCTGCGCGACCAGGGTCTTGCCTTGCCGGATGCGCTCGGCCTCGGCCTCGAAACCGACAATTGCGCCCTGCTCGATTCGGATCGCCGCGCCTCGACCTGGCTGTTCGCGCTCGGCGCGCTGACCTGCCCGCAATGGTGGGAAATCACCGCCGTCCCCGAGATCGCGGTCCAGGTCGACCGGCTGGTCGGGCACCTCGCCAATCCCGAAGCCGCGCATCTCAGCGCCGGCGACTTCCTGGATCTTGGATCGGGCATCTAGAGCATATTTGAGCTGGATTTACCCCCTACCGTTCGGCCCCGGACTTGATCCGGGGTTGTCGAAGCCCTGCTCTTCATCTTCTCCGGAAGAAAGAACAGCCCTTCGACAAGCTCAGGGCGAACGGGGAGAGGTGATTCCAGCCAACTAAGTTTTTTGCGCTAGTCGGATTCGGGTGCAAGGGATGACATGCCAGGTCCCGTGGCGCGGTTGAATCGAGCTCGACGGCAAGCTGTCACAAGCGGCCACGATCACAGGAAAATCGGCCCGAGATATGGGACACCAGCTTGTCCCATATCTCGGGCCGCCGCTTGGCAAGCGCTTCAGACAATATTATTAAATATCAAGTGCCTGCTTGAAATCCGACCTCCATGGGAAGCGCCCGTCGCGAGGCGCCGCGCTGAGAATCTCCAACAACTGTCCCATGAGGCTCACAGCAGCGCGCCGAGGCCCATGCGAAGCGCGTCGCCACTGGCGGCACGCGACTCCAGCCCCCTCTCGATCTCGCCATGGACGCTGGTCCATACCGGCATCGCTTCCGCCAGTACCTGCTGCCCCGCCGCCGTGAGCACCAGCCGCTTGATCCGGCGGTCCGACGGGTCGGCCTCGACAAGCACCAGCCCGTCGCGCTGCATCGGCTTGAGATTGGCGGTGAGACTGGTGCGGTCCATCGCGAGCAGGTCGGCGACCGAGCCGAGCGACGGCGGCCTGGGCCGGTTGAGCGCGTTCAGCAGCGAGAACTGGCCGCTGGTGATGCCGAACGACCGGAAGGCTTCGTCGAACCGCCGGGACAATGAACGCGCCGCGCGCTGGGTGGCCAGGCACAGGCAGTGATCGCGCACAAAATGCGTCTGATCGACGGATACCGGTCCAGGCTTTGACATGACGGGTTTATGTTGATATCAACTTATTCTGTCAAGTGCTTCGTGAGAGGATGCCCCATGCCGATCGATCCCAATGCCGATATCGAGATTACCAGCTTTGCCTGGGTGCCGGACTTCGCGCGCGGCTTCGTCCGGGATCTGCGGCCGCGCTGGGCGTGCGAGGAAGCCGGCATCGGCTATTGCGAACGGCTGATCGGTTTCGAAACGGCCAAGGGCGAGGCTATCGCCGCGAGCAGCCCTTCGGCCAGGTGCCGGCGTACCGCGACGACGAAGTGCAGATGTTCGAGAGCGGCGCGATGGTGCTGCGTATCGCCGAGCGTTCCGCGGCGCTGATGCCCAAGGACGCGGCGGGCCGCTCGCGCGTGCTGACCTGGGTCACCGCGGCGCTCAACAGCGTCGAGCCGTTCGTGTTCGACCTGGTCAATATCGATACGTTCAACCCGGACGCCGAATGGGGCAAACTGCGCCGCCCGCAGGTGATCGACAATCTGCGCGGGCGGCTCGCAGGCGTGTCGGGCTGGCTGTGCGAGAAGGACTATCTCGAGGGCAGTTTCAGCGCCGCCGACATCATCATGACGACGGTGCTGCGCGAGGTTTCGGACGACGCGCTGCTGGCCGAATTCCCCAACCTCGTCGCCTATCGCGACCGCTGCATGGCGCGCCCCGCCTTCAAGCGCGCGCTGAACGCGCAACTCGCCTCGTTCGCGCCCGAACCCGTGCCGGCCTGAGGCTTCCCCTCGTCGCGACCCGATAGTCGTCATGCCGGACTTGTTCCGGCATCCGCCCTGCCGCACACTCCCATCGTGCCTGCGGACAGGTGGAACCCTGGAACATGTCCGGGGTGACGAGGGGAGTGAGACATGCGCGACTTCGACATCATCGTATACGGCGCCACCGGCTTCACCGGTCGCCTCGTCGCGGAATATCTGATCCAGGCCTATCCCGGCCCCGACGCGCCGCGCTGGGCGATGGCGGGCCGGTCGCTGTCCAAGCTGCAGGAAGTCCGCGACGAGATCGGGGCGCCCGCCGACATGCCCCTGCTCACCGCCAATTCGGACGATCCCGCCAGCCTGAAGGCCCTGTGCGAGCGCACCACGGTGATGCTCACCACCGTCGGCCCCTATCAGCTCTACGGCAGCGATCTGGTCGCCGCCTGCGCGGAGACCGGCACTGCCTATGTCGATCTCTGCGGCGAGCCGGCCTGGATGCGCCACATGATCGACGCCCACCACGAAACCGCGCAGCGCACCGGCGCCCGCATCGTCTTTTCCTGCGGCTTCGATTCGATCCCGTTCGACCTCGGCGTGCTCACCCTGCAGGACGCGGCGAAGCGCAAATACGGCAAGCCCGCCCCGCGCGTGAAATGCCGGGTGCGCAAGATGGTCGGTACCTTTTCCGGCGGTACCGCCGCCAGCCTCAAGGCCACGCTCGCCGCCGCGGCGCGCGATCCGTCGATCCTCGGCCTGCTGACCAACCCCTTCTCGCTGACCCCCGGCTTCCAGGGACCGAGCCAGCCGCGCGGGCTGCTGCCCGATTACGACAAGACGATCGAGGCCTGGGTCGCCCCCTTCATCATGGCGCCGATCAACACCAAGAATGTCCACCGCACCAATTTCCTGCTCGGCGAGGCGTACGGTGCCGACTTCGTCTATGACGAGATGATCGTTGCCGGGCTCGGCGATATCGGCAAGGCGGCGGCCGAGGCGATCGCGAAATTCAACCCGATGGCCAGCGACAAGGGCCCGAAACCCGGCGAAGGCCCGTCGAAGGAAGAGCGCGACAACGGCTATTTCGACGTGCTGTTCATCGGCGAGATGCCCGACGGCTCGCGCATCGACTCGGTCGTCACCGGGGACCGCGATCCGGGATACGGCTCGACCAGCAAGATGATCGCGGAGACGGCGCTTTGCCTGGTGCAGGACGTGGCGGGTGAAGGCGGCATCTGGACGCCGGGCGCGCTGCTCGGCGAGGTGCTGGTCAAGCGGCTCGAGGCGAAGGCCGGGCTGACGTTCCGGGCGGGCTAAATCCTCCCCGTTCCGGGGAGGAACAGATCAACAAGCTCGGGGAGGAATTGGTTAGCCCAGCAGCCCGATCCCCACGCCCGCCGCCAGTGCCGCGGCAAGGCCGGCCAGCGCCATGCCCAGCTTTTTCCGCCGGCCCTGCTGATACGCATCCAGCTTCGGCACATCGAGATACCAGGTCCCGTTCTTCGCCGGCGCGATCACGCCGTTTTCGCGCAGGCGGTCGAAGAATTTCTCCTCCATCCGCCGCGCCGGGGTGAAGCTGACCGCCTTGTCCGGCGATACCGCATTGCGCGACATGAAGTGCGAGATGACCCTGCGTCGCGCCCGTGCCGCCGCTGCCGCCACCGCTGCCGTTGCCCCGCCCATGCCCGTTCCCCAATGACGTAAGCGGCGATCATGCCACGGCTTCAGCCGCGATAGAAGAGCATCGCGACGGCGGCGATCACCACCGGCACCGCGATTGCGATCGGCACCCAGCGCCGGCTGAATGCCTGCGCGTCGCGGTGATAGACGACCAGATCGAACCACCAGCGCCCCGGCGCCGCCTCGCGCAGCGCGCCGATGCGGCGGAAGCGGTCGAACCACCAGCGCTCGACGCGATCCTTCGGCACGAAGGCGATCGCCTCCCCGGGCGACAGCGCATGCTGCGCGAGGAAATGCCCCGCCACCGGCCCGCGCACGCGCCGGGCGGCCGCGGGAAGCTCGCTCACCGCTTGCGCCCCTGGTGGCGGATGTTCGCCGGCCGGCCGCGTCGCTTGATCACGCGGTGCGGTTTCGCGTCGCGCTCGGGCCGGGCGCCCTTCCCGTCCACCATCTCGAAGCGCAGCGCGCCCGACACCGGATTGGCCTCCGCCAGCCGGAGCTGAAGCCGCTGGCCGCTCGCATATTCAGTGCCGGTCTCGTCGCCGATCAGGCGCCGCGCCGTCTCGTCATAGCGGAAATATTCGCCGCCAATGTCACGCACCGGCATCAGCCCGTCGCCGCCGATCCCCTCGACCGTCGCGAAGAAGCCGAAATTGGCCACGCCGGTGATCCGCACGTCAAGCACCTGCCCCACCCGCTCGGCGAGGAAGGCGGCGACATAGCGGTCGATCGTGTCGCGCTCCGCCTCCATCGCGCGGCGCTCCATCATCGAGATGCTCTCGCCGATCTTCTCCATCGACGCCGCCTCGCCCTCGGTCAGCCCGCCGGGGCCGAGCTTGTACGCAGCAACCAGCGAGCGGTGGACGATCAGATCGGCATAGCGTCGGATCGGCGAGGTGAAATGCGCGTAGCTGCCGAGCGCGAGCCCGAAATGGCCGTGATTCTCCGGGCCGTAATAGGCCTGGGTCTGGGTGCGCAGCACCTGTTCCATCACCTGGGGGCGGAAATCCACCTCGCCGATCCGGTCGAGGATGTGGTTGAAGGTGCCCGGCCGCACCACCTGGCCCAGCGCGAACTCGACGCCGAAGGTCTTGAGATATTCCTTGAGCGCGACCAGCTTCTCGCGGCTCGGCGGCTCATGGTCGCGGTACATGACCGGGGCCTTTTTCGCCTCCAGCGCCTTGGCCGCCGCGACATTGGCGGCGATCATGTAATCCTCGATCAGCTTGTGCGCATCGAGCCGCTCGCGCGGCGCGACCGAGAGGATGCGGCCCTTCTCGTCGAGCACGACGCGGCGTTCCGGCAGGTCGAGATCGAGCGGGTCGCGTTTTTCGCGGGCCTTGTTGAGGGCGCGCCAGCAGGCCCAGAGGGGGAGGAGGGCGGATTCCAGCAAGCCATTCGCTGCCAGGGGGCCTGCCCCCTCTCCGTTCGCTTCGAGCGAAGTCGAGAAGCCTTGGGGCGGGAGACCGTCATTCTCATCGATGGTGTCTCGACTTCGCTCGACACGAACGGGTTGGTTTGCCGCTTCATGAGCATCGATCGCCGCCTGCGCATCCTCATAGGCAATGTTCGCCGCGATCCGCACCACGGCGCGCGTGAAGCGCCAGCTCTTGAGCGTTCCGTCCTTCCCGATCCGCAAGTGACATGCCAGCGCCGCGCGATCGACATCCTGCTTCAGCGAG
Organism: Sphingomonas sp. P2_B6; assembly: GCF_056404755.1. Lineage (NCBI taxonomy): Bacteria > Pseudomonadati > Pseudomonadota > Alphaproteobacteria > Sphingomonadales > Sphingomonadaceae > Sphingomonas > Sphingomonas sp. P2_B6. The sequence continues at coordinate 71,099 of NZ_JBFUDK010000017.1, forward strand.
CACATGTCGGCCGACAATTCCTCCGGCAGCATCGGCACGACGCGGTCGGGGAAATAGACGCTGTTGCCGCGCCGCCGCGCTTCGCGGTCGAGTTCGGAGCCGGGGCGGACATAGAAGCTGACATCGGCGATCGCGACGATCGCCTTCCACCCGCCCTCGTTCGCGGGATCGTCGTCGGGCGCGGCCCAGACGGCATCGTCATGGTCGCGCGCATCGGCCGGGTCGATCGCGACGATCGGCAAATCCCGCAAATCCTCGCGCCCCTCCCCCAGAGGCGTCTGCGCGACCCGCGCGGCCTCCTCGATCGTCTCTGGCGTGAAGACATTGGGGATGCCGAGCTTGTGGATCGCGATCAGCGAGAAGCTGCGCGGCGCGAAGGGATCGCCTAGCCGCTCGGTCACCCGCACGGTGATGCGCGGCGGACGGCCGGCTTTTTCCGCCAGCACCAGGTCGCCGGGCTCAGCGCCGCCGGCATCGGAGACCATGAACTCGCGCCGTTCCTTCTTCTCGACGCCCTGCAGCCAGAGCTTGCCGCCTTCCTGATGCAGCACGCCGAGCACCAGCTCCTCGCCGCGCGCGAGCTGCTTCATCGGATGCGCGATCCAGCCATTGCCGGCTTCCTCGGTGCGCGCCAGCACGCGGTCGCCAATGGCCAGGGTGCCGTGCTTGCGCTCGCGCACCCTGAGGCGCGGCGCGGGCGCATCCGACTCCCAGCGTTCGGGCACCGCCCACACATTGCCGCCGTCATCGACATCGGCGATGCGCAGCACCGTCACCTTGGGCAGCCCGCCCAGCTTGTGGAAAGCGCGGCCGGGCGCGCTGTCGATCAGCCCCTCGTCCGCCATGTCCTTCAGCAGTGCCTTCAGGCCGATCTTCTCCTGCGCGGTCAGGCCGAAGGCGCGGGCGATCTCGCGCTTGCCGGCCGGGGTCTCCGAGGAGGCGATGAAATCGAGGATCTGCTCGCGGGTGGGAAGGCCGGGCGAACGCTTTGGCTTGGGCATCGGCCAGAGATAGGCCGCGCGCGGCGTTGCGTCACTCCCCCGCGGAACGCTGCCACGGCGGTCAGGACGTGGAATGACCGGCCCATGGCAGCAAAGGTCGGGACGCTTGCGCTTTCCGCACGGGCAGGCTACATACTGAACCATATGGTTCAGTATGCGAGTCCTCCCCTCGATCTCTCCTTTGCGGCGCTGTCCGATGCAACCCGTCGCGGGATCATCGATCAGCTCGGGCAAGGCGACGCGTCGATCACCAGTCTCGCGGACACGTTCCAGATGACGCTGACCGGCGTGAAGAAGCACGTCCAGATTCTCGAGCGGGCCGGGCTCGTCGTCACGCAGAAGGTTGGACGCGTGAGGACCTGCACGCTTGGGAAACGCGGCCTCACGGCGGAGGCGGAGTGGATCGAGGTGCACCGCAAGCTCTTCGAGGATCGCTTCGACGCATTGGACGACATCATCAGTGAACTGAAACAGGAGGAAAGCGATGGATCAGCAAGCTAGCAGCGCAGGTGGTGCACAGAACCCCACGTCAGTCGAGCGCAGAGGGGATCGCGAACTCGTCGTAACGCGGACATTCGATGCGCCGCCGGGCATCGTTTTCAAGGCGTGGAGCCGGCCCGAGCTGTTCCAGCGCTGGTGGATGCCAAAATCGGTATCCGGCGTTTCGCTCGTATCGTGCAATATGGACGTGCGCACGGGCGGCAAATATCGGCTGGAATTCGGCACCGGCGGTTCGGACACCATGGCCTTCTACGGCAAGTATCTCGAGGTGGTGCCGAACGAGCGCATCGTCTGGACCAACGACGAGGGCGAAGAGGGCGCGATCACGACCGTGACCTTCGAGGACCAGGGCGGGAAGACGCTGCTGAAGTTCCACGAAATCTATCCGTCCAGGGAAGCGCTCGAGGAAGCACTGCAGGGCTCCGCGGCCGGATTGCCGGAGCAGCTGGATCAGCTCGACGAACTGCTTCCCAGCATAGGCGCGTAGCGGGTGCTGCGTGAGATCTTGAAACACAGGCCAGTGGAGAAGCCGGAGTGATATTAGCGGCGTTGACAATGATGCTCGCGACGACGGACGACCCTCGCCTTATCGGGATCGCCGACGCCAAGGCGGCAGTGCGGATGCTCGACGCGGCGAAACGCTGCAACATACGAGCTTCAACGGATCCGCTGCCGTTCGATCCCAACGCGAGAATCCCAGTAAGATTGCTAGCGATCTTGGCGGACAAACCGATGAAGGAGTCCGATCCACGCATGAAATGCTACATCCGGCGCGCTTACGCCGGGGTGCCCGTATTACGCGACCCGGATTATCCTCGCTAGGTTTGTAAATTACGTAATCGCGAAACAAAAAGCCGGGCGGGGTCGCCCCCCGCCCGGCTTCAGGTCATCCGCGCCCCGCGCCTCCGTCACGCCGCGGCCGAGGCCGCGCCCGTCAGAACTTGCCGCGCAGCGTCACGCCATAGGTCCGCGGCTCGGCGAGGAAGGCCGAGAAGATCTGCGTCGCGCCGGGATAGGTCGCGGCCGGGAACACGCCCGCCGGCCCGGGCCCGTCCGCCTGGAAGGGCGAGCTGAACGCCACCTGGGTATATTGCGTGTTGGTCACGTTCTGCGCCCAGAACTCGATCGCCCAGCGCTCGTCCTTGCCGCGCAGGCCGATACGGGCGTTCATCACGCCATAGCCATCCTGTTCCTTTTGCGGGAACAGGTCGGAGCCGGTGTTGTAATCGCCGGTCAGGCGCCCATCGACATAGAACAGCGCCGACAGGCCGCTGTCGCCGAGCTTCGGCGTCCACGCCACGGACGAGGTCACGACGATCTCGGGCGCGTTGGACAGGTTGTCGCCCGGCAACAGGCGCAGCGCCGGGTCGAGCGGCGCGCCGCGATCGTTGCCGATCAGGTTCTTGCGATAATGGGTGTTGGAATAGGTCAGGCCCGCGCTGACCCGGAAATCGCGGATCGGCACCATCGACGCCTCCAGCTCGACGCCCTGCGAGATCACGCCCGCTTTCACGTCGCCCGCGGCGCACGATCCGGTCGTCGCGCTCGTGTCGAGATCGGCGCCGGCAAGGTCGGTTTTGCAGCTGTTGACGTTCTGGACCAGAAAGACGCTGCCGTTGAAGGTGTTCAGCTGGAAATTCCTGAACGCCTGGTGGAAGGCAGCGATGTTCAGGTTGAATTTCGGCGTCGAATATTTGAGGCCGATCTCGAACGCATTGTTGATCTCGGGGTCGAATTCCAGGTTGCGCACCAGCGCCTGGGCGCCGCCGACCGCCGCGAAGGTCGTCGTCGGCACGCCGTTCGCGACCAGGATCGGCGGTTTCAGGGCCGAGCGGTCGAGGTTGAAGCCGCCTGCCTTGTAGCCGCGCGAATAGCTCGCATAGGCCAGCAGGTCCGGCGTCACCTTGTATGACAGGATGCCCGTGCCGGTCAGCTCGTTCTCGCTGCGCTTGTCGTTGATCGACACGCCGTTCAGCTCGGAGGTGGAATTGCCCTGGCAGGTCAGGTTGATCAGCCCCCCGGCCAGCGCCGAAAGCGCGGCGTTGCTGAGGAATCCGGTGAGGGCGGATTGCTGGGCCGGGCAGAGGCTGTTGTTGTTGCCGAAGGTCGCGTCGAGCTTCTTGGTCTCATGCGTGTAGCGCAGGCCGATGGTCAGCTTCAGCCCGTCGGTGATCTCGAAGATATTATGCGTGAAGACCGCGTAATTCTCGCTGTTCTGCTTGTAGGTGGACACCGTGTCGCCGACATTCACCACTGAATCCAGCCGGTCGAACGCGCCGATGAACAACGGCGTCGCCGCGCCGAACTGGCCGGCGCCGCCATTGGCGCCGAGCAGCGCGGCCCGCCCGCCGGGGCTGAGACAGCCCGCCGAGGACGGGCTGGCAAGCCCGGCCAGCGCACCGCTGACGAGAATGCGGCAGGCGGCGAAACGGCCATATTGCGATCCGAATTTCAGATTGTCGCGAACCTCGAGGTCTTCGTTCGCGTAATAGCCGCCGATCAGCCAGTCGAGCTTGCCGTCGAACGCCTCGCCCTGGAGCCGCAGCTCCTGCGAGAAGGTCTTGAACCCGCGCCGTCCGGCATTCACGCTCGGCGCGCGGTACAGCAGGTCGACATAGCTATAGTCGGTGTCGGACGCCTGGTAGTTGTAATAGTCGCGATAGGCCGTGATCGAGGTCAGCCTGGCCGGGCCGAGATTATAGTCGACCTGCCCCGAAACGCCCCAGTCCTGCGTCTTGCCGCCATAGACCCGGCCCGGGCTGATGTTGAGGTTGCGGGAATAGGGGTTGCTGAACGCCGCGACCGGCTGGCCCAGCGCGATCAGCACCGGGATGATCGGGTTCTGCGTGGTCAGCAGGTTGCGGTTCGCCGGCGCGACCGTCTGGTCGATATAGGCCGCGGCGCAGCAGGATTCGTCGCGCTTGGTGTAATCGGCGATCAGGCGGATCGAGAGATCGCTGCTCGGCTGGTACATCAGCTGGCCGCGCAGGAAATAGCGGTCGCGGTCGTTGATTTTCCTGTTGTTCGTGACGTCCTTGTAGAAGCCGTCGCGCTTCACATAGACGCCGTCGAGCCGTGCCGCGAAGGTCTCGCCCAGCGGCACGTTCACATTGCCGCTGGCGCGCCAGTAATCATAATTGCCATAGGTCACCTCGCCGCCGCCGCTGAAACGGAATTCGGGCGGCTTGCTGTAGATGCTGATGAGGCCGGCCGAGGCATTGCGGCCGAACAGCGTGCCCTGCGGGCCGCGCAGCACCTCGACCCGGTCGATATCGCCCAGCTCGTTGAGGCCGACGCCGGAGCGCGAGCGATAGACCCCGTCGATGAACACAGCGACCGAGCTTTCCAGCCCCGGATTGTCGCCGACGGTGCCGATGCCGCGCAGGCGCGCCGATCCGTTCGCTTCGTTGCCGGTGGACGACACCAGCAGCGAGGGCGCGACCTGGTTGAGCTGGCGAATGTCGTTCGCGCCGGAATTCTGCAGCGTCTCGGCCGTCACCGCGGAGATGGCGAGCGGCACATCGGCCAGGATCTGGGAGCGGCCCTGCGCCATGACGATGATGTCCTCGGCCAGGTCGGTCGCGTCGGTGGATGGGGCAGCCTGGTCGGCCACCTGGGCGAAGGCCGGCGGCGCCGTTCCGATCGCCAGGACGGACAGCGCACATGCAGCCATATAGTGCGTCTTCAGCATCACTCTCTCCCCTTCGGCCGGGATGCTCCATGATCCCGTACCGTAAACTCGAATTGATATCGAGATTGACGCGACGTCAAGTGAAAGACGCGTTTCGAAACAGTACCGATCCGCCCCGATCCGGCGCCAAACCCCGGGCGAAAGCCCCGGATCGGCCAGAACCTATATTCGAAATGGCTATATCTCCGCATTCCCGCGGCCCAAGAAAAGGCGCCGTCCCCGGGGGGACGGCGCCTGTCTTTGCCGGGACAGGTCGCGCGAGGGCGTCAGTAGCCGTTGAGTCTCGCGAAGCGTTCGCGGTGCCAGGCGGCGTTGCCCCACAGGGTTTCCAGCACACGCGCGCGCTTCAGGTAGAAGCCGGCGTCATGCTCGTCGGTCATGCCGATGCCGCCGTGCATCTGGATCAGCTCGCGGCTGACCAGGTTGAGCGTATCGCCCGCCACGGCCTTGGCGAGCGTTACGGCCTGGTCGACGTCCGAGCGGTTCGCGTCGATCGCCTCCAGCGCGCCTTCCACCGCCGATCGCGTCAGCTCCAGCTCGGTGAACATCTTCGCCATGCGATGCTGCAGCGCCTGGAAGGTCGAGAGCGGCTGGCCGAACTGCACGCGCGTCTTGAGATAGTCGTTGGTCGTCGCAAAGGCCTGTTCCGCCATGCCGAGCATCTCGGCGCAGACCGCCGCGGTGGCGCGGTCGATCACCTTTGCGGTCAGGTCGGTCCCGCCCAGTCTCTCCGCGGGGGCGCCATCGAAGGTGACCTGCGCATGGCTGCGCGAATCCACCATCTTGCGCGTGGCACGCGATACGCCCGCGCCGTCCGGCACCAGATAGAGCCCGTCCACCGCCGCGACGACGAACAGGCCGGCGCTGTCGCCTTCCGCCACGAACTGCTTGGTGCCGCTGATCCTGCCGTCGGACACGCTGGTCGCGATCGCCGCCGGGTCGTGGATCGGCCCTTCGTCCACCGCCAGCGTCGCAACGACCTCGCCCGCCGCGATCTTCGGCAGCCAGGCCGATTTCGCCGCGTCCGACCCGCCCAGCACGATCGCAGTGGCGGCGGCCGCGGTCGACGCCAGCGGGGACGCGGCCAGGTTGCGCCCGAGCTGCTCGAGCACCAGCCCGAGCGAGAGATAGCCGAAGTCCGATCCGCCAAAGGCTTCGGGCACGACGATGCCCGCCCAGCCCATCTGGCCCATCTCGGCCCAGGCGGCGGCATCATAGCCCTCCGCCGGCGCCGCATCGCGCATCCTGCGGAAGGCGGAGACGGGCGCCTCATTGTCCGCCCATTCGCGCGCCATGTCGCGCAGCATCGTCTGTTCGTCGTTGAGTGCCGCCATCATCCTGCCCCTTGAAACTATTTCGGTCCGGTACCGACGATCATTGGTGGTCGAGCATCCCGAGAATGCGCTTTGCGATCACATTGTTCTGGATCTCGGCCGATCCGCCATAGATCGACACGGCCTTGCCCCACAGCCAGGTGCGGGTCTGGCCCAGCTCGGCCTCGGTAAAGCCTTCACCTTCCCAGCCCAGCCCGTTCATGCCCATGATCTCGATCGACAGCTCGGCGCGGTCCTGGGTGATGCGCGCGCCGACATTCTTCATGATCGAGGTCGTGGCCGACGGCCCCTGGTTCGATTTCGCCTCGAGCGCGGCGCGGCGAAGCGTCAGCGCGAAGGCGCGGCTGTCCATCTCGTGCCGCACGATGCGCATGCGCAGGTCGCTGTCGCCGATCCGGCCCTGCTCGTCCGTCCCGCGATATTCCTTGGCGAGCGTACCCATCGTCTTGCCGGCGAACAGGCGCCCGACCGTGCCGCCGCCCGACAGATTCTGCCGTTCGTGCTGGAGCAGCCGCTTGCCGATCGTCCAGCCCTCGCCCTCGCGGCCGACCAGATTGCCCTTGGGCACTTTCACGTCGGTGAAGAAGGTCTCGCAAAAGGGCGACGCGCCCGAGATCATCTTGATCGGCTTCACCTCGACGCCCGGCGAGGTCATGTCGATCACCAGGAAGCTGATGCCTTCATGCTTCTTCGATTTGTCGGTGCGCACCAGCGCGAAGCATTTGTCGGCCCATTGCCCGCCCGAGGTCCAGGTCTTCTGGCCGTTGACGAGATAATGGTCTCCCCTGTCCTCGGCGAACATCTGCAGGCTGGCCAGGTCCGATCCCGCGCCCGGCTCCGAATAGCCTTGGCACCACCGCACCTCGCCTTTCGCGATCGCCGGGATATGCTCCAGCTTCTGCTCCTCGCTGCCATATTCGAGCAGGGTCGGGCCGAACATCATCACGCCCATGCCGCCGATCGGGTTCCACGCGCCGATCCGCGCCATTTCCTCGCCCAGCACGCGCGCCTGCGCCCGATCGAGCCCGCCGCCGCCATATTGCGCGGGCCAGGTCGGCACGCCCCAGCCCTTCTCGCCGAACGCCTTTTTCCAGGCGGCCTCCTCGTCCGACAGGCTGGTCGGCCCCTCGACCACCGCCATCAGATTCTCCTTGCCCTTCAGCGAGGGCGAGAAATGCGCCTCCAGCCAGGCGCGCGTCTCCTGGCGGAACGCGTCGATCGGGGTGACGGCGACGTCGGTTTCGGCGGCGCTGGCCATAATGCTCTCCTTCGGGACCGAATCTGAATATCGGGTATGGCCGAGCATGTGGCACAGATCGCAGGGCAAGCAAAGCGCCCAGGTGCGTGCCTCCGACCTCCTCGGCGCGTTGGGCGGAACCGCGCGACAAGGGCGCGCGATTAATCCAAAATGGCCCGAAAAACAGCGGTTTTTGGAGACAATTGATGCCCCCCTGCCCCCTTGCCCCGCCGTGCGACCTTGTGCATGTTCGGTGAATGTTCCGCCGGCGCCCGCGCGTCAGGAAAATTGTGGGACGCGAGCGATCCGGAGGGGAGTGAATGCGCTTCGAACATCGTGCCGTGCCCATCGTCCTTGCGGCCGTACTGATCGACACGATCGGTTTCGGCATCGTCATGCCGGTCTTCCCGCACCTCATCACCAGCATCGGCCATGTCGACCTCGAACAGGCGACGCGGATCGCCGGCTATATGCTGGTGGTGTTCGCGGTGACGCAGTTCTTCGCCGGGCCAGTGCTGGGCAATCTCAGCGACCGCTTCGGCCGGCGTCCCGTGCTCATCGCCTCGATGCTCGCCTTCGGCATGGATTACGCGCTGATGGCCTGGGCCCCGACGCTCGCCTGGCTGTTCCTCGGCCGCGCCATCGCCGGCGTCGCGGGCGCGGTCTACAGCCCGGCCAGCTCGGTGCTGGCTGACGTCACCCCACCCGAAAAGCGCAGCGGCGTATTCGGGCTGATCGGCGCAGCGTTCGGCATCGGCTTCATCATCGGGCCGGCTATCGGCGGACTGCTCGCCGATTTCGGCCCACGCGCCCCGTTCGTCGCCGCCGCGATCCTGGCGCTCGGCAACGCCCTGGTGATGATCCTCGCCATGCCCGAGACGCTCGCGCTGGAGAATCGCCGTCCGTTCAGGCTGCGCGATGCCCATGTCGTCGGCGCGTTCCGCCCGCTGTTCCATGCCGGCAACGCGGCGCCTCTGCTTGCGGCCTGGTTCGTGTGGCAACTCGCGCACATGGTCTATCCCTCGACCTGGGCTTTCTGGGCCGCGATCCGCTTCGACTGGGACGCCAAGGCAATCGGCTGGTCGCTCGCTTTCGTCGGGCTGGTCATGGCGCTGGTGCAAGGCGGGCTGACCGGCAAGATCATCGCCCGCATCGGCGAACGGCGAGCCCTTGTCGTCGGCCTGCTCTCGGCAGGCATCGCCTTTCTCGCCTTCGCCTTCATCACGCAGAGCTGGCAGGCTTATGTCCTGTTTCTGGTCGGCGCCCTGTCCGGCCTGATCTTCCCCGCGATGAACGGCCTGCTCTCACGCATGGTGGACGCCTCGCACCAGGGCGCGCTGCAGGGCGGCATCGGCAGCATGGGCAGCGTCTCGTCGATCCTCGGGCCGCTGCTGCTCACTCAGGCGCTGGCGACCGGGGTCGACCATGGCTTCCCGGGCGCGGCGTTCCTGCTGGCCGCAATCCTCTCCTTCCTGTCGCTCGGCATCCTCATGTGGAAAGTGCTGGATCGCGTGCCGCTGCCGGAAGCGAAAACCGCGATCTGAAAAAATCAAATTCCCCACTGTTCGGGAGGAGGTCTGATCGCGCCCTATAGCAGCGCGAAGCCCAGCGCCTTGTTGACCGTATCGCGTACCACGCTCACCCCCGCGTTGATCGCCTGCTCCGCCGCGAGGATGCCGATCCCCTTCACCGCCAGCAACATGGTCCGCGAGGTATTCTTCTGGATGTCGAGCTTCAGCCGCGCCTCTTCCGCGTCAATGATGCCCGACGCGTAGAGCTCGCCGATCTGGCGGATCGAGATGGCGATCTTCTCGGCTTCGTTCTTCGCATAGATCGCGGCGGTCTTGCCGCCCCCGACCAGCACCGCTGCCATCGCATTGCCGATCTCTCCGGTCAGCGCCCCTACGTCGATCTGCGCCATCAATTTCCTCCCGGTGCCATGCCGCGCTGCTTGGCCTTTTCCAGCATCAGGATCGCGCCGGTCGACTGCGCGAGGCCATTGAAGTCGGGCTCGAGGATTTGCGCGCTCATGCACTGCTCGGTGCCCTGCCGCGTCTGCTCGCGCCGCTTATGCTCCGCCTCCAGCGCGCTGAGGCTGTCCTCGAGCAGGCCGACCATCTGGATGGTCTGGCTGTTCTGCGCGAACACGCCGACATGGACACGCAGGTCCTCGATATCGGCGTGCGCCTTGCGGTAGAAACCGGTCTGGCGCGAATAGACGCAATCGGGCGTGCCATAGCTGTAGAGCAGAGCCTGGCGCTCGGCCGAAAAGCTGCTCTGCAACGCCGAGACCATCTGCTCCGTCTGGCTGTCATAGGGCGCCATCAGGGTCACGGTACAGGCGCCGAGCGACAGCGCGGCCAGGCTCGCCACGATGCTGGCAAAACGTCGGCGACCCTGAGCCATTTAGCACCTCCCCGAATGTGCCGGAGCGCGACCTTATGGCGCGGCACCCGGGCTGTCGATGACAGCTACAGCCGGTCAGGTTGCAATCCGCCCGCTCACGCCCGGGCGCTTGGTCGGGCGGAAACGCGCTCATGCCAGGCGCGGAGATTCGCCTGATCCTCAGGGATCGCGATCCCGACAAAGCCGGCGAAGTCGACCACCGACAACAGCACGATATCCGCCATCGAATAGCTTTTCCCGTCCAGATAGTCCCGGTCCGCCAGCGCGCGGTCGAACTCGCGCATCGCGCCGGTCACGCGCGGCCGCTGGCTCTCGCCGAACTCGGTATATTGCGGCTTCACCACGCGTGCGGTGAAGGGATGGCAATGCGCCCACACCATCGACAGTGGCACCATCAGGCGCAGCTCGGCGCGGCGGGTCCACATATCGACCTCGGCCATGCCCTGCGGCCCCTCGCCGAACATCGGCGGTTCGGGGTGCATCGCCTCGAACAGGCGGCAGATCGACACGCTTTCCGTCAGCACGTCGCCATTGTCGAGCTTCAGCGCGGGGATTTGCCCCAGCGGATTCACCGCGAGGAAATCCGGCCCCTTATGCTCCCCCGCGACGATCGACAGGGTCTCGCTCGGCACGCTCAGTCCCTTTTCGGCGAGATAGATGCGCACCCGGCGCGGATTGGGCGCCGGATTCACCGCGTCGTAGAACAGCATCGGCATCCCCCATATTTTTCGAAGATTGCGTATGGCATTTGCGGCGCGCCTCGCATAGCGGCGTCTCATGACAGCCGCTGATATGCTCGCGAGCGATTTCGCGACCCTGCCCGACCTGATCCGAGCGCATGCGACCGAGCAGGGCGGCAAGACCGCCCTTGCCGCGATCGAGGGCAGCATCGACTATGCGACGCTCGACGCGCTGATGGACCGGGTCGCCGCGGCGTTGCAGCGCGACGGCGTGGCGCAGGGCCAGGCGGTGGCGATCGTCGCGGCTTCGCGCATCGAGTATGGCGCGGTCTTTCTCGGCGCGCTCCGGGCCGGTTGCGTCGCCGCGCCACTCGCCCCGTCTTCCACGCCGGAATCGCTCGCCGCGATGATCGCCGATTGCGGGGCGCCGATCGTATTTGTCGACGACGAGGCCGCCGCAGCGCTGGCGGGCCGGGACATCACGGCAAAGGTCGTTCACTTCCCTTCGTTTGAAGACTGGCTCGCTCCCGAGGGTTCAAGCCCCTCCCCGGTCGCCATCGCGCCCGAAGACGGCTTCAACATCATCTATTCCTCCGGTACCACCGGCACGCCCAAGGGCATCGTGCAGAGCCACGCGATGCGCTGGGCGCATATCCATCGCAACGCCTCGGCCGGTTTCGGCGAGGCGGTGACGATGATCGCGACGCCGCTCTATTCCAACACGACATTGGTCAGTTTCCTGCCGACGCTCGGCTGGGGCGGCACCGCGGTGCTGATGAAGAAATTCGACGCACGCGGCTTTCTCGAGCTTGCCCAGGCCAATCGGGCGACTCACGCCATGCTCGTGCCCGTCCAGTATCAGCGGATCATGGCGCTGCCCGATTTCGGCGGTTTCGACCTGTCGTCCTTCCGGCTGAAGACCTGCACCAGCGCACCCTTCTCCGCTGCGCTCAAGGCCGATGTCATCGCCCGCTGGCCGGGGCTGCTGGTCGAATATTACGGCATGACCGAAGGCGGCGGCACCTGCCTGCTGGTCGCGAACCAATATCCCGACAAACTCCACACCGTCGGCAAACCGATCGAGGATCATGACATCCGCCTGATCGACGACGACGGCAGGGAAGTGCCGCAGGGGGAGATGGGCGAAGTCGTCGGCCGCTCGCCGGCGATGATGACCGGCTATCACGGCCGCTCCGACGCGACGCGCTCGGCCGAATGGTTCGACGCCGAGGGGCGGCGCTATATCCGCCACGGCGATGTCGGCCGCTTCGACGCGGACGGCTTCCTGACCTTGCTCGATCGCAAGAAGGACCTGATCATCTCGGGCGGCTTCAACATCTATCCGACCGATCTCGAAGCCGTGCTGGCACAACACCCCGCCGTCGCCGATTGCAGCGTGATCGGCATGCCGTCCGACGCCTGGGGCGAAACGCCGGTCGGCTTCTATGTGCCGCATACCGGCGTGGATGCCGGCACTGCCGAGATCCTCGCCTGGACCAATGCCCGGCTCGGCAAGACCCAGCGCCTGTCCGCGCTCCACGCCATCGACGAACTGCCGCGCAGCGCGATCGGCAAGGTGCTGAAACGCGCGCTGCGCGATCGCCTGGCGGAGAAGACGCTGTGACCCCGATCGCCGACATCCTCGCCGCCGGCACGCCGATCGAGGGTGGATTCCGCACCAGCATCCCGGCCGACTGGCTGCAGGGCCGGACCAGCTATGGCGGCCTGTCCAGCGCGCTCGCGCTTCACGCGGCGCAGGGCATCGAGCCGGATCTGCCCCCGCTTCGCTCAGCCCAGATCGCCTTTATCGGCCCGCTCTCGGGCGCGGTGAGCGTCACCGCGACCAGGCTCCGCCGCGGCCGTAACGCCGCTTTCATTCAGGCCGATATCGTGTCGGACGCCGGCCTCGGCTTCCGCGCGACCTTCGTCTTCATGTCGGACCAGCCCTCGCGGATCGATCTCGATGGCCGGCTGCAAAGCGCCAGGCGCCCGCCCGCGCCTGATGCGACGCTCTATACCGGGCCCGACGAGTTCTTCACCGGCAACTTCAACTTCCTCGACCTGAAGGAAGAGGCGACGGGCGACGCGGAATGGCTGCGCTGGGCCCGGTTGCGCGCAGTCGACGGGCTCGATCCGATGGTCCATGTGCTCGCCGTCGCCGACGCCCTGCCGCCCGCCGCATTCAAGCTGCTCGGCAAGCAGCCCGCCCCGATCAGCTCGCTGACCTGGATCGTGAACCTGCTCACCCCGGCACCCGCGACCACCGATGGCTGGTGGCTGCTCTCGGCGCAGTCGGATTATGCGCGCAACGGCTGTTCGAGCCAGGCGATGACGATCTGGAACGCCGACGGCCAGCCAATCGCCCAGGGCATGCAGAGCGTCGCGATCTTCGCGTGATTTTTCCTCCCCGGCACGGGGAGGAATTAAAGCTGCGACAAATTGCGACACTTTCGCGCTTCGCTGACATAGCCGCGCGACACCCTTGAGCGAAAACCCCGATCATAGCCGGCGGGACCGGGCAATCACTCGAAGGAACAAGGTATGCGTAACTATCTTCTCGCCCTCGCTCTGGCGGGCACTGCCATCAGCGGTGCCGCGTTCGCGGGGCAGAATGGCGGCGCCATGCGCGCCGACGCCGGCAAAATGGACACCAACGGGGACGGCACCATCTCGCGCGCCGAATTCATGGCGCGATCGGATCAGCGCTTCGCCCGTCTCGACGCCAATGGCGATGGCGTGATCTCGGGCGACGAACTGCCCGGCCGCGGCCGGCTGGTGGCGGGCACCGACACGGACAAGGACGGCAAGATCACCAAAGCGGAATTTTCGGCCCAGGCCGCCGCGCGCTTCGCGAAGCTCGACGCCAATGGCGACGGCAAGATCTCGCCCGACGAAATGAAGGCGATGGGCGAGCGCCTGCGCGAAGGCCGGGGCGGGCGGGGCGGCGGCATGATGCCGCCGCCCGGCGCTCCGGGGGCCCCCGGCATGATGGGCGGCCATGGCGGTCATGGCGGGATGATGGCCCGTCTGGACACCGACCATGACGGCAGGATCAGCCATGCCGAGGCAATCGCCCAGGCCGAAGCGCGGTTCGCGAAGACCGATGCCAATCATGACGGCTTCATCGACAAGGCCGAGATGGAATCGGCGCGCGACAGCATGAAGCAGCACATGGGCAGGATGCGTGGCCATGGATGGCATCGCCCCGGCGGCCCGGGCACGCCTCCCCCTCCGGGTGCCGACGCGCCCAAACCAGACGCCGGCCAGTAATTCCCCGACTGGCCTGGCTGCCGGGCGGGTTTTCCCCCTTGCCCGCCCGGCATGTTCCAAAGGCGACCGATCATGCTAGACGCCGACATCATGGGAGAAACGCCACACCTGCTGCTGGTCGATGACGAGCGCTCGATCCGCGAGCCGCTCGCGCAATATCTGACCAAGCAGGGCTTTCGCGTGACTCAGACGGGCGATGCCGAGGCAGCGCGCACGCGCCTTACGGCCTATGCGATCGATCTGGTCATCCTCGACATCATGATGCCGGGCGAGGACGGATTGAGCCTCTGCCGCCATATCCGCGAGACGAGCGAGACCCCCGTCATCCTGCTCACCGCGCGCAGCGAGGAGACCGACCGGATCGTCGGGCTGGAAATGGGCGCCGACGATTATGTCGTGAAGCCCTTCTCGCCGCGCGAACTGGCCGCCCGGGTCAAGGTGATCCTGCGCCGCGCCGCCGCCGGCGGCACGCGCCAGCACGCGCCCGACACCGGCTCCTTCGCCTTTTCCGGCTGGGTGCTGAAATCGGGCGAGCGCGCCCTGGTAGACCGCGAAGGCGTGTCGGTGCCGCTCTCGACCGGCGAATATAATCTGCTCCACGCGCTGGTGACTCGCCCGCGCCAGGTGCTGACGCGCGACCAGCTGCTCGACCTGACTCAGGGCCGCGAGGCCGCCGCGTTCGACCGCGCGATCGACAATCAGGTCAGCCGCCTGCGCCGCAAGATCGAGACCGATCCGAAGAATCCCGATCTGATCAAGACGGTCTGGGGCGGCGGCTACACGCTCGCCGCCGAAGTCACCCGCCTGTGAGGCATATCCGGCTGTGGCCGCGCAATCTTTCCGGGCAGATGGTGCTGCTGATCGCGATCGCGCTGTTCGTGGCGCAGGCGATCAACTTCGCGATCCAGCTGCAGGACCGGCGCGCCTCCCGCTACGATCAGGCCACCGGCCCCGCGGTCGCCCGCATCGTCGATGCGGTCGAGCGCAGCAATCGTGGCGGTCCCTTCGACGGTAGCCGTCGCGGCGTGCGCAAGGCCGACCTCTCGCCCGTCAACCCGGCCGGCGAGCATCAGCCGATCGTCGAGCAGGGATTGCGCACAGAACTGGCCGAAGCCGGGCTGAAGGTCGGGCGGATCGAAACTGAAGTCCGCGCGATTCACAAGGGCGATCGCCGATCGCGCCGCTGGGGTCCGCGTTTTTCGGAACGCATGGTCAAGATGGGCGGCGAGCTGGTCATCGCGGTCGAACAGCCCGGCAAGGGCTGGCTCGTGCTCAGCGCGCCATGGCCCCGCGCCGAAGCCTTTCTGGTCTGGCGGCTGATCTGGCAGACGCTGGTGCTGTACGCGATCATGCTGATTCCGGTGCTGTGGATCGGCCGGCGCATCTCGCAACCGCTGCGCAGCCTCGCCGCCGCCGCCCGCAATTTCATGCCAGGCGAAGTCGATGTGCCGGTCGAAGAACGCGGCCCGCAGGATCTGCGCGACGTGATCGCCGCGTTCAACGCGCTGCGCCTGCGCGTTTCGGCGATGCTCGACGAGAAGGACCGGATGCTCGGCGCGATCGGGCATGATCTGCGCACCCCGCTCGCCGCGCTGCGCGTGCGCATCGAATCCGTCGAGGACGATACCGACCGGCTGAAGATGGCCGACACGATCGAGGAGATGAACCGCACCCTCGACGACATCCTGTCGCTCGCCCGCCTCGGGCGGCCGAGCGAAGCGCTCACCGAGGTCGATCTGGCCGCCCTGGTCGATGCCGTGGTCGAGGATTTCCGCGATCTCGACCATGACGTGACCTTCGAGGAAGCCGACCGCCTGAGGATGCGGCTGCGCCCCTCGCTGATCCGGCGCGCGGTGCGCAATCTGATCGAGAATGCGGTCAAATATGGCGTATCAGCCGAAGTTCGGGTCGTGCCCGGCGACCGCGAGGTCTCGATCGTGGTCGCCGATCGGGGCCCGGGCATTCCGCCCGAACATCTCGGCGACGTGTTCGACGCCTTCACCCGGCTCGAGACGTCGCGCAACAAGGAGACGGGGGGCATCGGACTCGGCCTCGCGCTGGCCCGCGCCATCGTGCGCGAGGCGGGCGGCGACATCACGCTGGTCAACCGCCCGGAAGGCGGGCTTGACGCGACGATCACCCTGCCCCGGCGCTGACGGGCGCAAGCAGCGGCACGTCCCGCAACTCCTCGACGAGGTGATCGATGAACACCCGCACCCGGTGCGGCAGGATGCCGCCGCCGACATAGACCGCGCTGACCACTTCCATATCGCCCGGATTAAACTCTTCGAGCAGCGCGACCAGCCGACCCGCCGCGATCATCTCCGCGACATGGAACAGCCCGATCCGGGCGATACCGACGCCGGCCAGCGCCATCTGCCGCATCGTCTCGCCATTGTTGAGTTGCAGGCTGCCGGTCACCGGCTGGTCGATGATCCCTTCGTCGCAGCGGAACGGCCAGGTCGTGCGCGGTCGGCGGAAATTGAACGTCAGGCAATCATGCCGCGCCAGATCCCGCGGGTGCTCGGGCGTGCCGTGCCGCGCGAGATAGGCGGGGGACGCGGAGATCATCCGGCGGCTCTCGCCGAGCTTGCGCGCCATCAGCCCGGAGTCGGGCAGATTGCCCATGCGGATCGCCACATCGGTGCGCTCCGCCAGCAGGTCGACCACATCGTCGGTCAGGTTGAGATCGACCACTACCTGGGGGTGCTTCGCCAGGAAGGTCGCGACCGCCGGCGCGACGAACATCGTCCCGAACGGCAGCGAGGCGCTGACCCGCAGCCTGCCGCGCACCGCCCCGCCCGATGCCTCCTGGTCGGCATCGTTCAGCTCCTGCAGGATGCGCATCGCCGCGCGGTGATAGGCCTCGCCCTCGTCGGTGAGGCTCAGCGCACGCGTCGTGCGCACCAGCAGCCGCGCGCCGAGCCGCTCCTCCAGCCGGGCGATCAGCTTGCTCACCGCCGACGGCGTCAGGTCGAGCGTGCGCGCCGCTGCGGAGAAGCCGCCCTCGGCGACGACCCGCGCGAACACCTCCATCTCGCCCGATCGTTCCATCTGGATGCGCGGCATTGATGATTTCCAGTCACAGATGCTGATCTGCTTCTGGACATAGTAGAAACCAGGCGTCACGCCTAGATCACTTCCAACGAAACCCCGTGGAGACTCATCATGGACCTGGAACTCACCGACAAGATTGCCCTGGTAACTGGCGGCACCGGTGGCATCGGCCTTGAAATCGCCCGCTCGCTCTCGCTCGAGGGCGCCGCGGTGACCATCACCGGCCGCTCGCAGCAGAAGCTCGATGACGCGATCGCCGACATCAACGCCTCTGGCGGCAAGCCCGTCGCCGGCGTGATCGCCGACGTCGCGACCGCCGAAGGTGCCGCAGCGGTGACGGCGGCGCTGCCGACCGTCGACATCCTGATCAACAATCTCGGCATCTATGAAAGCAAGGCATTCGGCGACATCAGCGATGCCGACTGGGCTAACATCTTCGACGTCAACGTGCTGAGCGGCGTCCGCCTGTCGCGCGCCTATCTGCCGGCCATGCTGGAGCAGAACTGGGGCCGGATCATCTTCATCTCCAGCGAATCCGGCCTCGCCGTGCCGCAGGACATGATCCATTACGGCATGACCAAGACTGCCCAGCTCGCCATCGCCCGCGGCCTGTCGCAGCTGACGCGCGGCACCAACGTCACGGTCAATTCGGTGCTGCCGGGGCCGACCCGGTCGGACGGCGTCGTCGAATTCCTGCGCAGCCAGGCGTCCGATCCCGCCGCGTCGATCGACCAGATCGAAGCGGAATTCTTCCGCGACGCCCGCCCCTCCTCGATCATCCAGCGCATGATCGAAGCGAAGGAGATCGGCGACATGGTGGCCTATATCGCCAGCCCGCGTGCCTCCGCCACCAACGGCGCCTCGATCCGGGCCGAGGGTGGACTGGTCAACACGATCGCCTGACCTTCTTCTGCCCCCCTCCCGCTTGCGGGAGGGGTGGGGGGAGGGCCTGTCCTCCCCCACTGAACTCCGCTTATGCGGACAAGCCCTCTCCTAACCCCTCCCGCAAGCGGGAGGGGAAGTGCTTCTAATATGCTGCGCTGCATGATAGTGGCGCCCGCATGCTGAATATCAACGGTATCACGGTGCGCCTCGGCGGGCGCACGATCCTCGACCGCGCGACGGCAACCTTGCCGCCGAAAAGCCGTGTCGGCCTGATCGGCCGCAACGGCGCGGGCAAGTCGACCCTGATGAAAGTGATGATCGGATCGATCGAGGCCGATGAGGGCGAGATCGAGATGCCGCGCAAGACGCGCATCGGCTATCTCAAGCAGGAAGCGCCGAGCGGAAAGACCACGCCGATCGAGACCGTGCTCGCCGCCGATACCGAGCGCGCGGCGCTGCTCAAGGAAGCGGAGGACTGCCACGATCCCGACCGGGTCGGCGAAATCCACGACCGCCTGATCGCGATCGACGCCTATACCGCCGAGGCGCGCGCCGCGCGTATCCTGGTCGGCCTCGGCTTCGACGAGGAAATGCAGGGCCGCCCGATCGACAGCTATTCGGGCGGCTGGAAGATGCGCGTCGCGCTCGCCGCCCTGCTTTTCTCCGAACCAGACCTGCTGCTGCTCGACGAGCCCTCGAACCATCTCGATCTCGAAGCGACCCTGTGGCTCGAGAATTTCCTCAAGGCCTATCCGGCGATGATGGTCGTCATCAGCCATGAGCGCGACCTGCTCAACAATGTGGTCGACACCATCCTCCATCTCGAGGGCGGCAAGACGGTGATGTACACCGGTGGCTATGACAGCTTCGAGCAGCAGCGTGCGGAACGCGCGGCTCAGCTCGCCGCCGCCAAGGCATCGCAGGATGCGCAGCGCGCCAAGCTGCAGGACTATA
The DNA here is from genome assembly GCF_056404755.1 of Sphingomonas sp. P2_B6. Classification (NCBI taxonomy): domain Bacteria; kingdom Pseudomonadati; phylum Pseudomonadota; class Alphaproteobacteria; order Sphingomonadales; family Sphingomonadaceae; genus Sphingomonas; species Sphingomonas sp. P2_B6. The sequence continues at coordinate 90,115 of NZ_JBFUDK010000017.1, forward strand.
TCGCCCGCAACAGCGCGCGCGCCTCGACCGCGAAACAGGCCCAGTCGCGCCAGAAGATGCTCGCCAAGATGCAGCCGATCGCGGCGATGGCGGAGGATCCGACGCTGTCCTTCGACTTCCCCAGCCCGGAAGAGCTGCGCCCACCGCTCGTCACGCTCGACATGGCCGCGGTCGGCTATACCGAGGGCAATCCGATCCTGCGCCGCCTCAACCTGCGGCTCGATCCGGACGACCGCGTCGCGCTGCTCGGCCGCAACGGCAACGGCAAGACCACGCTTGCCCGCCTGCTCGCCGCGCAGCTCACCCCGATGGAAGGCGAGATGACCGCATCGGGCAAGATGCGCGTCGGCTATTTCACCCAGTATCAGGTGGAAGAGCTCGACACGACCGATACGCCGCTCGAACATATGACGCGGATGATGAAGGGCATGTCGCCCGCCGCGGTCCGCGCGCAGCTCGGCCGGTTCGGCTTTTCGGGGCAAAAGGCGACGACCAAGGTCGGCAGCCTGTCGGGCGGCGAGCGCGCGCGCCTCGCTTTGGCGCTGATCACCCGCGACGCGCCGCACATGCTGATCCTCGACGAGCCGACCAACCATCTGGATGTCGACGCGCGCGAGGCGCTGGTCCAGGCGCTCAACGCCTATGACGGCGCTGTGGTGATCGTCAGCCATGACCGCCACATGATCGAGCTGACCGCCGACCGGCTGGTGCTGGTCGATGGCGGCGCGGCGACCGAATATAATGGCAGCATGGAGGATTATATCGCCTTCGTGCTCTCCAGCGATGGTGCGACCGGCGGCGGCGGTGCCGCCAAGGCCAAGGTCAGCAAGAAGGACGAACGCCGCGCCAATGCCGAGGCACGCGAGAAGAGCGTCGCGCTGCGCAAGCGGGCGCACGAGGCGGAGGCGCTGGTCGCCAAGCTCTCCAAGCAGCGCAGCGCGATCGACCGGGCGATGTTCGATCCCTCGACCGCCGAGCCATGGCTGTCCAGGATGAACATGAGCGAGCTGATGAAGCAGCGCGCCGATGTCGCGGCGAAGCTCGAAGCGGCCGAAGCCGTGTGGCTGGCGATCAGCGAGGAACTGGAGACGGTGGAGGCCTGACCTTCGGGCCTGATCCCGAGCCGATCCTCGAAAAATTTGGTGCGGGCGGTCGGAATCGAACCGACACTCCTTTCGGAACCGGATTTTGAGTCCGGCGCGTCTACCAGTTTCACCACGCCCGCACGATCCCGGCAAGACCGGGAGAGCGCGCAGTTAGCCGGGCGCCGCCGCGATTTCAACCCGCGCGCTGCCGCACGCTGCGCTGGTGTCGTCGCCCGACCGGACACGCCCCGCCGCGCGACAAATTCCGCCGATCTCCGCTCATTTGGCGCAAGATGAAGTTTCGTTCATCTTTCTTTCAGATAGTTGGCCTGCCCGCCCAGAGATCAGCCTGAAAATACCAAGCAACCGGCAAGTGTCCGCGCAGAAGTGCCGAGAATTATGGTCGACCGGGCGCTATCGTCGTCGCCATCAACCTTGATCTGCACACGCGCCGTGCAGGCAGTAATATGCACCGGTTTGTGTCTGTGACGAACTCGCCATCATGCGGTGCAGAACAATTGTTGTATTGCTGTTGACGCCACCCGTAATCGCGCTAATGAGCAATATATCCAGTTTGGAGGTAATTATGGCTGACGACACTTCAGATCTCAACGCAACCGAGCTCGCGACCGAGCTGACCATTGCGTGGCTTGGCAATCCCAACAACCGGGTGTCCGCCGACGAAGTGCCGGCCTTCCTCCAGAAGATGCATGCCACCGTGACCGCACTCGCAAGCAGCGCCACAGAAGACGCGGCGCCCGAAGCTGCGACTGAGCATGTGCCCGCCGTGACCGTGCGCAAGTCGCTGGCGTCGAAGGATCACATCATCTCGCTGATCGACGGCAAGCCTTACAAGACTCTGCGCCGTCATCTGTCGGGCCATGGCCTGACCCCGGACGATTACCGTTCGCGCTACGGCCTCAAGGCGGATTATCCGATGGTCGCCGAGACCTATTCGGAGGCGCGCCGCGCCATGGCCAAGAAGATCGGCCTCGGCCGCAAGCCCGGCCCGCTCAAGGCTCCGGCCACCGCGTCCGATGCGCCGGCGGCTCCCAAGGCACCGCGCGGCCGGCCGAAAAAGACCGTTTGAGTTTTACCCGACGCGCTGAAAGGGCGGGCAACCACATGGTTGCCCGCCCTTTTCGTGTCACGGCTACAGATCGCGCAGCTCGAGCTTCGCCAGCAACCGCGCCAGATGGTCGGCCACCTCCTGCACCTTTTCCGCATGCGGCAGGCCGGCTTTGGCCCGGGGCGGCGATCCGGCGACCTCGACCAGGTTGAACGCCTCATTGGGGTCGTTCGCCAGATCGTACATCTCCCATTCCTGCGCCTCGCGGCCGGACGGATCGAAATAGCGCGCGAGCTTATAGTCCTTTGTCCGGACCGCGCGGACATGGTTGGGCTGCTTCACTGACCCCGGCTTGAGCGGGACCGGCCCCTTGCCGTCCTTGCCGCAGATCACTGACTCCACCACCTCCTGATAGACCGCGAACTCCTGATAGGAGCGTTTCTCGCTGGCGTTGCGGGAGGGCGCGAGCGGCGCGGTGATCTCGTCGTCGGTGATGAACAGCACGCCTTCGCGGATGTCCCCGTCCGGCTCGACCACGGGCATGTCGACCCGCGCGCCATCGACGGCGCCGGCGATGATCGGGGACAGGTCGACCCCCGGCAGCGGCGGCACCGGGCGGCTCATTGCCAGCTGCGCGGCGATCGCCTGCCGCTCGGTCGCGTCGACGCCGGCCAGGCCCAGCACCGTCGGCAGGATGTCGATATGGCTGGTCAGCGCATCGATCTGCGCCGGCTCCGCCCCCACGACATGAGGGTTGGCCGGCGCGCTGCCGCCGGGGAACTGCACCACCACCGGCACGTGCAGCGCCTCCTGATAGGCAGCGTGCCATTTTTCGATCATCATGCCGTGCGCGGCGCCATATTCGCCGTGATCCGCCAGGAAGATGACGATGGTGTTGTCGGCCTGGCCGGACTCCTCCAGCGCCTCCAGCACCGCGTTGATCTGCACGTCGACCGCGGCATGCAGCCAGGCATAGAGCTCGAGGAACTTGTGACAATTCTCCTCGGGTCCCGGGTCCTGCGCCAGCTGGAACGGGATGCAGCTCTTCAGCGAAAAGGCGACGGCCGCCGCCATCGCATTGTCGCCCGTCGGGGCGAGGCCCGCGGCCGAGGCAGCGCCGGCCACGCCCGCGACGATGTTGAACCCGCCCTTGGACGCCAGCGCGAGCCCGACCTTGTACGCCGCCTCGTGCTGGCAGCTCGGCTTGTCGGCGAGCGATTCATTCTGGGTCGGCGAGGGCTTGGTCGAATGCCGCGGGAAATCGTCCGGATTGAGCGGGATCTGGGTGGTGCCCGCGGCGGGCGGCAAGGTCGCGGCGCCCACTTCCGGCACGGTCAGCGGCCCGAAGATCGACTGGGTGCCGCTGCGACTGTCCGCATCGGGCAGCGCCTGCGCGATCACGCCGGGATAGGTCGCGATGTCGTGCGGGTTGGCGAAGGATGCGACCGCGAACCAGGGCGGAATGTCGGCAACCACGGGCCCGCTGCTCGTCGGATCCTGCGCCAGCATCGAGGCATAGGCGCGGTTGTAATTCGCGGCGAGGCCCTGGCGGCGAATGAAGTTGCTCGCGCTCCCGGCGAATTCGGCATCGCGATAGATGCCCAGATTATTGGCCTGCGCGCCGTGCGGCTCGGGATAGGATTCCTCCCAATCGTCGAAGCCGTAGCGCCTGAGCGAATGCTCGGGCGGGTTGGAGACATGCCATTTGCCGAAATAATGCGTCGAATAGCCCGCGGCACGCATCCAGGTGCCGAGCGTCGGGATGCCGTCCGCCGCGAGCCAGGGGAAGTTCGAGGAATCGCCGTTCTTGAACAGCCCGTCGGTCTGGGTGACGCCGGTCTTCGTGCCATATTGCCCGGTATAGATCACCGCGCGGCTGGGCGTGCAGGCGCTGGCGGCGATCGTGTGATTGCGCAGCACCGCCGCATTCCGGCGCAGCCTGAGCAGGCCGGGGAAGAATTTCGCATAGGGATTGGACTGGTGAATCTCCCCCTGAAAGCCGAGGATTTCCTTCAGCGGCTCGGCGAACCCGCCACCCGCCCCATAGGAAAAGCGCGGGAAGCGATACTGGTCGCAGGTGATCAGCAGGATATTGGGCCGGGGCGGCGGAGTCGGTGCCGGCGTCGGCGTGTCCGCGATGTTGGTGCCGTTCATGCCCGCCGTTCGGTTCGCGCTGCTCGCCATGTCCCGCTCCTCGTCAACGCGGATCGTCGATGCGTCCGCAGGACGCTTCATGCCACGACATCGCGACCTCGGGATTCCGAGTCGGAGCCGAAACGGTTATGACATTTTGGCGAAGCTGAACGGCGCTGGCCTATCCATCACATATCGCGACACTTTCGCGCTCGAAACGGCACAATTCCGCGACAGGCGGGTTCCACAACATCCACGGCGCCCGGCAAAGGGGCCATGGAGTCAAAAGGAGTTCGTAATGCGTAAGATACTGATCTCGATCGCGATGGCATCTGCCACGATGGCCGCCATGCCCGCCTCCGCCCAGGCCTGGCGGGTTCAGCCCGGGGTCCAGCGGGAGATCCAGAGCGACATCAACCAGCTGCAGAACCAGATCCAGCGCGCGCAGTTGCGCCACACCATTTCGCAGCGCGAGGCCGCCGGTCTGCGCCGCGACGCGACCAGGCTGCAGCGCACCTATAACGACTATCTGCGCGGCGGCCTGAACCGCGCCGAAGTAAGCGCGCTGCAGACTCAGGTGAACCGCATTCATGTCCGCCTGCGCCTCGAGCGCCGCGACTGGGACGGCCGCCGCGGTTGAGGCCATCCGCATCACCAGCCTGGAAGGGGCGTCACCGCGGTGGCGCCCCTTTTGTCATATCGGCTTGAACAGGGCCGTGAAGGCGTCGCTGTTCTGCATCACCGTCCAGGCGGTCAGGTTGGACAACAGGTTCATCTGCACCGGAGTGCGCTGCGTCTTGAGCGTATCGTAATGCGGGAAATTCTCGGCGGTCAGCTCGAAGTCGATCCTGGCCTTCACGACGAAATCCTTGACCTCCTTGAACCAGGCTTCGGACATGCCGAGATACACCCATAGCACCGTCACGTCGCGCCCGGCCTCGATGCCGAACCAGTCGTTCGCCACCGTGACGAGCTGCTGGGTGAAGATCGGCGCCATGTTCTCGTCGCCGCCCGTGCTCTGCCACAGGCCGTCGAGCAGCGGCTGGAAATCCTCGCTCGGGAAGATCTGGTTGAACCGGCGCAAATTGCTCGTCGGCGCCCCCGACAGCGGCGCATAGGGTGGTGACGCGTTCCCATCATATTTCTGGAAGCCGAACAGGGCGGACACGCTCTCGTCGATCGCGATATTGCCGTTCGAATCCTGGGTCAGCGCATTCTCGGTGTTGATGAAGGCGATGACGGTCGACACGTCGGGATAGAACAGCATCGAGGTGACGCCGCTATTGTCGAGCGATCCGCCATCGGCGAATTCCTGCTGCGCGAACCCGCCCGAGGATGGCGGCGTGCCGGGCGACCAATAATCATAAGTCGGGATCAGCCCGCTCAGCGCATCGATCCCGCCCAGCCGGCCCTTCACCGCGTCCATGCCGCCCGTCTCGGCCGTCTCGGCCAGGTCTTCCAGCGTGGCGGCGACGTCGGCCGCCGAATAGCCATGCTCGGCCAGGCTCGCCGCGGCGCTGTCCTTGTTGGCGCGCAGCGCGGCGGCGAAGCGATGGGACGATTGTGCCATTTTGGCGAGCTCGCTCTCCAGCGACGCGGCGAAGGCGGCGCTGCTCGTGCCCACGATATCCATCAGCGACCATTGCCCGCTCTGCTGGATCGTCGCGGTCCCGTCGCTCCCGCTCGATTCATAGGTCGAGTCGAAGCTGAACGATCCGATCGCGCCGCCGCCCACCGCCAGGCCATTGCCGTCGACGCCGCCGGCCGGCGTCGGGAGGATGCCGGTCAGCACCGGGGTCGACTGCACCGGCACGAGCGCTTGCACTTGCTCGATGGGCAAGGTCACGAACATGCTCGCGACGCCTAGCAGATAGGGTCGCTGCTGTCCGGAGACCTGCGCGACCAGATAGGCTGGCACATCGGCCAGCGACGGGTTGGGCCCGGTCACCTGGCTGCCGAAGATCTGCGAATCGAGCGAGAACAGGGTGTTCGGCTGGAAATCCGACGCGACGGGAAACAGGCCATAGGGCTGGAGGAAATGCAGGCCCATCAGCGTCTGCCACAATTGGCTCGACGGCACGCCCTGGCTGCTCAGATAGACCGCCTTGGTGGCGAGATCGGGAAGCGAGAAGCCGCTCGACACCTGCCCGCCGAGCCATCCAGCCGGCGACGCGGTGATGATCCCGTCGGTAAGATTGGCGGGCTCGGTATAGCTGCCGAGGAATTGCGAATCGGAAAAGCTCGACGGCAGGAACGTGAAGGGAATGCCGACCCAGCCGCCGCCCGACACGGTCGACATCGCTAGGACCTGGCTGAACAGGCTGTCGCCCGAGGCCGTGGTCAGCGCCTCCAGCGCCTGGAGCTGCCCCATCGCCGCCCCCATCGCACGCGAGCCGCCGCCGCTGAGGCAGATGCCCACGCCGCCCGGATTGATCGGGCCTCCGGTGGCGCCGCCCGTGGACATTGCCGCCAGGACCCCGCTGGTCCGGTATACCGGCGTGACGAAGCTACCCGAAGTCTGATCGGACATGACAAATCTCCGCTGGAAATCGGCGGCAAAAAGATGCCCGGTCGCTGACTGAGTCAATCGGGCGGGATGCCAACTCGAACCGATCCGGGGAAGACTCTTTCGAGGAACTCCAACGCCTTGCCGACGCTTCGACCGCGTTGTCGCTTGGTCTCGCGAGGCTGGCACCTCTTGTAGGAGTTATGATCATATCGAAGGCGGACAAATGACCGCGAGGGCCGCGCAATCCCCCGACCTCCTCTCTTGCGATCCTATATGATCCCGTATACTTGTCCGACAATAAGACAGGGAGAGGAATATCATGAGGAAAGGCTTTGTTGCCGCGCTGCTGGCCTGCGCCTGTTTCGGGATGACGCCGGGCCTCGCCCAGTCACCCCCGCCCGCCCCCGCCGCCACGCTGACGATCCATGCCGATCAACCGGGGGCGAGGATCGACCGCCACATCTTCGGCCAGTTCGCCGAGCATCTCGGCACCGGCATCTATGGCGGCGTCTGGGTCGGCCCCAATTCGAAGATCCCCAACACCCGCGGCATGCGCAACGACGTCGTCGCCGCGCTGAAGGCGCTTCAGGTCCCCGTGGTGCGCTGGCCCGGCGGCTGCTTCGCCGACGAATATCATTGGCGCGAAGGCATCGGCCCGCGCGCGCAGCGTCCCACCAAGGTCAATACCCATTGGGGCGGCGTGACCGAGGACAATGCGTTCGGCACGCATGAATTCATGGATTTCGCCGAGCAGATCGGCTCCGAAGTCTATGTCTCGGGCAATGTCGGCAACGGCACCCCGGCAGAGATGGCCGAATGGGTCGAATATATCACCGCGCCTGCCGGCAGCCTCGCCGATCTGCGCGCGAAGAATGGCCACAAGGCGCCGTGGAAGCTCGAATGGTTCGGTCTCGGCAACGAATTATGGGGCTGCGGCGGCAATATGCGTCCCGAATATGCAGCCGACGTGACCAAACGCTACTCGACCTTCGTCAAGCTGCCCCAGGGCACGAAGACGATGAAGATCGCCAGCGGCGCGACGCACAATGCGGAGCCCTGGGCCGAATATAACTGGACCGAAGTGATGATGCGCGAGGCCGCGAACGAGATCGACGGCACCGGCGTCCATTACTACACCTTCCCCAGCCGCCGTAACCCCAAGGGATCCGCCACCGATTTCGACGAGGAATCCTGGGCCCGCGTGCTCTCCAAGACCCTGTTGATGGACACCTATCTCGACGGCCATGAGAAGATCATGGACAAATACGACCCCTCCGGGAAGAAGATCCTGGCGGTCGACGAATGGGGCACCTGGTACGATCCGACGCCGGGCAGCAATCCGGGCTTCCTGCAGCAGCAGAACACGCTGCGCGACGCGGTGGTCGCCGCGCTCAACATCAACATCTTCGCCAAGCATGCGAAGCGCGTGAAGATGGCGAACATCGCGCAGATGGTGAACGTGCTGCAGGCGATGATCCTGACCGACGGACCGAAGATGGTGCTGACCCCCACCTATCATGTGTTCGAGATGTACAAGCCGTTCCAGGACGCGACCTTCGTACCGATCGATCTCACGTCGAGCTGGTATAACAAGGATCAATGGGCGATCCCGTCAGTCAGTGCCTCGGCCGCGCGCGGCACCGACGGGCATCTCTACATTGCGCTGGTGAACGTCGATCCCAACCGCGCGGCCGCGGTTTCGGCGACGCTGGCCGGTGTCGCCGGCACCAGCGTCACCGGCCGCATCCTGACCGCGGCGACGATGCAGGCGCATAACGACTTCGCCGCGCCCGATGCGGTGAAACCGGCGGTGTTCAACGGCGCGCGGCTCGAGGGCGGCGCGCTGAACGCCACCATCCCGGCCAAGTCAGTGGTGATGCTGAAGCTCCAATGAGACGACAGGGGGCGTCATCGGGCGCCCCCTTCACCGGCGCATTCTGCGCGCGACAGGAACCCGCGCCCGGCCCGCGACCCTCGGGCCGGGATGTGCTCCTACTCGAAGGTGCGGATCAGATCCTCTTCCGAGGCGTCCATCGGATCGGGGCCGAAGCGGTTGGCCCCGACAGTGCCGCTGGTACAGAACCAGACCAGTATCACGATACTGGCGATTGCGCCCACCAGGAGCAGGATGGCGCCGACGATAGCCACCCCATCGACGCTGCCGGTCGAACCTGCCCTGACCACGAGGGCGAGACCGGCCAGATAGGGCAGGAACGACACTATCAGCCACCATCCGGTGCGGTCTACATCGTGCAGGCGGCGAACCGAGACGGCGAAGGCGGGTATCAACGTGGCGAGTACGAAGAGCGTGGAAAGCAGCCCGCCCATAAGGCCTATGGCATACATGAAGCCGTTCGGCGTCGCACCTGGCTCAAACGCGGTTTCCCCGCTCAGCCCGAGGACCGAGTCGAGAATGCCGGTCACGATCGAGGCGAGAATGACGAACAGGGTCCACATCCAATATTCCTTGCGCCGCGACCGCCCATTGAACTGAGCGTATCGCTTGAGCGGCAAAATCATCCATTCCATCAGATACATCCCCCTTTGCATGGCGCCTCGGTGCGCGGCACGAACCAGCCCTCCAAAATGCGTTCCGGCAATGCGGACGGCTACGCAACCGCACCATCCGACCCAAATGTGAACAGCGCGTTGCCGCGACTTAGTTTCGCGGCGCCTGCCGCCGGTAACTCAGCGCCTCCGCCACATGGATGCGCCCCACCCCTTCGCTCCCCGCCAGATCGGCGATGGTCCGCGCCACGCGCAGGATACGGGTATAGCCGCGCGCCGACAGCCGCATTGCCTCCGATGCCTGGGCGAGCAGCTTGCGCCCCGCCTCGTCCGGCGTCGCGACCGCCTCGAGCAGCACCCCGTCGACCTCGGCATTGGTGCGGATCGGGTGGTCGGCATAGCGCGCCGTCTGCACCGCGCGCGCCGCGGCCACGCGCGCGGCGACCTCGGTCGATCCTTCCGCCGGCGGCGGCAGCACCAGGTCGGCGGCGCTCACCGCCTGCACCTCGACATGCAGGTCGATCCGGTCGAGCAGCGGCCCCGAAACCTTGGTCTGGTAATCCGCCGCGCACCGCGGCGCGCGCGAACAGGCGAGCGACGCGTCTCCCAGATGCCCGCAGCGGCAGGGATTCATGGCAGCGATGAGCTGGACGCGCGCCGGAAAGGTCACATGCGCGTTGGCCCGCGCGACGCTCACCGTGCCGGTCTCCAGCGGCTGGCGCAGCGAATCGAGCACCGCACGCTGGAATTCCGGCAATTCGTCGAGGAACAGCACGCCGAGATGCGCGAGGCTGACTTCCCCCGGCTTCACCTTCAGCCCGCCGCCGACCAGCGCCGCCATCGAGGCCGAATGATGCGGCGCGCGGAACGGCCGCGTGCGGGTCAGCCGCCCGCCGCTGAGCGTGCCGGCCACGCTCGCCACCATCGACACCTCCAGCGCCTCGGCCGCATCGAGCGGCGGCAATATGCCCGGCAGGCACGCCGCCATCAACGATTTGCCCGCGCCCGGCGGCCCGACCATCACCATGTTATGGCCACCCGCCGCCGCGATCTCCAGCGCGCGCTTGGCGGTCTCCTGCCCCTTCACCTGCGCGAGATCGGGGCCGAACCCGGTTTCCTCGACCTCGCCGGGCTGTGGCGGGGAGAGCAGGCCATGTCCCTTGAAGTGGTTGAGCAGCGCCAGCACGTCGGGCGCCGCCAGCACCTGCACCCCCGCCGCCCAGGCCGCTTCCGGTCCCTGCGCCGCCGGGCAGACCAGCCCCTTGCCGATCTCCGACGCGTGCAGCGCCGCGAGCAGCACGCCCGGCGAGGGCGCGATCCGGCCGTCCAGGCTCAGTTCGCCGACCACGACATAATCCGCCAGGGTCTCGGCATCGACCACGCCCATCGCGCCGAGCAGCGCGAGCGCGATCGGCAGGTCGAAATGCGATCCCTCCTTGGGCAGGTCGGCCGGCGACAGGTTCACAACGATGCGCTTGGGCGGCAGCGACAGGCCCATCGCCGCGATGGCGCCGCGCACCCGCTCACGGCTCTCCGCCACCGCCTTGTCGGCTAGCCCGACGACATTGAAAGCGGGCAGGCCGGGGATCAGCTGGACCTGCACTTCGACGGCGCGCGCCTCGAGCCCGAGATACGCCACCGTCGATACGCTCGCGACCATATTGCCCCCGACTCCCCCCGAAGAGCGTTGGTCATACGCAATTTTGTCCGGGAAAGAACCGGTCGTGGCCAGGAATAGTGTCTTGTTAAACCAACACACCGCACCCACATCGCGTCCCATGCGCGCTTCACGTCACCCGACGATCCGCTTCGGCCTGTTCTGGCTGGGCGTCCTGCTGGTCATCGCGACGCCTCTGGTCGGCGTCATCCCCGGCCCCGGCGGCGTGTTCGTCTTCGCGGGCGGGCTGGCGCTGATGCTCCAGAACTCGCATTGGGCGAAACGCCAGTTCGTCCATGGCAAGCGCCGCTGGCCCAGGCTCGGCCATTATGCCGATATGGGCCTGCGCCGCGCGAGCGCGCGCCGGCGCCGCGAGCGGGACGGAATTAAGGTCTCGAGCGCCGGGACGATCGAAGCCGGCAGCCTTCTGGCCGACGGGCACCCCGTCGGCGTCACGCTGTGGCTCGGATCGATCTTGAGCCGCATGAAGTTCTGGCGCCGTCCGCCCACTGTCGGCGAGACGCGGAAACGTTGACTAAGCCGCACTCTTTGCCTAAGGGCACCCGCTACGAGGCCGTCCGCGTGGCGGCCCTTTTCTATTCAGACGACCAGGGAATGAACGATGAAGCGGACCTTTCAGCCGAGCAATCTGGTGCGCGCGCGCCGGCACGGTTTCCGGTCGCGGATGGCGACTCCGGGCGGCCGCAACGTGATTCGCGCTCGCCGCAATCGCGGCCGCAAGAAGCTGTCGGCCTGACCACCCTTCGCATCCGCCGCGATTTTCTCGCGGCGAATGCGGGAAAACGCGCGCCGATGCCGGGCTTTGTCCTGCTGGTGCGCGATCGTGCCGACGGCGATCCGTCGATGCGAATCGGGTACACCGTCACCAAAAAGATCGGCAATGCGGTCGTGCGCAACCGCATGAAGCGGCGCCTGCGCGCGCTCGCTCGCGATCTGCTGCCCGAATCGGGCATTCGCGGCGCGGACCATGTGCTGATCGGGCGGAACGGCGGTATCGACCGCGACTTCGCCCAGTTGCGGGCGGATCTCGCCAAGGCGCTGACCAAGGTGGCGCGGTGACCGGCCCCACCCCAGCCGTCATGCTGAACTTGTTTCAGCATCCAGGCGCGGCCACTCGCCTCAGGAGCGTCGCCCAGGGTTCAGATGACCGCGCCTGGACCCTGAAACAAGTTCAGGGTGACGAAGAAGAAGGCGGGCAACCATGCTGACCCGCCTCCTCATCGCTCTGGTCCGCTTCTGGCAACTCGGCCCATCCGTCATCCTGCCGCCGAGCTGCCGCTACCAGCCCAGCTGTTCCGCCTATGCAATCACTGCCCTTCGCCGCTATGGCGCGCTGAAGGGCGGGTGGCTGGCGGCAAAGCGGATCGGACGGTGCCATCCCTGGGGCGGGTTCGGTCACGATCCGGTTCCCTGAATCAATGCCTCACCAGACGCCCATCATGAGCGGGACATCACTCACGTGAATAACGACAACAAGAATTTCATCCTGTTCGCGGTGTTCGCCGCGCTGATCCTTTTCGGCTGGCCGATCGTGACGTCGAAATTCTTCCCGGCGGCCAACCCGCCCGTGACGAAGATCGAGAAGGGCAAGGCGACCGTCGTCGCGAATCCCGGCGCAAGCCCGGTGGCAAACAGCAGCGCCGCGACGCGCGACCGCAGGGTCGTGCTGGCGGAATCGCCGCGCGTGCTGGTCGAAACCCCGGAACTGAAAGGGTCGATCAACCTGAAGGGCGCGCGAATCGACGATCTGGTGCTGGTCAAGTACAAGGAAACGATCGACAAGAACTCCCCGCCGATCCGGCTCCTGTCGCCGTCCGGAACCAAGGATGCCTATTTCGCGGGCTTCGGCTGGACGGGCGATGGCGTCGCCGTGCCCGGTGCCGATACCGTCTTCACTGCCAGCGCGCCGACCCTGAGCCCGGGCAAGCCGGTGACGCTCAGCTGGACCAACCCGACCGGTCAGACCTTCGTGATCCGCGTCGCGGTCGACGAGAAGTTCATGTTCACCACCGATCAGTCGGTCATGAACGCTGGCGCTGGTGCCGTGAAGGTCGCGCCCTACGCCTTGGTATCGCGCGCCGGCCCGGGTGCTGATGTGGATACCTGGACCAACCATATCGGGCCGATCGGCACCTTCGGCAACGGCACGACCTACGACATCACCTACGACAATCTGCACGGCAAGGAGCCAGGCTTCTTCGGCAAGATCTTTGGCAATAGCGGCCGCCCGGGCGACAATTATTTCGACACCACGGGCGGCTGGGCCGGCTTCGGCGACAAATATTGGCTGGCGGCGCTGATCCCCGATCAGAAGGCGTCGGTGCATTCCGGCTTCCGCGCTGCGACCCCCGGCACCAATTTCCAGGCCGATGTGTCGCGCGCGCCGGCGATCATCCCGCCCGGTTCGCAGATGAACACGACCACTCATCTGTTCACGGGTGCGAAGGAAGTGAACACGCTCGATCGTTATGAGGACAACCTCAAGATCCGCCATCTCGGCAAGGCGATCGACTGGGGCTGGTTCGAAATCGTCGAAAAGCCGATCTTCAAATATCTCGACTGGCTGTTCCGCATGGTCGGCAATTTCGGCCTGGCGATCATCCTGCTGACGGTCACCATCCGGGGCCTGATGTTCCCGATCGCCCAGCGCCAGTTCGCCTCCATGGCCAATATGCGCGCGATCCAGCCCAGGATGAAGGCGCTGCAGGAGAAGCACAAGGACGACAAGACGCGCCAGCAGCAGGAGATCATGGCGCTGTACAAGGCGGAGAAGGTCAATCCGCTCGCGGGCTGCCTGCCGACCTTCCTGCAGATCCCGATCTTCTACGCGCTGTACAAGGTGCTGCTGCTCACGATCGAAATGCGCCACCAGCCTTTCGTGCTGTGGATCAAGGATCTGTCGGCGCCCGATCCGGCGACCATCCTCAACCTGTTCGGCTATCTGCCCTTCACCGTGCCGCATTTCCTGGCGATCGGCGTGATCCCGGTGCTGCTCGGCATCTCGATGTATTTCCAGTTCAAGCTGAACCCGGCCCCGATGGACGAAGCGCAGAAGCAGGTTTTCGCGCTGATGCCCTGGGTGCTGATGTTCGTGATGGCGCCGTTCGCGGTCGGCCTGCAGATCTACTGGATCACGTCCAACACCCTCACCATCCTCCAGCAGCGCCTGCTCTATGCGCGGCATCCGGGGATGAAAGAGGCGATCGCGAAATGACCCATGGCTGATCCCTTCACTCCCGAAATGATCGAGGCCGCGCGAAAGACCTTCGCCGGCCCGGTCGCCTTCCTGAAATCGGCGCCGAAGCTGGAATTCCTGCCGGACGCGACCGTACCCGAGGTCGCCTTCGCGGGCCGCTCCAACGTGGGCAAGTCGTCACTGCTCAACGCGCTGACCGGCCGCAACGCGCTCGCCCGCACGTCGAACACGCCTGGCCGCACCCAGGAGCTCAACTTCTTCGACGTGGGCGATCCCCTCGCCTTCCGGCTGGTCGACATGCCCGGTTACGGCTTCGCCAAGGCGCCCAAGGACGTCGTCAAGAAATGGCGCTTCCTGGTGAACGACTTCCTGCGCGGTCGGCAGGAACTGAAGCGCGCGCTGGTGCTGATCGACGCCCGCCACGGCATCAAGGACGTTGACCGCGAGATCCTCGAGATGCTCGACAAGGCCGCGGTCAGCTATCGCATCGTCCTGACCAAGGCCGACAAGATCAAGCCGAGCGAGCTCGCCGAGGTCGCCGCGCAGACCGCCGAGGAAGTGCGCAAGCGCCCCGCCGCGCATCCGGATATCCTGGAGACGTCGAGCGAGACCGGCCTCGGCATTCCCGAGCTGCGTGCTGCGGTAATCGAAGCGATCGGCTAGAATCCCCCTCGCGTCGAGGCAACTTCCGTTGCATATCGCTACCCATAAAATTGGGAGAGACGCGATGACCATCACCACCGGCCTGCAGATCAGCTCGCTGATCACCCCCGAAGGCGAGCTGCGCCTGACGCTGGACGATGTCGCGATTCCTGCGCCGGCCGCCGACCAGATCGTCGTGCGTATGGAGGCAGCGCCGCTCAACCCGTCCGATCTCGGCCTGCTGCTTGGCCCGGCTGACCTCTCGACGATCGCGGCCGGCGGCACCGCCGACCGCCCGGTCGTCACCGCGTCGGTCAACCCGGCTTTTCTCCCGTCGCTCCAGGCGCGAATCGGCGAACCGATGGCGGTCGGCAATGAAGGCGCCGGCGTGGTGGTCGATGCCGGCGACGATGCCAAACACCTGATCGGCCGCACCGTCGCGGTGCTCGGCGGGTCGATGTATTCGCAATATCGCGTGATGCGTGCCGCCGAGGCGCTTGTCCTGCCCGAAGGCACCGCCGCGGCCCAGGGCGCCTCCTGCTTCGTCAACCCGCTGACCGCGCTCGCCATGGTCGAGACGATGCGGGCCGAGGGTCATACCGCGCTGGTCCACACTGCCGCTGCCTCCAATCTCGGCCAGATGCTCAACCGCATCTGCATCGCCGATGGCGTGCCGCTGGTGAACATCGTCCGCAGCCAAGCCCAGGCGAAGATCCTGACCGATATCGGCGCCAAATATGTCGTCGACAGCACCGCGTCCGATTTCCGCAACCAGCTGATCGAGGCACTGATGGAGACCGGCGCGACACTTGGCTTCGATGCCGTCGGCGGCGGCCCGCTGGCTGGGCAGATCATCGGCGCGATGGAGGCCGCCGCGACGCGGAAAATGACGTCCTACAGCCGCTACGGTTCGACCACCCACAAGCAGGTTTATATCTACGGCATCCTCGATACCCGCCCGACCGAGATCGGCCGCAACACCGGCATGGCCTGGGGCGTGGGCGGTTTCCTGCTCACCTATTTCCTGATGAAGGCCGGGCCGGAAACCGGCCAGCGCATGCGCGCGCGCGTCGCCGCCGAGCTGACCACCACCTTCTGCAGCACCTACACCGCGGAAATCTCGCTGGCCGAAGCGCTGCAGCCGGAAACGATCGCCGCCTACGCGCGCAAGGCCACCGGCGAGAAGTTCCTGATCAATCCGAACAAGGGCCTCTGACACCGCGCCGGGCGCAGGAGTTGCCGCCCGCGCCCGGCCCGTCTATCCACCCCCGCATGCTCAAGCTCATCATCGGCAACAAGGCCTATTCCTCCTGGTCGCTGCGCGGCTGGCTCGCCTGCAAGCAGTCTGGCCTTCCCTTCGAGGAAGTGGTCGTGCCGCTCTACGACGCCGACTGGGACAAGCGCCGTGAGGGCGACGAGTTCGCGCCCTCCTCGGGCAAGGTGCCAATCCTGTGGGACGGCGACGCCGTGGTGTGGGACAGCCTGGCCATCATCGAATATCTCGCCGAAAAGACCGAGCGTGCTAAATTCTGGCCGGAGGACGACACTGCCCGCGCCATGGCCCGCTCGATGGCCGCCGAGATGCATTCGAGCTTCACGGCGCTGCGCCGCAAGCACAGCATGAATATCCGCCAGGTCTTCCCGCCCAAGCGCCCCGACGACGATGTGCTGGCCGATATCGGGCGCATCATGGAACTCTGGGCCCAGGCCCGCGCCCGCTTCGGCGGCACCGGCAAGTTCCTGTTCGGCGAGTTCGGCGCGGTCGACATGATGTACGCGCCGGTCGTCACCCGCATCGTCACCTACGGCCTGCCGATCGCCCGCTTCGCCACCGGCTATATGGATGCGGTGCTGCAGCACCCCTTCATGCAGGACTGGATCGCCGGCGCGCAGGAAGAGGAATGGGTGATCGAGCAGTTCGAGCAGCCGGCCTCGGCCTAGGCGACGTCGCCCGGCGCAGGCCGGCCCAGGATCAAAACGCCGACGATCGATTCAACTGCGTCGCGAACCGGTGCATCACGCGCGGCGCGCGGACCAGCACGCTCTTTCCCATGATGGTCGAAACGCCGCGCTTCGCCCGTCCCCGCCACCGTCAACATCGGCCCTGTTACCGGCGCGGCTTTCCCTGTTCCGTGCTGGAGTGACCCCCTTTAGTGAGACACGTTAATTAGAGAGAGCTCGGTTGCTTGTTTGAAGGGCTGCTGCGCAGCAGCCCTTCGCATGGTTTCCTCATACTCGTCGGGCGACCTGTAGGCCAAGGCGGAGTGCAGGCGCTGGCGATTGTAGACCTGCTCGATGAAGGTCCCGATCCGCTCGCGTGCGTCGGCGAGGTCGCGATAGCCGGTACCGTCGACCTCCTCCTGCTTCAGGGTCTTCATGAAGCTC
>NZ_JBFUDK010000018.1:0-101054 GCF_056404755.1 Sphingomonas sp. P2_B6
GGTCGTCGGGGCCCGCTCGTTCATGCTCTCGACCGGGCGCAGGCCCAGCCTGGGCAGGTCGATCGTGCGGGTGGCGATCGAACCGAGGATACGCCCGTTATTTGCCTTGAATTCACCGATGTTCATGACTCATTCCTTTGACGAATGTCGCTTTCGAACCATTCCGAAACGACACCCCTCAAAGTCCTCCTCTCCTCTGCAGCGGCGGCGGCGCCGCACGCCCGACGACGGGGGCGGCGCCTCACCGCGCGCCGCGAACGCTGTCCAAAAAGGGACGTGCCGCCGGGCGGAAGCCGGGGTGGTCGCGCCCGGCACCAGGCCTCGGGGACATCGACGACGGATGGTGGGATGCGCCTTCCTTCCCGTTCGGGCGCCTCCTGCTGCAGCTTATCACCAGGTCCGGCATGCCCTCTGCGCCGGCGACAAACCGGCGCCAGGACATTCCGGCGGCACGCCCCTCCACCCCGCCTCCCCTCCGCCACGTCCTGGCAGGGCAGCGGCAAGGATGGAGCAGGGCTCGGGACTGCCCGCACCAGGCGCAGCCACCGCGACGATCCCGCCCGTCGACCAGGCCCAGCCTCCCTCCAGCCCGCGCTTTTTTCTTCGGGCAGCGGGTTGTCACCCGCAGGGCCGAGACCCGCAGCGGGGCTCGGTCGGAGCGCAGCGGAGATAGGGCCGCGGTGCGCGCGCAGCGCGCAGCCCCCGACCCTTTTCCCAAGCTTTTCGCTTGCCCCGCCGTTCCGACCCTGTTCCCATCACAAGGAACCCCAGGGTCTCAACTTCCATGCGCGCCTGGCTCACCCGCGATGCATCTCGAGATCCATCGCGCCCGAGTCGAGGACAGCTGACGGATGGTGGGACAGGCCGCCCATTCCATTCGGGACTCCCCTGCTGCACTTTCTGACCAATCCCCGCGCAGCGAACCTGTCAGCCCGCCTGCGCGCGACAGTTCACCGTCGGGCGATCCCGGTCACGTCGAGGGCAACCGGCCCTGAAGCGGCATCGCCTCAGGACCGGCCACTCGTCACTCACCCCTGGAACCGCGCATCCTGTCGAACTGCGCCTGCTGGCGGTCCCATGCCTCGCTCAGCCCCCAGATGATGCGACTCTCCGCACCCGCTGGAAGCACGCCAGCGCTATGCGCATCCGACCAATATTGAGCGGTGTTCCACCAGTCATTGAACGGACGACCGATGGGCCATGCAATGTGGTGGTAGCCATGGGGCACCATCGTATCATCGAGGACGGTCATGCGTGCGATCACATGGCCCGATATCGACCAGGACCAGCGTAGCCAGGCCCTCAAACCCGCGCCCCTGACCGGCATCGGCCTGTAGGGGATCCGTTCCCAGGTGCGCCCGGCATAGTCATCGAGGGTGCTGGCCCCGTCCGGATAGCCATAAGGATGGATCGTCGTCAGCTGCGCCAGCGTTGCAATGTGATAGCCCGGCCCGAATGGCAGGAACACCGCGGCAAGCCATACCGGCAACGGCATCACAAAGGCGGAGCCGATCATCGTCGCGAGCACGGCTACCCCGAGCGCGCGGCGATACGGCTTGCCACGCGCGACGTTGCTGAGGATTCGGTCGCGTAAAAAGCGCAGATGCCATAGCGGGTTGAAAGCAGTCTGCAGGAGCTTCGCGCGCAGGTTGCGGGTCTCGTCAGGCCAGATGCCCCACGCCTTGAGGGTCGCGCCATCCGGGTCGCCCAGCGTGCCCAGATGCTCGAGCTCGTGATGCAGGGCATGGGTGCTGCGATACTCCTGCCCATTGAGCGTCATGGTGATGCTCGAACCAATGTCGAGGATTGCCTCGGCGATCCTGCGGGCGCGACGGTCAGGCGCGCCCCGATCGCGATAGAAGTCGGCGACAACCCCGTGAGAGGCCTCATGGACATGGCTGACCACCAGCCGTCGGTTGCGACCAGTCGCAAAGAGCACGCCAGCAGCAGCGATCGGGACGCCGAACAGCGCACCGACGGCACCCGTCGCCGCGAGCGCGGTACCGGCGCCGGCTGCGAGCAGAGCGGTGCTGAGCCAGCCCAGATCGGCTGCGAGCATGCGCAGCGGGGTGGAGCGCCTGGGCGCCATGCCCGGCTCCCGAACACCGGTAAGCAACCGGTGAGCCGGGCGCAGTATCCCGGGCAAGCGCTGACGATCATCCAGCACGACAGCCAGGCGGTCGTTCGATATGATTTTCACAATCAGGTCCTCCGGCGAGCCGGGCGGGATGCCGCTCGCCGGACAGGGCGTGCCGTTTTTGAGGAGGACGCGAATTGGACAGCAACCGGCAGGATCCGTCAGGAACCAATCCGAGTTCCAAAGCCGGGCGGGTGCGCGAAAACATCTTGCAGATCGACTGGCAGGCGCGGGCCAGGGCGATCTGGGAGGTTCATCCGAACCTGAAAAAAACCATCGGTGAACTGCAGGAAGAAGCGCGGCGCATCGATGCCTTCACGACGAGCGAATATGAGGACTTTCGACGAAAGTTCAACGGAACCAGGCCTGCGAGTGAGGCGCATGCCAGGGCATTGTTCCAGGCAGGCGAGTTCGATCGCGCGGGCCTGTCGGTCAACGACTGGATGGCCGATGACGAAGCGTGGACGGCAATCGCGGCAACGCTGTCGCCGATCGATGCCGTCAGCTTTCTTGCCGAGCGGGCCGCCGGGGGCAGGATGACGGTGATTCCCTCATCGACCTCGGATGGTTTCCGGCCGCAATTGCGGCGGCTGCGCGACGGGAACCCGGCCGACATCGAACTGCGAATCGGTGCCTATCTCGAGTTCAGCGTGACCTTTTCCGGTTCCGAGGACATTTCCCCGGTGTACCTCCTGGCTTTCGAATGGAGTGCCGTGTCTCGCGACTGGCAGATCTTCAATCTCGTCAGGGGAAGCCTGCTCGATGCCGCCAGCCCGGTACCATTGACGATATGTGACGGCAGCGTCAGCGCCGAAGTGCCGGTCGGCGTACAGATTACAGGGCCGGCCGAGACCTTCGATCTGTTCGTGCTCGGCCAACGCGCGCCATTTCATCATCGCGCGAGGTCGATGCTCGACAATCTGGGAGGACGGTCGATCATCACCCCTGTGGAAATGGGTCGGCTGCTCGGTCTCCTGTTCGCGGGTCCGACCATGCCTGATGTCGCGAAAGCGAGCTATGCCGTCCTGTGAAACACATGGTGCTCCCGACGCACCAGGCGTCGCCCGTTCATCCGACAGCAACGCCTTGCGACGCGATCACGTCATCGGCGCGCCTGTGCCGTCACATCCCTATGAGCGAGAACGCGGCCCAGTGAACCGGATCCGCAAATGGACGATCGCGCTCCCAGCCCGGCCGGTCGCTACCCAGATCAAAGGCGACGCGATGCTCCGCCATGGCGGCAGGGACGCCCGGGAAGAGCATTGACGCATCCGCTTCGGCAACCCGTCGATGAATCGAAACGCCCGCACGGCCATCCGCGACTCCGGGAGAGGCGAAGGCGCCCTGTCTGACCACCGCGCCGGACGTCGCGCTCTCTCCCGGGCGAGGACGGCTGCGATCGATCGTCCCGGGAACAACTGTGCCGTCGCGATCGTGAAACGGCTCGAACAGCGCGCGCAGGTCGCCACAGGTCACCGAGCGAAGCCACAAGCTGGCAGTGCGCAGGGCTGCTGCGGGGCCTTGCCGGACCTGGCCAGTGTCGTCGAAATATTCCTGATAGAATTTCCACATCAGGAAGAAGGTCGCATCGTCGCTGACCGGCCAATGGCTGGCGATCACCGCGGCGGCGCCCGCCTGGATGAACCCCGCCGGGAGACCAATGAACTCGTCGACCCTGCCGGGCTGCAGCCCGTGCAGGCCCGTTTCACAGGCCGAGAGAATGACGAGCCGAAGATCCTCGATGGCATCTGTTTCCTGAAGCTCGCCAAGGGTGATGCGATCTGTCCCGGAAAGCAGGATTGCCGAGAGTGCGGGGAGCACCGGAGAGTAGAATCCGTGTGTCGCAAAATGGAGGTGCGTCCTGCCGGAAAGGGCTTTGCGAACAGCCTCCGCCGTCGAGGCCGTACCACGAAGCTCCAGCAGTCGATCCGGCCCGACACGCTGCGCCACCAGCGCGCCTTCCAGCGCCGCCCCTGGCAGCCGCGCCTCGCCATCACATGCCGGATCGAGCACCGCGAGCACCGAGACGGGCGACCCACGGGACAACCAGATCGCACAGCGCTGGCGGATGACCGCTAGGACACCGAGACATGGCGCCTGGCTGACCGTCCAGCGGCTTCCGAAAACGTCACCAGCCCATTGCTTCAGATCCGGTGCAGCCGTCCACAACGGCAGCAGGCTCAGGAACCCCGGAGGCACGATCGTAACGGGACTCTGCGGCGCGAGGCCGAGTTCGCCAAGGCGTGCATCGACGGGACCGAGAAGCTGGTGCCAGACCTTCGCCATCGTCGCGCTGATGACGTCGGTGAAGGAACCGGCATGGCCGGCAATGCCGGCGCCAGGCTCCGCGCCTGCGTCATGGAAGGCGTCCAGATACCCGCCCAGGCCGGCGTGCGGATCAGCGCCGAAAAACCAGTCCACAAGGTTCGCGCGCGTGAGGTCGGGAAGATCGATAAAGTCCTCGCTGTCGATCGTGCTCCGTCCCGCGGGGATGACCGCGACGCGCGCGCCGGCTGGCGTGACGATCGGCACCACGGCCGCGCCGCCGACGGGTATCGCCTCGAGCAGGTCAGCAAGCGCGACCTGGTCTCGACCGAACGCATGATCGGGGTCATCCGCCAGTGACAGCGCCAGTAACTGGGCTCTTCCCCGTTCCATCCACAGCAGGGCCTGAACGGCGTCCCCTTCCGATGTCAGCGCGATCCAGGCCCGCAGTTCCGCAAGACCCGCCGCTTGCTCAACAGCCCGCTCGCGCGCGGCGCGGTTCTGCACCTTGACGAGATGGCGCACGCCGCCGCCCAGCGCGGCGTCGAGTCTATCCCGCGCTTCGGCGATCCGGCCAGATTCGAACAGAATATTGGTCAGCCCGGCCACGGCCGCCATGCACAGATCCGGCGCCGCTTCCATCGTCCACACGCCGAGAGCAGTTTCCCAGGCGGCGATGGCTGCATCGCGCGTCACCCGGTCGCCGGTGAGCCGATATAGCCGAAGGAGCGCGCCCGCCCGATTATGCAGGGTCGTGGCCCAAAGGCCGGGACTGGCATCGCGGGTGCGTATCGCGAGCGCCGCGTCCTCGCTCGCAATCGCGGCGCGCAGCGAGTCCTGATCCCGAAGCAAATCGCCGAGCAACATCAGGGCAGTGGCACGGTTCTGGGCGATCATTGCCCAGAGCGCGGGGCTGTTGTCCCGGCCACAGGCGCGCAGCGCTGCATCATGGCCGGCGACAGCAGTCTCCAATATATCGCGGTCGCTCGTCAGGCTGCCCAACCGCATGAGCGCGTTGGCGCGATCCTGCTGGACCTTGGCCCACTGATTGGGTGTCGCTTCACGCGTGCACACCCTCAGCGCCGCGTCATAGCCGGCCAGGGCCAGGCGCAGTCCCTCGGCATCGCCGCTCAAGTCGGCGATACTCTGGAGGGCATTTGCACGGCTTTGTTGCGCCATCGCCCAGAGCGGCGCACTCATATGGCGGGTGAAGACCTCAAGCGCGGCGTCATAATCGGCCACCGCCGCGCGGTGCAGTTCAGGGTCGCCGAGAAGATCACCCAGGTGCAGGCACGCCTCGGCGCGATTGATGAGAATCGTCGCCCAGTCCGCCGGGCCGTCCGCGCGGGTGCGAACCTCGAGCGCAAGATTGCACCCGACCACCGCGGCGCGCAGCGACACGACATCGCTCTCGAGCTCGCCAAGCTTCAGCAACGCGTTGGCACGGTTCTGCTGTGTCATCGCCCATTCGGCAGGATTTGTCCCGCGAAGCCGAACCTCAAGCGCGGCATCGCAGGCGGCCACCGCTTCGCGGAGATCCGCAGGATCGGTGGTAAATTCGCTCAAGCTCGTCAACGTCGCGGCGCGATTCTGCTGCGCCATCGCCCAGCGTGCCGGGCTCGCCTCGCGGGTAAAGACGTCCAGCGAAGCTTCGAAGCCAGCGATGGCGGCCCGCAGAGCAGCCTGGTCGCCGACGAGATCACCGAGACTTTGCAAGGCTATCGCCCGATTCTGCTGGGTCAGGGCCCATAGTTCGGGCGCCGCGTCGCGCGTCCTCACCTCGAGTGTTTGGCCGTAATTCTCGACCGCTGCCCGGAGTATATCGGGGTCTCCCGTCAGCTTCCCGATCCGGAGAAGCGCGTTCGCCCGATTGGATTGAGCCATCGCCCATTGCGCGGCGCTTGTCTCCCGCGTGAACACCTTCAACGCGTTGTCGCCGCCTGCGACTGCCCCGCGCAGCACGGCCACGTCGCCAAGAAGCTCGCCGATCCGGAACAGCGCGTTCGCGCGATTCATCTGG
Organism: Sphingomonas sp. P2_B6; assembly: GCF_056404755.1. NCBI lineage: Bacteria > Pseudomonadati > Pseudomonadota > Alphaproteobacteria > Sphingomonadales > Sphingomonadaceae > Sphingomonas > Sphingomonas sp. P2_B6. The sequence continues at coordinate 6,423 of NZ_JBFUDK010000018.1, forward strand.
GCCATAGCCCAATAGGCCGGGCTCGACTCGCGGGTAAAAACCTCCAGCCCCTTCTCGAAATCCGCTACTGCCGCGCGCAGGATCTGCGGATCGCCAGCGAACTCACCGAGCCGCACCAGGGCGTTGGCGCGGTTCTGCAGCGTGCCGGCCCAATCCACGGGGTTCGATGCCCGATCAAGCACTTCGAGCGCGCAATCATACGCGCCGACTGCCTCACGCATGGTGCCAGGATCGCCGCTGAGCTCGCCGAGCCGCACCAGTGCTGTCCCGCGATATTGATGGACAAGGCCCCATTGGGCCGGCTGCTTCAGCTTCGAGACCCGGCCCAGCGCCTTTGCACAAAGGTCGATGACATCGCGCACCGCATTGGGGTTGTCACTCAGTACATCGATACGCCGCAAAAGCTTGGTCACGTCGGCGCTGCCCCACATCGGATTTCCTTCCTTCGCCAACGAAGCGATCGATTTGCTGACAGCATCAGGAGGGTGGATCACCCTTTTTTCAGGGCAGCGGAATGTCGCTAGCCGCAAACGCGGCCAGGTGTTCCATATTTGCGCGCCGCGCTGCTGTTGCAGCAGGCATTGGTCATGAGAGCCTTGTAGAAGACATTGTCGGCCTTGGCCGCGGCCGTGCAGGCGGCGAGCAAGCCCGTGCGCTCCTGCTGCTCCGATGGGCTCATCTGCCGGGTTGCATTGCCCGCGATGATCTCGCGATAGCTTCGCTCGGTATAGAAATTGTGGGCATCGTCCCAGCCGCTGTCGCCATTGTCGGGCCGATACCACTGGATCGCCGGACCGTAACCGCCCGAGCGAACGGCGCGTACAACCACGACCGTGTAGGTGCGCGTCCCGGGATCATAGCCGTAGAGCTGCCGGTTCACGAGACCCGTGCCAAACAAGCCGGCGGCAACCACGTCGCAGCCGGCGCAACCCGGTTCGGCCCGGGCCGGGGCCAGGGACCAGCAGATAACCGTACCCATGATGAAACCCGACAGCACCACAGTCAGAATTGCGCGCATAAACAGTGCCCTCCAGGCAAAATCCAGCAAGAACCACCAAACTGTATTGCCGCGACCCCATTTTATCGTGGGCGAGATGGCGAAGGCAAAATAATAAAGGTTCACTATGACCGCATTCCACTTGCAATTTGGCTTTTCGTGCGCGGATCGCAATGGAGCGGTGGCCGCGACTAAACGACGCTACGCAGCGGCGGCGTCCGACTTGATATCACCGCTGCTGGACACTCGAAGCAACGCGGTCCACGCGCGGTTCCTTCGGCAATCAACTGAGCCAGTGAAGAACAGCCCAGCTTTACGAGAACGAGCATGCTTCGCGTTGCGGGGCATCGCGCTACACGCCCGCGCCGCAGTGCTGCCGACTTGACCGATGTTCGCAAACTGTTCCAGATTACGCCCGGGTGCCACGCTCAGCGAGATGCCCGCGACAGGTCATCGGACACATGCAGGAACAGGCCCCGTCAACGCCCTCGAGCGGACCGTCTCCACGGGCCAATCCGTTCGGCCATGTCGATCATAGCGGGCTGGGCGGCTTTGGCGCGGACCTTGTGTACGGGCTGAGGCCCGACGGGACCCATGCGCATATCTCGGAGGTGCTGCGCGGCCTCGCGTGCGGCTGTATCTGCCCGGCCTGTGAGCGTACCGTGGTCGCCCGAAAGGGCAGCAAGACGGCGCACCATTTTGCGCATCACGGCAGCGGCAATGGCTGCGGCCGCGGCGCCGAGTCGAACGCGCATATCTGGGCGAAGGAGGTCCTTGGCCGCGAGAAGCGCATCATGCTGCCCGCTGTCGCGGCGCAGCAAGGCCGCGAGCGGCTGCAACTGCACGCGCCACGCCTGTTCACCTTTGTCGGCGCGCATCTCGAAAAGGCGCTGGGTGACATCGTCCCGGACGTGATCCTCACGACCAGGGATGGCCGGCGCCTGCTGGTCGAGGTGCTGGTCACCCATCGCTGCGGACCCGAAAAGATCGGCAAGCTGCGCGCCGGGTCCCTGCCGACCGTCGAAGTCGATCTCGGTGCGTGGCGCACCAGCAGCGACCGGGCAGCCATCGAAAAAGCCCTGATCGAAACGGCACCCCGCGAATGGCTGCACAATGACAAGAAGGACCTGGCCGCACAAAAGCTGCAGGCGCAGATCGCCGCACGCGAGGAACAGGCAAAACAGCGCAGAGAGCGCGCCGCCGCGGCGCGGCGGCAGGAACTCGGGCGGGAAGTCCGCCGGCTCCTTGATGCGAACGAGACCTGCGCCACCTCAAGAGCGTCAGCAGGTCTGCAGGAATATCGCGTCCTGCACGCACAGCGGATCACCGACGCGCTCGACCCCGGAATCACAGGAATCGGGTTTCTGGTACCGCCGGACTGGTGGCAGGCCGCCATCTTCCGGCGCTATATCAGCGCTCCTTATGCCGGCCGGTTCGACCTGCCCCATTTCACCGTGTCCGAGATCGCCACCGGGATCGAGGATTGCCTCCACCCGGTGTTTCACGAGCCCCCGCCCGAGGATGTCCGCGCCGCCTTGCGCGCCACAAGCCGCGACGCCGTGCTGCCGCACGAGGCGATCGACGCCTATCTGACCGCCTTGTGTCGGGCGGGATATCTTCAGTCCACCGGTCTGGACGGTTACGAATTCTCGGACGGGCAGGCCGAGGCGATCGAACGGGAGCATCAACGTCGCCGCGCCGGCGAMCGCCGGCGCGCCACGCTCGACCGCATCATGGAAATAGTCCTCGCGGCGATCACGCCCGAGGAATTGTGGGATTTCGACTTTGACGCCTGGCAACGCAGTGCGCTGCCTCGCTATCGGCGCCCCGTGATCCTCATGGTCGAGGAAGGCGGTGATCGCTGGACACAGTTAAACGCCGCGCTGAGCGCCATCGAGGCGATGGTCGCAGGCGGGCCGATCGCCACCGAGACGCTCGGGCTGCCGCTTGAGGGGCTCATTGCCCGATCGGCTGCGGCGATACAGGCAAAGGCGGTGGAAGCGGCGACGCGGCGGACCGAGACGCTGCGGAACTGCGCCGAGGCGCTTCTCGGTAATGACGCCGAAGACTGGCTGCAAGGCACCGAGCTCGCTGCGGCACGCCTTACACGGGTCGAAGCCAGCGAGGCGGGCCTGGACGCAGCACTGGCGGAAGTCGAACAGGCCGGACGACACCGCACTGCCCGCCTTCGCGCCGCGGCAAAGACTATCGAAGTGCGCGAAACACTGCGTGTCGCCGCCGCCACCGGACTGGGCACAACCGTGAGCGAGCATTTCCTGCGCAACTATGACCCGGACCTGGGCGCAAGTCCGGGTGCCTATTGCGTCGACGACCACACCCTGTTCGAGTGCCTTCAGACGATCAGGAAATGGCAGCAGCGCGGCCAGTCACCACGCCGGCGGGGGCGCTGATGCCGGCGGCGGGGGCCCGCTCTTCCGCAACCCGCACCTGCGCAACACACGATCAAGGCTCGGCGACCCGCGATAGCCGCACCGCGTTTGCGATGATACGGTCCGGGCATGTCGGGACGAAAGCAGCATTTCATACCGCAAAGCCTGCTGAAGGGGTTCGGGTTCGAAAAGGGCAAGCGGACTTATGTCGTTGCCTATACCCGTGATCGCGGCATCTTCACGCCCGCGACGGCCGGGATCGGCGCGGAGCGCAACTTCTATTCCGAGTTGAGCGTGAACGGCGAAGACGAGACGCTCGACGACCGCATTACCGACTATGAGCAGCCTTTCACCGACATTCTGCCGACCCTGCGCGGAGCGCCCGATGGCGGCCTGGTGGACACCCGCATGGCTGCCGCGTTCGTGACACACCTCGCGGTCCGGAACGACCATTTCCGCAAGGCCGTGACCGCCGGTGGCACCAACCTCCTCGAGAGCATGGCGGATGCCCTCAACGATACGGAGCAGGCAAGGCTCATGCTCGGCATGGCGGGTGATCAGCCTTCCGAAATCTTTGCCGCCGAATTGGCAAAGCTGTGGACCCGGCAAGAGCCGCTTCTGGCGGCGCTCGGCATGTCCCGGGCCCAGTTTGAAAGCTGGGCGTTCCAACTGGCCAAGGAGAATTTCACCACCTTCCACGCCGAACTGTCAGGACCGCTTGCTGGCCTGTTCGACGCGATGATTGCGAAATTGCCCGAGGTGGCAGCAAGCTCACAGCGCCAGAGCCTCACCACCGACCTCTCGCCGCCGGCGCGGGTCGAAAAGATGAGCAGGTTCGGCTGGCGCGTGTGGCATTGGCCAACGCCTCTTCTTCTCCCGGACTGCGTTGCCGTCGCGTTCGACGCGAAAGGTCAGACCTTCCCGCTCATGTTCGCCGATCTGGACAGCGTCGATGCGATGGCCATGCCGTTGTCCTCGAACCGGTTGCTGGTCGGGGGCAACGACATGCCGGCGGGGTCGCCCAACCCGGCATTTGCACGCTGTTCCTGGGACTTCTTTGTGGCAAGAGAGCGAACCGCGCCCCTGGAAGAGATGCGCGGGCTATTGCGAACGCGGATTTCCGAATTTCTCGACCAGACCGTGCTTGATGTGCGCGCCGAGCAAATGCCTGAGAGCACTCCTCCATAAGCCCATTGACCACGATCACACGGTTCGCACCGCATCCTTGGATCAATCTTGGCTTGCGTTCTTGTTGCCTGGTGCAATCGTACGTCGATCGGCATCATATGCTGTTTTGGGGGAACGGTCATGAACCTGCGTAACCAGACTGACCTGGCGAATGTGATCGAGGCCATCTTTGTCGCAGCCTGCCGCGAACTCGGGATCAAACCGCTACCAACGCCTGCGGCCATGGAACCGTTGATCGCGCCAGGCCGGACCTACGCGCGCGACGTGTTGGGCGATATCGATCTCAACCTTCTCTACGAGGCACTGCACGCCGTCGCCGCGGCGCTGATACGACAGCAACAGGGAAGCGTTGCCGCCAGATCGAACAGGGCCGATATCGAGCGTGCGCTCGCGACATCGACCTGTCACTATATCTGGTTCTGCTGAGCCATGCCGGTCAAGGCGGGCCTGGACAGCGCCGTCGATTCCACCAAGCTGGTCATCACCCTGGATGGTGCACTGATAGCGTTTGTGACCGGAACGACGTTTCTGGCGCATATCACGACGGCCTCGGCGCATTGGGCGGTGTTCGGCGCGCTCTTGTTTCTGGCCGCGAGCATGGCGGGCGGTTTGATGGTGCTGTTCGAGGCCGGCAGCATGATCAGCAACAAGAATTACGATCTGGGCAATATATGGATCAGGGTGCCGGGGATCGTGAACATGGTCGGTTTTGCGCTCGGTTCCCTCTGTGTCGCGGCCCTAGCGATGGTGACCCTCGTGTTCGCGTCACCCGCCAAGCCCGCACCGCCGCCGCCCTGGAAATTTCACTGCTTGTCGACCACCCGGCCGACTGGCCTTGAGTGCAGCGGCACGACGCCCGTCGTCGTCAATGCCGGCAAGGACTGACCCGCATACCGAAATGATGATCAAGGGAACCGCGCGGCGCCTGTCAGATTGCGGCGCTGGACCGCGGCCGCGCGGGCGTTCGCAAAGAGCTGAGCCGCGCTCGCAGGGCGTCCGCAAGCATCGAACGTCTCGAGGCGGCATGGGCGTCATCGGCCGGCGGCACGCAGCGCCCGGTCAATCACGACCAGGGCATCAGCCAGATGCCTCGCTACTTCCTCCACGGGCAGCATGTGGCGATCGGCGATCATTGCCAGGTCGTCACCATCGACCCTGTGTGCGAGGAAGATATCGCGCGTAACCACCGGCAGCGTTGCGATGGCCTGCCGATAGGCATGGTGAAGCAACGCCTCCAGGCTCTCCGGCATGACCGCTGTCCTCATGCTTCTCCGCCGGCGGGCGCTGCACCCGCCCGGCGCAGCTCAGTTGAGCTTCTCGAGCAGGCGGCGTGCCTTGCCCTCGAAATCCAGCCGCGCGTCCTGGTGCGGCCTGGTCCGGGCAACCGCCGTGATGCCCTGGACGAAGTCGTAGAGCGACGCCGGCGGATGGCCTTCCTCGGCAAGGACAGTCGCGATGATTTTCGCCGTGTCGGGCCGGGAGAAGCCGCGCGTCCGCAGAAACGCTTCCCGATCCTCGTCCTTGCGGGCGACGACCCGTTCGCGCGCCGTCCTGATGCCGGCGATGAAGGACGCCGGCGAGGAGTCCGCAAAATGGGTCAGCGCGGGCGCCGCTTCATGGGTGAAGCGGTTGGCGGCGAATTTCGAATGGCGGATGTTGATCTCCTCGAAATTCTCGACGCCCCAAAGATTGCGATTCATGCAGACCGCCCGAAGATAGAAGGTGGCGACGCCCAGCGTTTTCGAACCAACCTCGGGATTCCAGGCATAGAAGCCTCGAAAATACAGGTCTGGATCACCGTTTGGCAGCCGGCCAGCCTCAATCGGGTGGGTGTCGTCGACGAGGAAGAGGAACACATCGCGGTCCGACGCATAGAGCGTCGTCGTTTCGCGGCTGACGTCCACATGGGGATTGTAGAGCATCGAGCTCCAGTCGAGCACACCAGGCACCTTCCACCGCGTGTCGCCGACCCCGTCGCCAGCGAAATTCATGACGGCCTCGACCAGCTCATGGTCCCAGATGCGCCCATAGTCCGGCCCGGTCACTGCGCGGAGTTCAGTGCGGCCATCCTCGGTCTCGAGCAATTTCACATGCTCACCGCGATGCGCGACCAGCCCATGCTGCATGTTGATGCCGGCAAGCGCCGCCGGCAGACCGCGCAGATAGGAAGCGGGCGCGCCGACCAGACTGCAGAGCTGCCCGAAGGACCAGTTGGTCGGGGCGGTCGGTGCAGCGTCGCCGGGCACCATCAGGCCAAGCCGCTCGGGATCCTCGGTGCGGGCCTCGACCCGCAGGGTGCGGCTTTCCACCACCCGGGTTCGGGCAGCGTCGGCGCGAGCGCGAACCCGCCCATAGAGATCCGACAGCGAGAGGAAGCGCTCGTCGTCAGGACGCGAGAACCATTCAGACGAGACACGGGCGATGTTGCGTCCGCGGCTGATATCGACCTTGTAGGGCGCCGTGACGGGCGCCGGACCGGTGGTGGGCATGGCAAGTCTCCGCAGAAGGAAGTGAGACGGCTCGACCGGGTGATTGCCGGCCGACCACCCCTTCTCCGCCCCCTCCCCTCCAACTGAGGATCTGACAGGCGACGCCGAAAGCCTTTCCCGGCCGACGGTGACGGATCGCTTGAGATCGATTGGCCAGCGCGCGGCAATGGACTGCAGGCGCTGCCGACAGCGATCAGCCGCTGATATCCGACGCAGCCCCGATCAGGTGGCGAAGCTTCGCCCAGGCTGCCTGCTCGCCGCCCTGCAACCCGCGTCGAAGGCCCTGGACATAGAGCCGGTAGGCGATGGCGGCCATTTGCGGCGAGATGGCATCAGGCACGAAGCTGAGGAAATTTCCCCCGGCATCGAGCAGTTCGAGAACCGCGTGTTTGTTGTCATGGCTCGGGAGGCCGACCCGGGCCGGACAGCGCAAGGATGCGAGTTCGCGATTGAAGCTCGCGATGAACAAGGTCGCAGCGGCGTCCGGGTCAAGCATGATCAGTCTCCCAGAAAAGGGACGAAGCGTCGCATCGCAGCAGCTTGCTCCGCCCCTGCCCCCTTCGCGGCATGTCCCGCTTCAATCCCGCGACGCGCTGGCAAGCGCGGCGTCGCCGATGGCAGCAAGGATCTCAGCGGCGCGCGCCGGGGGCATGAACAGCCGGGTGCGAAAGGCGATGATTTCCGAGAAGCAGCCGAGCGACAGCAGCCATTCGCGGCCTGCGGGCGGGAAGTCCTTCAGTTCGAGGCGCACCTCGCCGTTCACCCGGGCGCGCCGTAGGCGGGCCGGCTCCAGGCCGGGAATCGCCGCGCCAGCCTCGTCGCGCGCGGCAAGGACAATCTCTTCAGGTGAAAGGGCCAGAGCCATCGTGATGTCGAAGGCCGCCGCCAGCTTCTCGAAACCGGCCGGCGAGATGATCCTGCCGAGGATCGCGGTGCCTGCCGCATCGGTGATCCGCCAGACGCGGACATCGTCGTCGGGCAGCCGATTCCAGACCGGCAAGAGGAGGCCGGTGGCGATGTTGATCCGTTCAATCTCGACGCGCTGCGCCGCCTCTTCGCACTCGACCGCCCATAAAGGCTCGCAGCGTGTCGCATCGATTTCTCGCCAATGGCTCTCCTCGAGCGCACTTCCCCGAATGCGTTCGTTGCCGGTCGGTCGGATCAGCCGCCAGACCGGCAGGGCGTGGCCGTCATCGTCCAGGATCGGCCAGGACGGTACGCGAAGCGCGACCCGGCCCGAGCGCTCGTTGAGCAGAAAGGCAAGGTCAGGCGCGTCCGCCCAAGTCGCGATCGCGCGCGCAAAAGACGTCGCGCTTCGCCGTCGATGCAGCTCCAGCCGCGACAACCGCGTCTCGGCCCCGGTGACCGGGTCACGGCGCAGGCACTGCTCGTCGAGCAGGACGACCCGCTCGGCAACAATTGTCTCGACGCCGATGTCGAGCGTACCCGCTTCCCGCGCCGCGTCGATCCGCGCTTCGATCAAGGCCAGATATTCGTCGAAGATCGCATTTTGCGTCGCGATGCGGAGTGCCAGTAGCCGGTTCAGGAAGCGCTGGATCGGCGGCAGCTTGTCCAGCAGCGCGCCACCTTCGCCGTCCACCAGTTTAAGACCCGTCATCGCCGCGAATGTGGCGAGCATGGTGCTGCCGAGCTTGCCGCGATACAGCAGGTGGTACCACTGGGTCAGCGCTTCCTGGGCATAATCGCTTTCGAGATTGTCGGCAGGGTCGAACAGATTCTGGCCTCCTGTCTGACGCTGCCCCCTGGTCAGGGCGCCTAGCGAGTCGAGCCGGCGCGCGATCGTGCTGATGAAGCGCCGTTCGCCGCGACAATTGGTCGTGACGGGCCGGAAGACCGGCGCTGTCAGCTGGTTGGTCCGGTTGGATCGGCCAAGGCCCTGGATGGCGGTCGACGCCCGCCAGCCCGGTTCCAGCAGGAAGTGCACGCGCCGCCGGCCAGCGCTCCCGCAATGGCGATCGGCATGATAGCTGCGCCCAGTCCCGCCAGCGTCGGAGAAGAGCAGGATCTGTTTGTGGCCGGCCATGAAGGCATCGGCATCCGTGATGTTGGCGCGCGCGCCGCGCGGCTCGATCCGCTGGCGGCCACCGGCACGCACAACAAGGCGCCGGGATCGGCCCGTGACCTCGGCAACGGCGTCGGTGCCGAAATGACCGATCACCGCATCGAGCGCGGTCGGAATCGGCGGCATGCCGCAGAGCCGCTCGATCAGCACGTCCCGCGCGCATAAGGCTTCCTGCGAATGAACCGGATTACCCGCATCATCAGTCATCAGTTCCGACCGAGGATTGCCGTCGGTGCCGGTGAAGACCCGCATCATGCGGGTCGGGAAAGCCGTCTTCAGATAATCGATCATATATTCCCGGGGGGACAATTCGATGTCGAGATCGGCGCGCTCATCGGCCGGCAGGCTCGCCAGGCGACGGTCGAGAAGGGATTCGGCCGTGGTGACCAGCTGCACGATCACATGGTGCCCGGCATCGCGCTCCTGTTCGATCGCCCTGATCAGGCTCGGCAACTTCATCGCGATCAGGACCTGTCCGAAGAAACGCTGCTTGGCGCTCTCGAAACGTGACAGGGCTGAGCCCCTGGCCTGGGCGTTGAGCGATCGCCCGTCCATCCGGTCGACGATGTTGGTCGCCTCGAGCACCTGATCGAGATGCTGATGGATGATGGCCCAGGCATCCGCATAGGCATCATAGACCCCGATCTGCTCCGGGGTCAGGACATGCTCAAGGCTGTCATATTCGACACCGCGAAAGGTCAGCGCGCGGGCGGTGTAGAGGCCAAGCGCCTTCAGGTCGCGCGCCACGATCTCCATCGCGGCAATACCGCCTCCGGCAATCGCCGCCATGAACGACTCGCGGGTCTCGAACGCCGTGCCGCTGCCCCACAGGCCGAGGCGGATGGCATAACAGAGATTCGCCGGATCGGTCGCGCCTGTGGCCGAGGTATAGAGGATGCGGGCGCGTGGCAGCAGATTCTGCAACCTCACCCCGGCAAGGCCCTGCTCAGACCCCTTCTGGCTTCCGAACCGCGTCTCGGTTCCGGCGGCATTGGCGAGTTCATGCGCTTCGTCGAAGATGACGAGCCCATCGAAATCGTCGCCGAGCCAGTCGAGGATCTGGCTGAGGCGCGAGGCCGCGTCATGCCGTTGCGAGCGCAGCGTGGCATAGGTGGCGAACAGGATGCCGCTGCGCATCGCGATCGGCGCGTCCAGGGCAAAGGCATCGAGCGGCTGGATGTCGATCGGTAATCCGCCAAGCGCCGCCCACGGTTCGCGTCGGCGCTGCGCTATTTACCTGCCGCATCAGTGCGATGCGATCGACCAGCGGATCAAACGCAGTGGGCTGTGATTGCCAGCGAAAATACCCGGCCGGCGACCGCGCGATAAGGGTCGTTGCAAATGCGCCCCCGCCTGCCCCCGGCAGCATGATGGCAGGCGTTGCCTCCCAGCCAAAGCTCGGAACCACCCAACAACGCAGGTCCTCGATGAGACCGCGCAAACTTTCCGCCGACGGCGCGAGCGAAACCCAATTGATCTGGGCGGTGCCGCAATATGGGAGGGAGGCAGGCTCCCCGCGCATTGCCGCAAAAGCCTCGCGTCCGATCGGCGAGGCCGGGTCGGGGTCAAGCGCGTCAAAACGATAGGGCGCCGGCAGCCGCGCGGAAATATCGGCGAGGAAAGCCAGGAATGCGGGATCTGCGGTCACGCCATGCTCGCCCAGTTGCGGTCGAATTCGAGATAAGCGTTGGCGAGCTTTGCAGGAAGCGGTTCGCCGGGAGCGGTGTGATAGACCACCTTCTCACCACGCAGATGGACGCCGTGGCGCGTCAGGTTCATCGAGCCTTCGATATAGAAGGAGGGCGCGAGAATACCTTTCTCGTGAAAGCTGGCATGGCCGCTTCGTGCGCTCACCCCGTGCGATTCACGCACGACGGGTATGTCGAGAAAGGCATCCGAGCGTTCATTTCGCGTCGTGACGAGGCGCACCTCCATTCGCTGCCCAAGCAACCCGAGATAATCGGAGAATCGGATCCAAGACTGATCGGCGAGCCTGGGGAAAATCGCCACGACATCCCGAAAGCGATTGTCGAACAAGTTGAAGTCGGTAATCCAGGGGCTGGCAAAATACACTGCGCGGCTGCTCGGACCCTTCAATAACAAGCTCGCCAGCGCCGAGCGCAGCAAGTCTGGCAACGGCCAACCGCCGCCATGCGTCCAGATATCTCGGCTCTGGAGGGGCGCGCTCACGATTGTGACCCCGGCGCGCGCACCGCAAAGCGGATGCGCCACCCACTCCTAGCGCGACGCGCCTGTTCGAGGATCGGCCAGGTGACGAAATACTCGCGGTCCACCGGATCGGAGATCATCCGCTGCAAGGCCCCGGCGATCGCCGGAAGGTCCGTCGCCTCAGCGATTAGATCCACCGCCGCGTGCTGCGATAACTGGTCGCGGACCGCACGCTCCCAAGCCGCACCGTAGAGGATCTGCGGTACCGGTTCCTGGTGAGCCGCGATCACGGCAATCGCCAGCGCCCGCGACGGCGTGATCGAGCGATCGAAGCGGTTGCTGTTTTCGAGGCATTGCGGACAGGACCCAGGGCAATCCGGCAAGAGGAAATCCTGCAGCCGAGCAAAAAGCTGGGCATTGGTCGGGACGCTCCCGGTGAGCGTGCGCACCAGATCCGAGAGCCGGCGTCGCAGCGGCTCCGCTTCGAGGCAAAGATAGGCATAGACTTGAGGATCAATCGCCAGCCCAAGGTGTCGTTCGAGGCGGCGCCAGCGTCGGTTGAGCAACTCGACCCAGCGATCGGTTGCTTCGCTCGAACCGGGGGCAAGCAATTTCCCCATCGTCGAAACGACGCCCGACCGTGACACGTCGAGCCCGCTGGCCTCCATCGCATCGACGAGCCCTGCCTGCGCGCATTCGATATCACGATAACCGCGCGCTGCGCGAACCGCGGCGAAGGAACCTGCGAGCGCTGGATTGGTACGGGCGGAGGTGGCGACCGTGCGGACCTGAAGACTCTGATGATCGCGCGCGCAAAAGCCGAGCGCATGTTCGAAAGCGCGGGTAAAGGCGTTGCCGCCATCGATCGCCATCTGCGCAAAGGCTTCAATCTGACCGATACCGCCGGGCGCTGTTTCCGAGATATAGATCGTCGGATGCGCTCCCTGGCCGGGAGGAGCATCGACGACATCAACAACCAAGTCCGCCTCGCCAATATCGTCGGCCAAGGTCTGGACCGCTGTCAGCAGGGCCTCCGCCAAGGTCCGCAACGTGCGCGTGCGCAGCCAGGCGTCGAAATCCGCCCCGAGGGATGCCCAAAGCAATTGTTCAAGTGCCTCTACCTCGGCGCTCAGCGTCGGGTCTACCCATATCGCCTGCAGCTTGTCCCGCACGCGACCGCCGGCATTGGGATCGTCCTCTATGTCGGTATCGGCGATGCTCGTCATGCGCGTGAGCACGCGCCCGAGTTCCGCGACCCGCCGTCCTCGCAAGTAAAGCTGGGCGTCGGCAAGTGAGCAGCGCTGCGCGACGGATGTCGCGGTGAGCATGGCGAGGCTAGTCCGCCACAGAGCTTCCAGCACACGCGGGGTCGCCCGGTCGAGCAATGTTTCGGATGATTGGAGGCGGAAGAGCAAATATTCCTCGCGAAGGCTGCCGCTGTCCCTTGTGTCCGCGAAGTTCAGACCATCGAGCAATGTCGGCGCGACACGGATCACGAGAGAATCAACCGTCTGTTCGAACCCGACAGCTTCCGAAACAGACGCCCCCTGCCCCGTCTGAGTCTCGAGAAGTACGCGACCGCGATGTTCGGTTCCGTCGCGGAGCAGGATATCGAAGCGGCCCTCCGTCGTCGATCGGCAGATGCGAACGCCGAAGCCGTCGCCATGCAGGAACAGTTTCGCATCGGTGAAGACGGTTGACCATGTCAGGGGATCGAAGAGCGTGAAATCGCGTCCCTCGCCGAACTGCTCAATGTCACTCAGCCAGCGCCACTGCGCATTCGCGCTGTCCTTCACCGTGTGCGGCCGTTGCTCCAGCACCATCCGCAGCGGTTGAAGAACCCCGTTGTCGAGCCTGACGCGATCCGGAAACAGCTGTGCCGGCGCCAGGCTGACGGGAGACGGCGTGCCGATCAGGGCGGCCGAGCCGAACAGCCAATAGCCTCGCTCGTCAGTGTCGACGGAGTAGCGCTTCGACACGCGCCCCGGACACGATTCAGCAAGTTGCGCACTGACCCCGCGCATCTCGCTCAACTTGCCGGTCTTGACGAACTCGACCACAACTTCCGAGGCCGATAGATCGGCGAAAGACGCCGACGGGATGAAGCTCGGCAGCGGTTGCCGTGCGCCCTGATCCTCGCGCTCGTCCGCACGAGTGGGGTCGGCGTAGCGCCAGTCCGCCTCCAGCCGGCGAAGCAGCGCGGGGATCGCATGCCGGAGCACGGGCCGCGGCGCCTCCCACAGAACCGTATCGATCTGACGCTCCAGATCTTCGTCCTCGACCGACCAGAAGCGCTGCGTGTTGCGATAGACCCACACGATGTCGCGCCGGAACTGCGCATAGGTCTCACCTAGCGTGAGCAGGTCGCGCAGCACCACCACCGCGCGGCGGCGCCCTTCGGCGAGATACGGCTCGGGCCTGCGCAGATAGCGCACAGGATCGGGTTGACGGACACGTCGACCGATCCAGTCGATGAGAAAACTCGCCACCTGGATGCGCTGGACATATGGGTTGAGCATCGGAACCTTGATCGGCTCGATCTCGGGTGAGAACAGCTTTTCGCTGTTCTGGAATAGCCACCGGTCACGGCCCCCATCGGACAGAACAATCAATGTCGTAGGGCGCGAACCTCGGCGACGTCCCGCACGCCCTTTGCGCTGCAAATAGGAAGCGAAATTGCGCGGCGCCTTGTGATGGATGACGACCCCAACGTCCGGATCGTCATACCCGACCTCGAGGCTCGCCGTCGCCACGATGATGTCTGCGAGCGTGTCGGCTCCGGGATCCTGGGAACTGGTGCGGCTGACCACCGCGCTTTGCCCTAGATCGTGACCCAACAGGTCCGGCAGAGTCCAGATTTGACCGTCGCGGTCCATCGCCATTTCTTGCGCACGCGTAACGCTCCGCCCCGAGCGCGCGATCGGGAGGCGCAGTTTTGCCAGCTGCTTGCGCTCCGCATCGCACAGGTCCGGATGCCAACGATTGAGGCTGTCCAGCTGGTCGGTGAAGCCAAATACCTTGCGCAGATAAAGGGCCTGACCGGCCAGGCTTCCGCGAGCAGGATAGGGTTGGTGGCGCGGCTGCTGGAGGCGGACCATCAGCATCGCGGCCTGAATGGAGGTCGCGAGCAAAGAGGCATTGAGCGTCGGGTCGCCTTTGGCGATGATAGTATATTCCCGTCCTTCGGGATCGAGTTCATGCGCGTCAGGCGTGCACTCGACGATGCGATCGGCCCGCACACACCCGACCGTGCTCAAATGCTGGGGAGCATCCTTGAGTGTCGCCGACAGCCCCACGACGTGAAGGCCGCGCGGCCGGGCGGCCTGCCGCCAGCGCGCAATTATCCAAGGCGCCTGGGCACCGCTCAGGCCGCTATAATTGTGCACCTCGTCGAACAGCAACAAGCGCGGCGCATCGTCGACGCCGATACCGAACGTCTGCGCCCAGGCTGGATTGCCGAGTTCACGGTGAAGCATCTCGAGCGAGAGAAACAGGAAATCGGGCGGGGTCGCCTGGAGAGCCTCGCGTGTCAGATGAAGGACGCCGTCCGGAACCTCCGGTCCGTCATCAAGGCCATCGCGCCGATACAGGCAGGTCCGCCCTGCCCGCCGGTCCTCATGCCGCCAGACGAGTTCGCTACGCCCCGGGTGAAAGGGTGCACGCAGAAAAGGCACGATCCAGCCGACGCCCGGAAGCTCGGTCCAGCTGCGCATAAAAGGGCTCGCCTTGCGCCTGTCGAACTGATTGGCCGGCGGCAGATCTCCCATCAGCGCGCCAAAGGTGGGCATGCGCAGGCCGAATTGGGCGGTGACACCGGAAAGCTTCCCCGCCTCCGCGATGGCTTCCCGCAACTGGTCAGCGAGAAGCACGTTGCGGGGATAGACCGCGATCACCTTGGTGAAGGGCCGAGCACCGCGCGCGAGTTCGGGCGCAAGGGCGGTGAAGGCGGGTACGTAAAAGGCTTTGGTCTTGCCCGAACCGGTGCCCGCAGAGACAACCGTTCCACTGTCACTGGCGGCGCCATAATGTGCGAAGATGCGCTCGAACGCGCGGGTCTGAAAGCCGGCGAAATCGAACCGCGAGCCGTCGCCTCGTTGCGAGAGCGCGTTGAAAACCGCCTGCTGGAGGTCCGGCCGCCGCGCTGCCGGGCGCAACCGGTCCCAGGCAGCATCCGCGGTCTCGCTCAATCGGGGATAGCGGCGCGGCGCCAGGTGGAGTTTCAGGTCCGACACGAGCCGCGGTCCGCTCGCCCAATCATCGTCCTTGAAACGCTGGCGCAGCAGGGCGAGCAGGCGGAGCCCTTCCCCGAACCGCGAGCGTACACGCTGGGAGCCGTCTTCGAGGCGATAGAGCAACCCCGCAAGGCACATTTCTGCGATCAGATCATCGATCGTCCAGCCGTCCTGCTCCAACGCCTCCCACTGCGCGATCAGCGCGACCGGGGCAGCCTCAGTGATCAGCGCTTCGAGATCGGCCGCATCGAAGGCGACGTCGTAGAAACCCCAACGTTGAACCCGTTGCTCACGTTCTTCGACAAAATTGAGGAAGTCGGCAGCGAACGCCGCGCTCGGCTCGCTCACACCAAGGTAACCCTGAACATATCCGCGATCGTCGGATTGGCCGCTAGGAAGGTTTTTACCTCGGGAGGATCCAGGTCGCGCAGCTTCGCTGTGCCGCGCGTGGCCTTAATCACCAATTCACCTACCGGCCCTGTCAACCCAAGCGCCGCGATCGCTGTGGGCACGGCCTCGGCAGCACTCGCAAACCGCGCAGCCTGCTCCGGGCTTTCGGGCGGTCTTTCTGCAAAGTCACTCAAGTCCCGGAGCGCGGCAGCCAAAGCCGGCGTACCCGGCAGATTGGCACGTTCAGCCGCGTTCACCAGTGGCGTGTAGCGCTGAATGCGCTGACTTACATAAGCGCGCCAGTCGCTCGTAAGGAGGGTCGCGGCGTTGGCGACCCGCTCGACCAACTGTGTCAGCGATCGGTCGGCCTCGGCGCCGATCGCACCGTCCTTGCCGAGCAGCTTCGTCAGCGTACGCGCCTGCCCGACGGCAGCGTCCAGATGTTCGAGTGCCTTGGTAACGTTGGTTGACGGCACCCGCGCAATGGCGGCAGCGCGGCGGCGCTGCCGAGCATAATCCTGCGTATGTTCGGCGAGCTTGTTCCGCATCGCCTGTAGCGCTCCCAACTGGTCACGCAACTTCGCCTTTTCGGGAAGTGCGGCGATCTGGCCTGTCAGATCAGCGATCCTGTTCATGCGGCCGCCGCCGCTTCAGAAGCGGCAATAGCCTCGAGCGACGCCACAATCTCCGCCCGCAACGCCTCAGGATCCCCGTCGGCGGTCAACTGTGTGTGGCGGTTTTGCGCATAGGTGCGAACGCGCGCGACAAACTTGTCGCACCGTTCGACCTGCGTCTTGACCAGACTGAGTTGCTCCGGATCGAACAACAGGGTGGCCCGCTCAGAACCGCTCGTGACCAACTGTGCTGCCCTGAGCACCGTCTCGGCCATGGTGGAACCGCGGTCGAACAATTTGTCCCGACGAAAAGCATCAAGATCCTCGACTTGCCATTGTTTGGTGGTGCGCAAAGTATCGCACAGGGCGCGCATGCTTTCGAAAAAGGCAGGGATGTCGGCGTGCCCAGCCTCGAAGCCATGTCGCTGCAGCACATTATCGATCTCGGCGACCAGTGCGCCGATTGCGTCGCGTTCATAGACCAGCGCCTCCGGGAGAGTTCCCCATTTGTCGAGACCCTCCAGCGGCGAATAGCGGGTCTTCCAGAAGCTCTCGAAATATTCTGCCGGCAAGCCTGGGCGCCAACCCTCCGCGCGCGCCGCCGGGACACCCGAAAGCAGCTTGATCGGATCGATGACGTTTATGCCCCCGCTACCCTGAGGCACAGTTGCTTCGGCGAAAAGGAATTGCTGAACGCTGTGCCGTCGTTCCGGCAAATCGGCGAACAATTTGGCGAGTTGAGGACTGAGCGCTTGTGCAGCGCGCGCACTGTTCGGGCCGGCCATGCTGGCAATGATATCACTGGTCGTGTTCGGCAGGTCGGCGCGTCGTTCAATCATCGCGGCGACCGCGAGGAAGCTGCTTGCCTGCAAAACCGGACGGGATGGGTCGAGGTCGGGCGGATTCATTTGCGCCAGGACTTTGGCCTCGTGCGTGCGCAACCACCGCGCGACCATTCGTTTGTGCCGTTCGCCATCGGGGAAATTCCAGCCATCGTCCCCGATCAGACGATAATGTGCCAGCGCCGCCACGAGATCGCGTGTCTCCTGCGTGCGAGGAAGTTCGATAGCGAACGGTGCGGCCGCGGCCTGGGTCGCTGAGCCTTCGAACCGGATAGCGCGAGCCGTTGCGTCCTTCACAAGCCGATGAGCGCTTCGCGCCGGGTCCCGCACATCATCGAACGGCAGCGCTCCCTTCAGGAAATTGATCACCAATCCCTGAAGGTCGCCGGGATTGAGAAGAGGCTCATTGCTTACCCAGCGATCCAGGCGCTGCAGCGCATTTTCGAGCTTCGCCTGGCCGGGATGCGCGCGCGCAGCCGGCGAAACGGGCGTAAGCGGCGAAACCGGCTGAAGCTTCGCGGGCGTTACCTTCGGAGCGCGCGAGTTATCGACCGCGCTGCTGAAGGCTTGCATGCCGAATGGCGCGAGCAGCGGCTGCAATGCCGCCGCAAGCTCGTCAGCGTCCGCCGCTGGCGCCCAGGCTTGCGCCAGCATGCGCACGCGCTCGCGTTCGCCGACCGACCAGCCTCCAAGATAATGTTCCGTGAAGGTCTGCCACCCCTTGGGGAGGGGGCTTTCGACCGGCAGTGTCAATGCCGGATGCGCGCCCTCCGCGAGCGCCATCGTGTGGTAAAGAACGGGCTTAGCGATATAGTCGAGAAGGCTTCTCTGGGTCTGCAGGACGCCCGTCATCCGCACATCAAGCTGCTGCAGCAACGTGAAAGCGGTTCCAGGCCTAAACGGGAAAAGACCGATGACAACCTTGTCGAGTTCAACAGTCCCGAACACCTTGTGGCATGTCTCGCGGACCGGACAACCTTCACAGGCCGAGATCTCAACGTCCTGCCCGCGCTGGCGCTCGGCAGCGATCGCCGCAACGTTGACGTCGGCAAGGCGCGCGGTGTTGAGGTAACGACCGATAAAGCGATCTACCTGACCACCATCGCTCGCCCAAGCAGAAGCGCCGCCATCCGGCGGAAAACGAACGATGAACCCGCTTCCGGCGAAGCGTTGGATCTGGTTGTCGCGCAGACGCCCGAACGCCTGTTCCGTCATGCCGAGCACCGCGGTCAGGTCGCACAGGCTGGCATCGTCCTGCGGCTCGACGGCATTGACGATTTCATCGTCGAGTACCGAGAGCGTTGAGACGTCCTCGATGAGGAGCACCAGTCGCTTGCCATCGCTGCGGAGCTCTTGCCGGATCGAACGAAGGATGCCGCCCAATTGCTGATTGCCGAGGCCGGTCAGGTCGCGAAGCGCCGGGCGCAGCACCTCGTTGCAGACCACGGCGGCGCGCTCTGCAGACTTGGGCGCGTCCATGAACTCATCGATCAACCGGTGAACATTTTCCGTATTCAAACCGCGGCTCGCAAGACGCGGTTCGGTGATCTGAAACTCGTCCGCGCTGAATTGCGGCGTGCCCTCGCGTTCGCGCACATCACTCGGGCTGATCAATTGCTGTACGTTGCGATCGATCACACCACCCGGGCGGCAGAGCCATTGCCCGAAACCCTCGGCGTGAAAGGCTTCGGACAAATTGCGTATCGTACGCGGCAAGGGCTCCTTACCAGCCTCGTTCCAGCGGACGCCAAGCTCGAGATAGAAGGCATTGGCGAGTTTCTGGCGCGCTTCCAGTTCAGAAATGCGATCGATCGCCTGGCGCACGGGCTCCAGATACCGAGTGAATTTCTCGGGCAACTGCTGCACCAATTGCTCGAGCGCATCCTTGAGACTGCCGGTCCGTCGACGGATCAGCACGGGGACGATGTTGTCGAGCGCCCCGGTGCTCAGCGCATGGTCGAAGCTGAGCTTGATCCAGTTGATCAGGTGCGACTTGCCGGTCCCCGGTGCGCCGTGGACAAGCACGACATTCTCGCGCGACCGCAAGCGCGTCAGCCGTTCAAAGATCTGCTGGTCGGTTTGCTTGCCGCTGCCGATCACGTCGACGTGATTGATCGGCGCATGGCTGGCGAGAAAGCGCGGCGCACTCTCGTCGCCCATCGCCGCAATCGTTCGGATCGAGGCCTCGAGCGTCTCTGCAGTCCAGCAAGGCTGCCCGAGCCTGCCCGGTATCTGAATCGGCTCAACCACCCGTGCGCTCCTTTGCAGCCGGGAAGGCCACGGAGACGACACGCTCCGAGCGAAGATATTGCGCATCGCGCGGCGGTGAGGCCGCAGCGATACTCCAACCATCGCTGTCGAGGGGACAATCAAGCGTCAGAACCGCATCAAGATGCAGGTCGATCAGTGCATGGCTGAGACCAAGACTACAGCTCCGCTCGGGCCGAGGCACCATTTGGTTCGCTTGCACGAACATCCACCCGCCATCGAGTTCAGGGCAGTGGCGCGCGAGACGCTCCATGAAGGCATCCGATGGCAGCGACTTGTTCTTTTCAAAGATGCGGGGCAGCACGCGGCGCAACCGGGCATAAGGGTTGGGGTGAAAGCGCCCGTCCCCGTCATGCCAACCCAGGCCCGCATAGCGAAACCAGCGACGCATGCCGCGATATTTTTCGGGATTGAACCGGTTCTGCTGCCGTTCCCCACCGAACAATTGGGCCTCAAAATCTTCCTCGAACTGTTTAGCGGCTGGCGGCGAATCGGCCGCGGACAGGTTTCGGCCGAGGAGAAAGGCATAGAACAGCCCGAACCAAGGCTCGACCTTGGTGTCGAGCAAGACGATGCGATCGAGCGCGTCGAGAAGCACATCGCGCGGTGATCCGGCCCGCCGCGACTCAACAGGGCGGATCTGCCCGTCAGGACTGGTCTCGATGAGTTCGAGTTGCCGTGCGGCGGAAATTATGTCGCTAGCCTGGTCACTAACTTCAGTCCGATCGGGCAAGCCCTTGGGCTGCAGCATATCCCGTGCAATCTGTGCGTCGAACCGTCGGTCGGTCATCGAGCGTACGACCTCGAGAAACATCTCGACGCGGTTCGGGGTGGCGGTCCGGTCGGTAAACATCAAACGCTAGCAACCCATTGCTTCAAGGTAGGATAGAACACCGCGCCTTCATGGCTCAACAAGACGCGACCATTGGCATCAGTCACCGTGGCATCGACCGGGAACAGATGCGTCATGCGGTGGCCGGTCCGCAATCGCAACAGATCGCGGTTCGGCGTCGCACCGTGCAGGCACAGCAGATGCTCATCCTGCGCCGCGATGAGCGTGTGCGCGGCCGAACTGACATCAAGCCGGTACCAGGCTGGGCTGGTCGCTGGAATGAGCGTGGCCAGTTGCTCACGTAGGGACGGTGCAAGCGCCTCGGCGACGACGAGATGGCGAATGCGGTGGCGCGTGATCAATTCCGCAAGGGCGCGGGAGACCCGCCTGAACCCCATCGCATTGCCGAAGCGCTCCTCGGATAGAACCAGCTCAATCAAAGGTTTTCCTGCTGCTGGCACGTCGAAGTCGAGATGGGGCACCGCATGACGGTCGATCGGATTGTCACGGCACGCCGGGCAGCCGCCACACGCGACGATGGTCTCGTCGCCATATTCGTGGCGCAGCAGCCGGCAGATTTTCTTTTCGCCTGTCAGATAGCTGCGCAGTGCAGTGATCCCGCGTTTGTTTTCAGCAATATCTGCGTCGCGGGCAGGCTTTAGCCGTTCAGCAAGCATCGGATCGTGCGGCGGGAAATGCGGCCTGAGCGTAATCTGCTCGACACGCTCGTCCGGGCTCTCGGAGTCTTCTTCGAACTCCATTTCCTCGAGATCGACGAGTCCGGCGCGAGCCATCATCAGGATCAGCCGCTTATTCCAGCGGATATTCTCGCCGTAGGTTCGGGCTCCAAGCATATCCTGGTGTTTGGCGTTCATCGGCAGCTTGAGCAGTCCGTCTGTCGTCTCGGTGCCCGCCGCGAGCATCGCAGCCCACCGGTCTAGCGTCAGCTTGGCGCCGAGCATCCGCGGCAACAGCCCTTCGGCCACCTCTTCGTCGCGCCTCGTGGGCAGAAGCAGCGCGATGCTTCGCGCGCCGTCCCGCCCGCCGCGGCCGACTTCCTGATAATAGCGATGGACCGTTTCGGGGAAGCAGGCATGTACCACCGCTCGGACATCGGCCTTGTCAACGCCCATGCCGAAAGCGCTGGTCGCGACGATGATTTCGATCTGGTTGCGCCGCCAGGCGGTCAGGATCGCGCGCCGCTCGGTTGCCGAGGTGTCGCCGTGAAAGCAGCGCGCAGCGGTGAAGCCCGCATCGCCAACGAGCCCGTGAAGGCGCTTGGCTTCCTCGACCTCGGTTGTGTAGACGATAACCGGTCGAGGTAGGAAATGTAGCGCTTCGAGCAGGGCTGCGTCGCGCGCCGCGCCGCGTGGAAAGAACTGACGCCAATAGACAATCTCGGGCCGAAGGCGCTGGCAGGCGAACTCGCGCCAGCCTTGGCCGCCAAACATGTCTTTCAGCAGCGCGATGCACTTCGGCGTAAAGGTCGCCGACAGGAGCAACGTACGCAGGCTGCCGCCGCTCATCTCGAGCCATTGTCGACGCCGCAAGGCAAGGAACTGGAAATCGACCCGGAAATGTCCGCCCCAGGAGTCGATGATATGGGCTTCGTCGACCACGAGATTGTCGAGACGTCCGGCGCGGGCAAGCTCGTCGAGCAACTGGCGCAAACTGCCCGAGACGCACGCTTCGGGCGAGGTGAACAGCAGTCGGCAACTGCCGTCGCGCAGCGCCGCACGGACCGCGGTCGGATCGCTCCCGGCCCCTGCCGCCGCATAGGCTCGTGGGCCAAGGCTTGGAAATTCGGCCAGCAAGGTTTGGGCGGCTAGGCACTGGTCAATGGCGAGGGCGGTGGTGGGCACGACAACGATGGTGACCCCGGCGGAGAAGCGAGCGAGCAGTTGCGCAGCGAGGCTTTTGCCCGCGCCGGTCGGCAGCCCCAACAGCGTCGTGCCACCCGGCGGTGCGATCAGCGCCTGCCAACAGGCTTCCTTCTGCGCCGCCGAGTGCCAGGTCTGAATGCCACCGATCGTATGGAGCCAGGGTTCCCCAGGCAGCCGTTCGTCAGGCAGCGCCGGTTCGGGAACCTGATCGAGGCTTGTCGCGGGCTTCCAGAGTTCACCTTCCAGCCAAGATGGCGTATACGCCTGGGCCACCAGAACGCCGCTGGGCGTGACGCTGACTCCGCATGTTCCAGCAGCATGGGCAAGGCCCGGCGCTAGCGAGCCGACAAATTGGCGTCCTTCTGCCCAGCGCGCGACCTGCCGCAACAATACTCCGTGATCGAGCGTGATCTCCGGGCGCTCCAGCAAGAGTTTCAGCATTCGCCACTGCGCATAGTCGAGCGTCCACGACTGGGAAGGGCATGCCGGCAAGGGCCCGACAAAAGACCCATGCACCACCGCGTCGCGGAAGGTCTCATCCAGGCTCGGGGCGAACGCCGCCGTGCTTGCCATCATCGCCCTGCATTCACAGCGAGAAAGCCCAACCCGTCGATCTGTATCGACCAGTTGGCAATGACGGCGTCGTAGCGTTCAAGTTCAGTGATCTCGAACGCGCTCGCCTCAGCAGCGTGGCGTCGCAGATATTCGAGGTTGGAGGCGATCCTCTGACGCTCAGCGGCGAGCCCCTCTTCGAGTCCTGCGGCGATCTGCTCCTTCGCTTTGGGAACCTCGACCTCGAACAAACGCCGCAGGCAATCGTCAAGGTCGCCCAGTTCGCGCTCGGCAAAGCGACGCATGTCGTCCAAGCCCAGCGCCGACCAGCGCGCGCCAGTACCGTCCGGGTTGAGCGATCCGCGCAGGTCCGCAAGCCCCTGGCCATCGACATTCGCCTCCGGGTTTAAGGGCACAAAGACGGGCCGGCGACGATAACCGAAGAGAGCATCGGCCAGGTTCAGCAAGCTTGGCGACATCTCGCCTTCATCGCCCGACGGGCGCGCCGTGATCACCGCCTCGATGCCGACAAACTTGCTGTGCCCGGCCGCCGTCACTGCAATGGCATAGGTTCGTCCCGTCAATTTCTCCGTGAGCGCGTGAACGACCGCATCCACCAACGGGTTGCCGTAGTTGAAGAATTCCACGTCACGACGCGTCTGCGCGATCGCGCGTCGAAAAGTCCCGATCCGCTTGCCCAGGGAGCCGGCCTGATCGCGATCGGTGATCGCAACCTCGCCGTTGCGAATCTCATCCGGGCGAAATCCCCAAAGCCCGCTTTGGTGCTCCCGTGTGGCATGAGTCCAGACAGCGTTCTTGTTCGAGATTTGCTTCACATAGGACGTGAAACTCGTCTCGAAGACGCTTTCGACATCATCGCCGGAAACCCGCAGAAATCGTTCCGCGCGCCCCGCATGATAGGATGCCTCGTCGAGCAACGCCTCGCTCTCGTCTCGCATGCGTTCCTCGGCCGCGCCTTCCGCAAGAGCAGGAGCAAGTGCGAACAGGGCGTCAGGTCCCTCGCTCAAAGCTGTATCAAGCATCAGATCCTGCAAACGGCGAAGCGCGAATTCAAGGCCGCTCAGCGACCGACGGAACAGGGCCAATCCATCGGCGTAGCAATGCGCAAGCCCTGCTTCCAAAGAGAGTTCGTTGCACAAGACGATGCTTGGAACCTCCGTTGAAACCGCCTCGCGGCCGAGGCGATCGAGCCGCCCGATCCGCTGTTCGATAACCGCCGCCTGCCATGGCAGATCGACATGGACGAGTCCGTGAGCGAACTGAAAGTTACGCCCCTCTCCTCCGCTCTCGTCCGATACCATGACCAGGGTCGTCGCTTCGCTCCGAAAGCGGCGGACATTCTCTTCCTTGACCATGTCATCAAGTTCGGTTCGGAACTCGGTTAGCACCGACGACCCGATGGCCTCCTGGAGGTACGCAACAAGACTGGCTGCGGCGCCGGGAAAGCCTAGAAACACGAGTGTCTTTTCGCCTCTCGCGATCGCATCGCGCAAATAGTCGACGAGGATTGACCAGCGCTCGCGTGATGCCGGCGACTGCAGCCATCGACGGTTTGCTTCCTGAGCGTCGCGCAGCAGTCCGGCGTCGAGATAGCCGACCGCCCCTGCGCATACCGTCTCTAGGACACGGGCCCAACTCTCGCCCCCGAGACCAACGACCCCGCCGAGCATCTCGAGGCCGTATGAGTTGACCTTGGCAGGCTTGGCGGCGGCCAGTTGCTTTAGAACAGCCGTGGTAGCGTCCGGGCTCGCAGTCGCCTGCAGGAGGATTTGCGCCAAGGTGCGTCGAACTTCTAACTCCACATCTGTCCGCGCATAGACATCGACGAGCAGACGCTCCACCGCGTCCACCGCGTCGACCTCCACCTGGTCGGGTCGGTAGTTTTTGATCGCACCGGTTCGTCGGATCGCGGTCAGGCGATCCTCACTGATCAAGCGCTCTCGCCGATTGCGCAAAAGTCTGCGGTTGACGCGGTAGCGGTCAGACACCGCCATATGGAATCGTGCGCCCAGCGCGCCGGCATGCTGCGGCTCCAGCGCAATTGCCTGACGCAGCGCAGTCAACTCGGCATCGTCCGCCAGGATCGGCACGGACAGCAACCGGTCGAGCCGATCCGCGACATCCTCAGCGCTGGCTTCGCCCTGCTCCAGATCCTTCAGGTCACCCGACAAAAGGTTGAGGCGTCGGCCGAGCGCTTCCTGAGCGTTATAGATTTCGAGGAACTCTGCCTCTCCGCGACCATCAGCGCTGTAGAGATCCGGTTCGAGCAAGGCGAGCAGCTTGAATAGCTCCTCTTCTCGCCGGCGCATCGGCACCGCGCTCAGCAGCAGCAGGTCGCGGCACTCGCGGGAAAGAGCCTGAACCAACTGATAGAGATGGGGCGCATTCAGAAGATGATGAACCTCGTCGATGATCACCATGTCCCACTGAGCATCGAGCAGGTCATCCTCGATCGCCGCCAACGCGAGGCCGGTCGAGCAGATCACCCTTTGCCACTTGTCGAGATTGATATTCTCGAGCGGATGCAGGTCAGCTAGGCGAAACCCTTGGCCCCCAAAGCTGCTGTGCATTTCGCACAGCCATTGCCGACAGAGCGGGCCGGGCGTCAGAATTAGAATACGTGCGTCGCTACGCCGGGCCAGCAAATCGTGAAGGATAATCCCGGCCTCGATCGTCTTACCCAAGCCAACCTCATCTGCTAGGATGTAGCGCCTAATTGGGTCGAGGATGACCGTGCCCGCAACAAAGGCTTGGTGGGGGTGCAGATCGACCCTGCTGGCAAGCAATGCATGCAATCCGCCGACCTGCCGGTTCATCCGACTTAGCGCGATGAGGAGCTTATGACGCGCATGAAAGAGCGCGTACGGATCAACGCGGCCCTCGCGGAGCCGACGCTCCAGGCTATCTCCAAGCCCTTGCGCGAGCGGCGTCAGGGCGACCTCGGAAACTCGTGCGGCCAATCCGTCCTCGCGATAAGTGACAGAATACAAAAGCGGCTCGTCGCTGTTCTCGGCCGGTAAAGCATGGACGATGTCGCAAGCGCCGCGGGGGCCAATCGCGAGATCCCCGGTCGAAAGGCGCAGACGTTGAAAGTCGGGGCCTTCCACGGCTTGCCGCGTAAAGGTCGCGCGCTTCCCGGTGTCGCACAGGAGAACATCAATTTCATTGTGTCGAATCTCGATGATCTTGCTGCAGCCAAATCGTGCATGCTGCAGCAAAATGCCGAGTTGAGCCGCCGACGATCTAGGGACGAGCCGGCTCACCACTATCGAATGATGGAGGGGCGACTTTCATCGATCCTCGCCACGCTTTTCCTCCGTGCACCGCACGAATCGGTCCTATCGTCTCCCGGACGCCCAATCATGCATTCCCCCTGCGCCGCTTGTTTGTCGCGTTTCGCGGTGTGAAGCAACGCAGATTGATACAGGAATTCTATCTAAGGTCTGGAAATCTCACAGGTACAACCAAAATGAACTTATTGTCGCTTCAAGCTCACTGCTTGTCTTGAAAATGGTGCCACCCGCTCGATCTAAGCTCACAAGCCGGACAATCGCCGCAGCCATAGCCCCAGTCGTGAAGAGCATCATGCTGGCCAACGTAGCAAGTGTGGGTGCCGGTGCGGATCAGCTCGACCAACCTTTCCCCGCCCAACGTCTGGGCAAGGGTCCAAGTCTGCGCCTTGTCGATCCACATCAGCGGGGTATGGACGACAGAACGACTGCCGATGCCGAGGTTGAGTGTCACCTGAAGCGACTTCAGCGTGTCGTCGCGACAGTCTGGATAACCCGAATAGTCGGTCTCACACATGCCACCGACGAGATGGCGCAATTCCCGCCGCGACGCGAGTGCCGCCGCGAGCGTGAAGAACATGAGATTGCGCCCCGGCACGAAGGTGTTGGGCAAGCCATCTGCGCGAAGGGCGATCTCGGCATCGCGCGTAAGCGCGGTCTCGCTAACCTGCCCCAGCACCGAAAGGTCGAGCATATGATCGGGACCGAGGCGATTGCGCCATTCCGGGTTGAGGTCGACCAATCGTGTGCGAAATTCGTCTCGACACTGTAGTTCGACCCGATGGCGTTGGCCATAATCGAACCCAACGGTTTCGACGGTCTCAAACCGATCGAGCGCCCAGGCGAGGCACGTCGCGCTGTCCTGCCCTCCCGAAAAGAGAACCAGCGCGCCGGTATCCCCGATCATGCCGAAATCTCCTCGCCCCAATAGGAACAAGCTTCCCCACTGCTGTCACGGTAAACACTGACTTTGAACAGGTTACCGACGACCGAATTCAACCGGTCCCAGATCCAGCGGCACAGGTTCTCCATCGTCGCAGGCCCGAGATCGTTGATCTCGTCGAGGAAACGATGATCGAGCGCATCGCGGGCATCTTCCATCGATCGTTCGAGCAAACCGAGATCGACGACCATGCCGGTCAAGGGATCGGGCCGACCCCGAACCGTCACCTCAGCCCGATAACTATGGCCGTGGATGCGTCGGCTGGACTCGGTGTTGATCGAGCGGTCGAGCGTGTGCGCGGCGTCGAAGCGAAACTGTTTGCTGAGCTCGAACATCAGCGGATTCCGATCATCTTGTGCGACTGGAGGGAGAGCCGCCAGTGCGGGTTGTCGGTGCAGTAAGTGATCGCTGCCTCGAGGTTGGCTGCAGCGGTCGGCGAATCCATTGGTTGTAGAAAGAAATGCTCGAATGCGAGATGCTCGAAACGGTCGGGCAACGCATTTTCCTGTGGATAGACCAGCTTCAATTCATGCCCAGCGCGCAGGACCAATTCGGCATC
Organism: Sphingomonas sp. P2_B6; assembly: GCF_056404755.1. Lineage (NCBI taxonomy): Bacteria > Pseudomonadati > Pseudomonadota > Alphaproteobacteria > Sphingomonadales > Sphingomonadaceae > Sphingomonas > Sphingomonas sp. P2_B6. The sequence continues at coordinate 34,165 of NZ_JBFUDK010000018.1, forward strand.
CGCTTTCGGGCTGACGCAGATCCAATCGATTCCCTCGGGCGCTTCCTGTGTTCCGTTCGTCTCTACGCCGATTTCGAAATCGCGGGCATGCAGCGCGTCGACCAGCGCGGCATCGACCTGCAACAAGGGTTCGCCGCCGGTGAGCACGACGTAGCGCTTCACTCGCGATCCCGCCCATTCGGCTTCGATCGCGTCCGCCAAGGCATCGGCATCGGCGAACCGGCCGCCGCCCGTGCCGTCCAAACCGACGAAATCGGTGTCGCAAAAGGTGCATACCGATGACGCGCGATCAACCTCTCGACCTGACCAGAGGTTACAGCCTGCGAAGCGGCAGAACACCGCGGCGCGGCCCATCTGAGCCCCCTCACCCTGCAGCGTTTTGAATATTTCCTTCACGGCATAGCTCATGACACTTCAACCGTCGGCTCGAGCAGCGGCACAGGCGCAGCCTTGGATTTCCGGCGCAGGTCGGTTTTCACGAAACCGATGAGGTAGTGCTTCAGCAAGGCAATATCGCGGTTCACATTTTGCAAGCTGTTCCACCGTCTCACCTCGCCACCGATATGCCAGTCGCCGTCCGTCCAAGCTGTCTTGCCCTTGAGGCAGGCAAGGCCTTCGCGGAAGTCCTCCACGCTGCGCGCGCCACCGCGCTGCGCCAGCACTTCCATGACGTCGCCGAGCGCCTGGATGCCGGCTCCATGCAGCAGTCGCGACGTCGCCGGCTTCTGGCCATGCCAAGCCTCTGGCCAGGTTTGTTTGACCGCCTCGAAGAAATTGGAGACAAGCCGGACGCAACGTTCGACACCCTTTGGGCTCCGGATCAACTCGCGCATCACGCCATTGTTGAGTGATTCCATGATGATCTTCTGCATCAGCGTGTCGGCGATTATGCCCTCTGGCTGGGTGTGCTGTTTGATATACCCCTTAAGCGCGGTATTCTCGAAGTTTAGCCGTGCGGTCAGGTCGGATGCCACCGAACGCCGCCCTAGCCGCGGAGGTAAGTCATCGACGGTGGGCAAGAGTTCATAGATCAAGGATTTCGGTAGCGGCCTCGTGTTGTTGATCAGCACAAACTGGCGGCGCAACTCCGCCTCGTCCGGGCATATCAGCGCAGAGACGAAAATCTGGAAGTCACGGTCGATTGCGGCAAGCGCCGTCAGCCGTTGCTGTCCGTCAACGACGAGACCAGGCGCGCCAGCGCTCATGTCGATAGACAATCTGACGACACCGTTTCCAACCTCTTCGACGGCAGCTCGGTCGATAAAAGCCACGACGATAGGATTGGGGAGAACCGAATTTGGCTTTTCGAGATAGTCCCGAATCTCGCGAATATGCGCAGCAACTTGCGACCGTTGAAAGCCAGTAAGGTTGCCCAGCGCATCGCGACTGATGCCCTCGATCGAAGCGAAGCGAAGGACGTCTGCGGCGCTCGCCGCGAAGCTGAGTACGGTATGCTCACTGCTCTGCTGTGCACAGACGGCGAGGTAGGTCATCGGTTCGGTTAACGGCACGCTTCAAATCCAGTCGTTCGATATGGTCGTGGTAGACCGCGAGATTGTGAATCCCGCGACGCTTGTTGCGGTTACTCCCGCGAAAGATGATTACATCGATCCCCGCGTCCCGGCAGATGTTGCAGGCACATTGCTTCCATGGCCGCTCGGCGAGCGTCACCCGGTAGCGTTGGGCCAGCGTGGCTAAAGCCGCGCTGTTTTCGCAGGCCTCATAAGGCTTCTCCTCAACGAGCGGCGCGCTGTAAACAAGCACATTGTGCAGCGTCTCTTCGAGATCCGCGTCGCCGCGATCAAAAGCACGTAGGGATCCCAAGGCGAGTGCCTCGAGGCGGAGCAGATCCTGTGCGCGGAACATCCCCTTTTTGACACTGCGTTGAAGTTTGGGGTTCTCGATCGCCTGCGGCACGCGGATCGATGTGTAATACCGTAAGGTCAGCCCGTCGCCTGGCAGGTAATAATTTTGCTTTGCGTCCTTGAACGCCCTGATCAGCGGCGAGGTCGTGTCGAAGCTGGCAATGTCGTACCCGTGGAAGCTGTCGATATCGTCAGCCTTGGCAAAGCCGAGGATATGCAGGCGTGTCGAGGCCGGGACAGCGTCACGGATCGCCTGTAGGCACATTTTGATATCGGGCGATTTGAGCGGGACCATCCCGCCGAGCGCGAGATAGTCGTACCCCATCCTAACCAAGCGACGGGCGGCCTCCGCCATGCTGCCGGGAGACCAGCCCTGCACGACACCCATTGGGGTGAACCCTGAGTCGGTTGCCAGCGTCTCACGTCGAAACGCATCGGCATTCTCAAGAGTGATCTCGAAGCGCGCCCTGGCGTCATCACTGCCCCCGTCCAAGCCGACGCCGCCAGCATCAAAATCGAAGATTATATGATCGACCGAGCAACCGTGCGTGAATCCGCACTCGTCATAGAATTCGACCATTTCGGCTGGCGTGTACGGCGGACGATCTTCCTGCACGTAAGTGAAGGCACCGCAGTCCCCAAAAATCGCGAGTTCTGAAAATTCAGGCTTATCGAGCCGCAGGAATTTCCGAGCGCCAACCAGATGGAAGCGGCGTGCCTGGCTCGCGGTATATTTGCCCTTCACCCGGTGATCACCAATGATGCCGCGCGAGACCAGGACGCCATCATAAGGTGCGTAGCCAAGGATCTCGTGCGGGTAGGCATCGTCCCAGTAGGGCTGGCGCTCGGCGGGACTTCGATCAGCGATGAAATCGAACGCGGGATCGACATAATCGAGGCTGTCGGCGAAAATGAATTTCACGATGCGCCTCGCGCAAGGTCGCGTTCGACCCGCATCAGATGGTCGCTGAGCTTCGTAATATGCTGCGGGGTCGACTGAATTTCATTCCAGTCCAGCCCCAAGCCATCCCAGGTCCCGCTCGTCCAATAACAGTACGGTGCCAGTCGCTTCAGCATCGCACGAACGGCCGCAGGCTTATCGGGCGCGGCATCGGCCCGCAGCATGATGGTGTCCATCAAGGTGCCCATTGCGCGGATGCCCGCCGAGTGCATCAAACGGCTCTCCGTCGCAGGCTTGCCCCACGCATCGCTAAACGCGTCGCGAACGGCCGACCAATAGAGGACCAGCGCATCGTACATCGCTTCGGTGTCGTTGCCGTCGCCGTTACGCTTGAACTGACCAAGGGCACCGGCGGGTGTCTTGAGACTCGCCTTCATTGTCTCGATCAGTGCGCTGTCGGTGACGATAGCCGCGCGGTCTTTTGCATCAGACTCACGCTTGATCAGTTGGAAAAAGGGCGAGGAAGGGTCGGTATTCAAAGCCTCGCACAAAGCGCTCGGCAACTGCCTGGCAGCAAGATCGCGCGGCAGCAACACACTGACCTCAGGAAGTAACTCGTTGATCAGACGTGTGGGTAGAGGTCGCGCCTTGTTCACTAATATGAATTGCTCGCGCTGGGTCGCGAGCGCATCGGACACAAAGCCGATCACCGGAACCGCGATCGTCGGATCTTTTGCCGCCGCGAGCGCGAGAGACCGTTGCTGCCCATCCACAATCCACGCCGCGCGACGACCCTCGGGGTAAACCGGGATCGAAAGCGTTCCGGCGTCGCCAACCTCGCACATATTTCCCGGCGAACGTCCCCTCGCCGACGCGAACTCGACCTCAGGCGACATCGCCAGAATGATCGCATTTGGGAAAAGGACCGGTCCGCTGTCGAGAAAAGCGGTAATTTCAGCAACGTGATCGCGAATCTCGCGACGCTGAAATCCTTTCAGCTCCTGATCGTCGCGTCGGATCCGGCTGATATCGGCGATCCGATTGACGTCGGCACCGTACAGGAAGAAGGCGAACACGCTTGTCCCCCCGCCCTGTTCGGTCCGGACAGCTCGAATTCTGAGATATTCGCGTCCCGTCATACGCGTTCCTCACGGACGATCCGCGCAAGGCCGGCGAATCGTCCCTGCTCGCAGGCGACTCCAAGGTCGTCGCGGAATCGCCGCAACAATCGTGAAGTGCTTCCCCGATCAGCATCCCAGTGAGTGCGAATCAGATTGAGGATTGCAGGATCATCGTGCCGCAGGCGATCGGCCTTGGCCGGCAGTCGCCACTTCTCCATCGCGGCCATAATCGCCGTGGCGTGCTCGGTGGCAGATCGATCATCTCGGGCGTGGAGTATGTTATCGGAAAAGTGCCGGAGTGCGCGCCCGGCAAAATCGCTGCGCGTTCCGCGGATCACGCTGTCCGGTCCGTCCAGCCGATCATCATAGGGCATGATGAACGGGCGGAGAGCAGGCGGCACGCGTTCGACCGGCGCGCGTGTGAAAAGCCGCAAACGCGATAGGTCGGTTTGGGAAAGCGAGACCAGGTCACGCGCGATCATGTCGATATAGGCTTCGGACAACGCCAGGAGAATGAGTCCCCCTATCTCCCCGACAACATCCTGGAGAGCCACGGCAAAAGGTGACAGGTCAGTGACGAGCGCCCACCATTCTGCGACACCGAATGAACCGGCCGCCCGGGAGTCGATACTGTCATCCGCACCGGTGAGAATGGTGCATCCATAAGGCGGTATTAGTGTCGAGCCGTCGATCAGGCCCAACCCCGCAGAAACAACCATGAGGTGAGCATCAAGCGCCTCGGCGGATAGCACCGCTTCCCGAAAGCCCCGCCCCCGGTACACGTCGAGCGCACGATATCGCGGTTCCGTCGCTTTTAGCCGGGCCGCCCAATCGGCAGCCAGTTCAGTCAGGTGCGCACTCGGAAGCGCTCCCATATGAAGGTCGTCCGCGATCAATTTGCGCTTGCGGCTTGTGCATGAGGTGATCACGAGCGTCACGATATGCATCTCTCATTCGTCATTTGATTCGCATTAATCGCGAGCTGCGCCCGCCTGTGATATCGACATTAATTCCGAAAATCACTTTCGACTAGGGCGCATTTAATGTAATGCCACTGCGTCGTGAGTGCGGCAAATATGTGGACAGGCGCTTGTGGCAATGCGACCGCAGCGGTAGACGGTCGCGAGCGCCGGATGGGTATATCCTCCGTGCGCCGGGGGACGCATGATTGCTTTCAGGGCAAGCGGAAGGCGGTGTTAATTGGAGCCGAGCCGGATCGACCTACGACGGACCTACGCTTTTCAGGACGACGCCGAGGAAAAGAAGCAAGACTGGGGCCCGCGGCTCTGGGCCCTGATCAGTTCCCTGATCGCGTTCGAACCGCCGGCACTGTTGGTTGATCGTGACGACTACACCTTTGTCCGAGACCGGATGGTCAGCTACATTCAAGCTCGCCTGGTCACGCGTGCGCGTCAGATCGACGATGTCATGGCGAGTTTTCCGGAAGGCGCGCGACAAGACGCGTTGGCGGACATGGTCGAGGAAATTCTGGCGCTGAGCGAGCAGCAGCGACAAGAGATAGCATGGCTACTCTCGCGCATAAGCGCTCGCATTCGGCGGGAGGGCGCCGTCCTGACAACGAACCAACGGCGGACCATAGAGGCCTTCGCCACGGCTAACGCGCACCGATGCTATATTTGTGGCCGAGCGATGCATTATGCGGGCGCTCCACATCCCGAGGCAGAGATCGAAAACGCAAGACGTGCGTTCGAACTCGATCATATCTTCCCGCAAAAACGAGGTGGCAGCAGATCCCGGGTAAATCTTGCTGGATGCTGCGAGTCTTGTAACAAATACAAGGATGTGTTGCTGTCGTACGCCGACGCGTCTCTTGAGACGCTTATCACCTCCTCAACAAGCAGCGCGAGCGTGGTACGCATCTTCAACCGGAGGGCGCAATTTCTGATCATGTGGCGGCAGCGCGGCGAGTGCGCACGCTGCTCTGTCCCATTCTACGAGGCGCCGGATGAACGCTTGTTCCTGCTGAGGAGAGACAGGTCCGACGCCTATCATTTTCTTAATGTCGAGGTGGCCTGCTGCACCTGCGGCGACGCGCTCGAAGGCTCCGGCGATGAAGGGATAAAGATACGTGATTAGCTACACCGGCATCCTCGTCGAACAGTGTCCCGGCGCACAGGTGAAGTTCCTCGTGTTCGTCGCCGATGCTCAGGACATCGTCGCTTGGGCGGAAGCCGACAATATCAAGCTCGACCGCGGAAATGTGCAGCGGCAACTTGTCGAGTCGCGGTGGCGGCAGATCAAGAAGTTCTTCAAAGCCTCTCCCAACAATGTGATTCCGACGAGCGTGACGATTGCGCTGGACGAATCCGTACCCGAAGTCGCGGCTGTCGATGCGCTTGGCGACGATCCCGGCTATGCGCTGACGGAAGTCGGTGAAGGGATGACGCGAATCACCTTTGACCCGCAAAAAGTGAAGGGGGCGGCGTTCATCATCGACGGTCAACACCGACTGAAGGGGATGTCCACCTTGGAATTTCCGGTAAAGGTCCCGGTGTGCCTCTTCCTGTCTCTGCCCAAGGTGGAGCGGGCGTTCCAATTCGTAACGATCAACAACAAGTCGCACAAAGTACCGACCGGTAACCTGAAGGCGCTACTGGCGAACTTCGAGCAGATTGAAGCCAATCTGCGTCAGCGCCTGACGCAAGCATCGATCACTGCTCCATTATACTCGACCGCGGTGGACGTCCTCAACGAGGATCCGGAGAGCCCCTTCCACAAGCTGGTCGATTGGGTGAACAATCGCTTTGATGACGCCGCCCCGCTCGTGCCCCCAACGGCTCTGGAGAATTCGTTGCGCGCCATCGTCCGCGCGTTCCCGGAGACACGCGACGATGAATCGGATGCCCTCTCGGTTCTGTATGCCATCTGGCGGGCTGTGTTCGCCCAATATGGTATCACTTACCTGACGGCTGCCGGCTATCCGAACCTGATATTGAAAGCGACGATCCAGACCATCTCCGAGATGGTCGTCGACAAACTCAAATCTGACTTTGATCCCGCCTTCTCGAACGAGCCTGTCATGGCGGACAACGGAGACAAGGCGGGCGTAACCGCTTCAAATCTTGTCCAAGGCATTCCCGCAGAATTCTGGCAGGAGCCGTGGACGATGAAGAGCCTCGATACGTCAGCGGGTCGCGCACTGATCCAGGAGGGCATTCGCGAACTGAAACGAATTGTGCGTCAAAGCGACGGCGATGCGCTGCCAGACCACTGGCAGCAGCGTTTGCGACTATTCCAGACGGCGACCGATCTCGAGGATTGAGCCTGGCTATGTGATGTCTTGCTGAGTACGAGCGCAATCCGACGCCGCGCCCCTTACTCGTCCCGAAGTCCGCCCAGCAAAGCCACGAGACTGTCGCCATTCTCGCAAAGGCGATGACCGGGGTCTCCAAGCCTGTCAGCTGTGGGGCTGATGTGGTCGAACACCCTTTCCAGCAGCCTCGCGTCAGCCCGTGCCATGGTCTGCAGACTTGCTGGCAATCCGAGCTCTCGACGCAAATCGCCGCGCTTCGACACAAAAACTGTCCAACTGTCGCGCTCGATCGCAACCTCATCGATGCGCTCGTACAGCCAGTAGGACAAGCCGCCCCGCTCTCCTTGGTAAGCGCAGATGAAGACCTTTGGCCATGCGCGGGCGTCCGCATCCGGCCACCCTGTAAACAGATTGCGATGATCCCACGCTTTGAGCTGGCGCCGCTTTTGCTGACTCAAGACTTTGGTCGGTCTTTCATCGTCCAGCGCGATCAGCAGTTGCGCCGCTTCCGTGACGTCGTCGGGTGAAGCCTGTCCCGAGGAAAATACGAAGCCGACGCCGCGATAGGCTGATGGGTTTGCGACGACAGCGTGGAGGAGCGACGCGGGATCAGCGGTACCGAGGCCGGAGAGGTGCCCGCCCCCTTTCGGCCTTTTCGCCCAATTCCTCTCCGCCTCTTTCAAGGCCTTCGGCCCCAGGGCCTTCGCCTTCCCAGACAATTCTTCGAACCAGGCGCTGATCTCCGTATAGGCCTTGCTTTTTGAGGCGTGGAAGGTCCCAACTTCTGTCAGATGGGCAACTTCCAGGAAACCGATACCGCGGTTCGAGGCGTTTGCGGAGCAGATGATGGCCCCTCGATCCGAGATATAGACCTTTGCATGCAGGCCCTTCACATGCTGCAGTTTGCTGTTGGTTGGCGCGCCGAGTTTTTTGAGTTCGGCCGGGTTGGTGCCGCCCATCGAGATATCGCAGATGATCCGCGCGCGCTGGGCGGCCGACTTTGCCGGGAAGAGCGCCTTTTTCGCGCCGTCTCCCCAGAACGCGACAGCACATCTGACGTCGCCACCGCTCAGCAGGGAGGTGATTGCCGGCCCCAGTTGCTTGTCATCCAGAAACCGCGCCATCCTGCCCCCTCCACCGTCCTTGCTGCTCGGCACTCCCAAATGCCGTATCGATTCCAGTCGCTAGTTGCCCGGCAAATCCCTGACACAGGCGCGATCGCGTGTCATCGCCGCGCGGCATTCATCAATTGGCACAGATGTTCGCGGCCGCCCTCACACTGACGCCGCCGCGGCGAGCTACAAACTGGCATGCAGACACGCCCGACACTCGGCGAGAAATGCCTTGCTGAAGGATATCCCGCTAGCAGATCCGTCGCCAAAATCGAAAAAATGCGGGGTGATGCCCAAATCCCGCACGGCGCGGAGCACGTCCTCATGCGGCGCGCGCGGCAACAGCAAAATCGGTTTGAGCCCCGCTGCGGTGGGAAGGAGCTTGGGATAGAGATGCAACTGGCCAACACCGCCATGGATATCGCCGGCCGATATGCCGGTCTTGATCTCGACCAGCAGGCGCATGCTGGCATTCGCCCCGATCAACGCATCGACCTGGAAACCCTGACGATGCTTGCGCGTCTTGCACACGGCGATGCCTTCGGGGGCAAGGAGTTGCTTGAGCCTCAGCCAGACCATCCCCTGGCGTCGCTTGATCTCCTGCCCCTCGATCGGCCCTCGTGGTCCGGTGAAGTAGCTTTCGCCCGATTCTTCCGAATTGTCGAAATCATCGCCTGGTATAGACAGAGCCTCGTCCCAGCCGCGCACCCTCGCACAGGCTTCCACAAATGCGGCCGTGGCCTCGCGAATGCGGGCAGGCGATGCGTCGAGCGAGGCAACTCGATACCAGGTCCGTCCGGCAGCCAATCCGGTGTCGTCCACAGCGACCGGGCGCAGGCCGCTTTTCGAGCCGAATTCAGGTTCGCGAATAAGAGCGCCGCTTCTGGTTCGAAGCTGACCCTGGTGCAGGAGGTAGTGGCGCCCATCATCATCGACCGCGATGGCTGAAGACGGGTTGAAGTCGCTCGATACCTGAGGCTCGTTCAATTGCACCGCCCAGCGTTTGCCGGCGGGATCGTCTCCAACGTCGCATTTGAGCGTGGCCGCCGAGGCGGATCCCGGTCTGAGGACGAGCCTGCAGTCCGGAAGCCACCGTAAACGCCCTTGCGTGATGGCCGCCTCGAGCATGGCCGACCGCCAGACCTCGAACCAGCGCCGGAGTTCGGCCTGGTCGTCGAGCCGTCGCATAGCTTGTGCGGTGAGGCGCATTCTTCTCGCGACCTCGGCATATCCAACTTCGAACCGAGCGATCGAATCGATGCTCCAGTCGACAAGTTGTTCGAGCGACATGGCGACACCTTGCTCGGCAGGCAGCAGCGCGACAAAGGGAGTCCGCCCATAATCATCGTCGAGCATGGCGAGGTAACGGCTGCGCCACGGTTCCTTCGGTCCGGCGGTGTCGATCTTCACGTTGAACGTGCCGTCACCATCGATGCCGACCGTGTAGCAAAGCTGTTCGGGCGCTTGCGGGTTTGGCCAGATCCGCGACCAATTATACCGCCAGAACCAGGTTCCCCGGTTAAGCGGCGCCTTCACCGTGTTTGTGCGCCCGGATGGGAATCTGCGACGCTTGAGTTCCTCGGCCCAACGCTCCGTGGCGCGGTACGCCTCTTTGAGGGACTGGTAACCCGCCTGCTGCTTCGGCGTCTTCAACCAGCGCTGGCCGCCCAAATCGCGGAGCAGACGAAAGTGCTCGAGCCGAAAGCCGCTATCCATCGCCGACCAATCGATGAAGCCGAGGCGCGTGTCCAGATGCGCCGGCCAACCCCTGCTCTTGACCGGGCCGCGTCCTGCCCGCATCCGCGCTGGATGAATGATGATGTCCGCAAGCTGATCGAGCGGCTGGCCCCCACGCCCGTTTGCGATAGCTGCATCGCCGACCGGCTCGCGCTGGCGCATGAGCAGGATGCGAGCATTGCCGCTAGCGAACTGGCGGGCACGAGCCAGTTCGAGCGTCGCCGTGACAGCTGCGGACTCTGCGCGACGGTGAAACTGAGCACGCGGCGGGTTTGACCTGCACGCGCGCTGTGCGCGCTTGCCGCTTCAGCGTTCGACCCGCACAAGGGTATCGATCGAATTCGGGAAGACCGCACCATGCCCGGTTTGGCATGATGCGGCCTCCTCATCAGGCCGGACCGAAACCCGGCGTCCCGCCAATGGCGGCAAGCCGGTCGAGGATCATCTCGCTCTGGATGATCCGAACCGTCCGTTCGGGATCGAACTCGCCTTTCGAACCATAGGTCCCGAAACGGGCCGCCTGTGCTTCGGTTGCGGCGATCCAACTGAGCCGATGATGGATGAAGGCGAGCCAGAAATTGAGCAGGCGTTCGCGGTTGATGTTCTTCATGTGATAATCTCCTTACCAGACGCCCGTCGAAATGACGGGTCGGGTTATTTATCGTCGGAGATTCGATCGCTGCCGGGGATGAGAAAATGAAGCTGGTGATGACGGCAACGCCCGCGGGGAAACGCGCGTACCGGCAGCGTAGGCGCGGGTCGCTGGCCCAGGCGACCGAGGCGCTACGCGCGCGGTACGATCACGCGACCGCCGGGCGCCGGCGGCAATTTGAGCGCACCGGCCTCGATCCGCTGTTTGCCGCGACCGGGGACCCGCTCGTGCTCGAGGATCGCGCCAGGGCCATGCAGGTCTATGGCCCGCTCGACGCGAAACGCCCCTCGGTTGTCCTCCGGAAGGTCCATGCGGAATCCTGGGGCGACGACCTGGACAGCCTTGTCAGCATGGGCAGTCACTATCAGGCGCGCGGCCGGTCAGCACTGCATGCCGCCGGCGAGGCTGTGGCGCTCGGGGCGGAGCGCGGCGCGTGGCTCGGTCTGCACGCCGCCGTATCGTTCGATCACGCAGTGGAACGGGTGCGCAAGGCGCTCCTTCGGGAGCGCCATGATCGCCTTGCCCCCCCGCATCCGCCGGGCTGGACCGGCGCCTATATGGAGGTGCGCCCTGCTCCCGGGATCCTTGTCCATCTGCTGGCGGCGCCGCCACGGACGGTGATGCCGGAAGGCGGCGCGCTTGTGCGTGACGATTCCTTCTGGCGTCGCCGCCTCCAGGACGGTGATGTGATCAGGATCGGGGACGCGGAGAAGATTACCCAACGATAGGGTCGAGAAAGCGGCCAGGCATCGCCCGTGACGACGGTTCGTCACGGGAGAGTGCGTAATGGTCTGGGTCGAGCTTCATACGTTATGGTGTCATCTGGCGGCGCATGCCGATCAGGGCGCGGTCCTGCTGCTGATCCGCATGGCGTTCGGCATGGTTTCGATGCGCCGATCAAGGCCGCTGCTTGCGCCAACGCTGACAACCAACCGGCCAGCGCTCCCTCGTCAATATTGTCGCCGTCGCAATGCGAGGCGTCGGGATCGCCGCCAATGACCTGGCTGGTCCAGCGACGTTCCTGCGAACGCTCGCCACGCCCAGCGAGCGAGGATCAAGCGCGCCCGCGCGGATCGTGCGTGTCGAGCTGAGCATCGACACCAGCGTCTCGCTCGGAATGAGAATATCGCACACCCGGTCTCGCCGGCGTGTGGCCAATATTCGGCAACGGTCTCGTACAATCACGGCTTAGGATAGAGTGGGCCAATTTTGCTGCCGCGATATCCCATGCCGATGGCCTCGGTACCACGTCTCAGTAAGACGTCCACTTCGTAGATACCGTGAAAACCGAGCGGCTTGTTGTCACCCGTCGAAATCTGCGCACGTATATAACCTATCGCGAGCAGGTCCTGCACATCGTCAGTAAAGATATCCGGACTGCTCTTGAGGAGCGATTGCCAGAGGTAAAGGCTGGCACGAAAATCCTGGAGCGAGTAAAGTTTGTGATGAGGGGTCGTCGCGGACGTGAAAACCTCGCACTTCGCCGCCCAACTCCCGATGTCATCAAGTAGCGCTGTTGGTGTCGGGAGGTCGCTCCGTAATTTCTGTACGTGCGGAACCCAAACGCCGGCAAAACCGCCATTGTAAATCAGCACATCGTAAAACGACGTCAGGAGGGGAAGTGTGACAGGCGCCGATGACCCGCGATCGCGCTGCCACGCGCGCGCATATTGCCAAGCGCTGTTCATATCACGATCGGTCAACGCTCGCTGTGCCGCTATCACGCCAGGCGACGACAACCATGTGGACAAATCCTGGTATAGCGACTGGCGAATTCCGCTGTTGAGCGGATCCTGCGGCGTGGCGTGTGTCCACGATGCGATAATCGCGTCACGTTTGGAGGGGCTATGCTTAAGGTCGTAAAGGTCGGTCCTAATCGAAACCGGCGCCGCGAGAATGTCCGCGTCCGTCACTTTGGCCAGAAGTGAGGTATAGAGAGACCCGGTGCCATGGTTCCACTGGCTGATGCCGATAGAAATCGTGTCTAAAGAAGAGATTGCGCCATAGCCGGCCTTCAAACCAGTCTCATATTGCGAAACAATCTCACGAGCCGCATCGGCAAGCGCAACAGGCGCAGCCTCTGCCGCAAAAGCCTTGCGATCGGGATCAATCGATCTCGCGGGATCCAGAGGCGGTCGAACGCCCTGCGGACTCACGGCCGGACAATTTGGTGTAGCCGCGACCGCGCTTGGAATGGCGGCGACCGAGGAGAGGAGAAGCAACATAGCATGCAACGCACATTTCATCGCGCCCTCCACTCTCCTTTCAGACAAGCAAGGGTATATGATTGAAACAAGATGTCGAGAGCGATTGAAGTCCAACTCCATATATTTCCGACAGTGCTTCCAACGGCGGCGTGGTCACCATTCGCCTGTAGACGGCATCGAAATGAAGCGGGGTTGCCTGCCTGAAACACTTCCCGGTCATTCCCGCTATAGCAAAGCGCTCGCACGTTCGGATGCAAGGCAGCCACTATCATCACATAGCGCGGCATCCAGCCGATAGATGCTGGCCGAGAACTGGATGCCAATCTAACCCACACCCTTACGGTCAATCGTTATCTGCACATGACAGGCATTGCCGCTCCGAAGGTTTGAATATATCTTGGGAGGCGCCAGACAAGTGCGCATGCGTACTTCGAACCATATTGGATGAAATGCAAACCCAGGAGGAATTATGAGAGCGTCACCTTTATTATTTTTCCTGACAACATGGTGTTTCGCTGCTGCGATTGCGCCAAACTCTGCGGCAGCCCAAACAACGTACAAAGTCGATGGCGTGGCGGCCATCGCCGCCGGATCGATAAATCCGCCCAACCCTGTCGACGGGTGCAATCGTGCAAAGCAAGATGTCGTTACGAAGGCAGCCAATGCCGGCTTTCACGGCAGCGTGACGTGGGAACATCTCAGCACTGACAGCGACTGCCGCCTCCAAACCCAAGGTGCCAGAGGCGCGGGATATTTCTATATATTTACCGCCACGGGTACCTTCGAACAGTAGCGTGACCTTCGGCAAAAGACTGACGTTGCGCACACATGCTGCGTGAGTTGCGGCGATGTCCCGAAGGCTCGATGCCTCCGGATTCCCGCAATCTGCATGCCGCACTCCCCGGAACGGTGGCACGGTGTCGAGCAAAAGATGCTGGGCCACCGCCAGCAGGTTTAGGCACGTCTGGCGCCGTATCATGAAGCGCATCTGGGGTCTTTGACACTTGCATCGATGGCCATCTGCTCGAACAGTCGGGCAATGACATCCCGACCAATCCTCCTCGCGGCGTGCCTTGTCGCCGCGCTCTCACCCGCGCCGTGCTTTGCCTGGGGCAGCGAAGGCCATATACTCGTGGCCGCGATCGCGCGGAGCCGCCTGCGACCGGAGACGGTTGCGAAGATCGATGCCATTCTTGCTCAGGACAAGGATCAGAGCACGCCCTCCGATATGCTCTCGCGGTCTTATTGGGCTGATGTCTGGCGCGACCATGGGCACCGTGAGACGGCCCTGTGGCATTATGCCGATATCGAACTCGATCATCCAGACTATGATGCGGCCTGCTACGGACATCCAGCCAGCGCCCAGCCGGCAAGCGCCGGCCCGGCGGAAGCCTGTATCGTTGACCGAGCACGAGCGTTCACCAGGGAACTCGGTGATTCTGCCACCGCACCGGCGGAGCGCATTCTCGCGCTGAAATATGTGCTGCACTTCGTCGGCGACATGCATCAGCCGCTGCATATGGCAGACAATCACGATCACGGCGGAAATTGTATCGCGCTCGCCATGGGTGGCCCGCGCACCGTCAATCTCCACAGCTATTGGGACAGCGTCGTGGTGGGCGAACTGGGAAGGGACGCACGCGCGATCCTGACCCGTTTGACCAGCGACATCACGCAGGAGCGCGCCGCCAAATGGTCCGAGGGCGATTTCGCGTCATGGGGAAAGGAAACGAATGCCGTCGCCGTGACGGTCGCCTATTCCTTCCACACGGCGCCCCGATGCGAACGTGATGTCGCGCCCATTACGCTGCCTGCGGGATACGACATGCGCGCGCAGGCGGCGGTGGCAACGCAACTGGAGCGTGGCGGAGTCCGGCTTGCGGTCGCCCTTGAAAAGGCGCTGGGTCCACTCAGCCTGGCGCAACTGACAGCGCCTTAGCCATTGCCGTCGCCCCGACGCGTCGCAATGCCGGCGCTCTTCCAGATGCCTGGCAGCCGGCCTCACGCCACCGCTGTGGGACGCTGATCGTCGCTGCGGCGCCACGCCATCCACTTCGGGTTCGGGCTGGCGTGCCGCCATGGACCGGTCTAGCCTTGCCCCGTGCCGGAAGCTCCCGCCTTGCAGATCGACACGCTTGGCGTCGACTTTCCTCGCGACGCGCGGTCGACCGTGCGCCTCATTGACGGAATTTCTTTCTCGGTCGAGCCTGGCAAGGTCCTCGGCATCGTCGGCGAGTCTGGCAGCGGAAAGACCCTCACGGCGCTGGCAATCATTGGTCTTCTGCCACCTCCGCTAAGGGTGACACAGGAATCGCGCGCCTGGCTCGGTGACATTGAGTTGCTTGATCTCGCACCCGACCAAATCAACGCGATCCGGGGACGGCGGATCGGGATGGTTTTTCAGGATGCCGGAGCGCATCTCAACCCGGTACGCACCATCGGCCAGCATCTGGTTGAGCCTCTTCAACAACATCTCGGGCTCGACCGCGCTACGGCCAGGACGCGGGCTGCCGCCTTGCTGTCGGAAGTCGGGATCGCCGACGCGCACGCCTTGCTCGCTGCCTTCCCTCACGAATTGTCCGGCGGTCAGCAGCAACGCGTGATGATCGCCCTCGCTCTTGCCTGTGATCCGGAGATTATCATCGCCGACGAGCCCACCAGCGCACTCGATGCCGGTCTGCAACAGGATATCGTCGGCCATCTGCGCGCACTTCGGCAAAGCCGGGGCGTGACGCTGGTGCTTATCTCGCATGATTTGCCGCTGGTCGGGCAACTGGCCGATGACATCATCGTGCTGCGTCGTGGCATCGTGGTGGAGCGCGGTCCAGCCGCTGCGATCCTCGCAGCGCCCGATCACGACTATACACAGCAATTGTTGAACGCTCGGCGAGCGCTGGAAGCACCGAAAAAGGTCGCGCGGCGCGAGCCCATGGAAGCAAGCGCGCCTCTCATCGAGGCGATTTCCCTGGGCAAGCAGTTTTCGCGCCGTTCGGCATTCGTGGATTCTGCAGCGATGAACGCGGTCCAGGATGTATCCCTCACCATCCGGCGCGGCGAAACGGTGGCCCTTGTCGGTCCGTCGGGATCCGGAAAGTCGACGCTCGGGCTGCTGCTGGCAGGGCTGCTGGAACCGAGCGCGGGAACGGTCCAGTTGGCTGGTCAGGACATTTCCGGATTTTCCCGCGCAGAACGCCTTTCCATGCGCCGCCGGGTCCAGTTGATCTTTCAGGATCCGTACCGCGCTCTCAACCCGCGGGCGACGGTGCGAAGCATGCTCGTCGAGGCAATGCGGATTCATGCCATCGGCCAGGACGATCGTCAAAGGGAAGCGCGAGCCCTGCAGTTGCTCGAACGTGTAGGTCTGGACCACGATGTGCTCGATCGGCTGCCGGCAGCGTTCTCCGGCGGCCAGCGTCAGCGTATTTCCATCGCGCGTTGCCTCAGCCTCGACCCGGATCTCCTCATCTGTGATGAGTGCCTGTCAGCACTCGACACCGTCAACCAGATGGCGATCCTGGACCTGCTGGCAAGCCTTCAGGCCGAACGCGGCATGAGCTATTTGTTCATTGCCCACGACCTCGCGGTCGTCAGATCGATAGCCGATCAAGTCGTCGTGATGGATCAGGGCCGGATCGTGGAGAAGCAGGCGACTGACCTCTTCTTCGAGGCTCCCAGCCATCCGCGCGCCAAATTGCTCGTTGCGGCTGCGGCTCACAATCTCGCAGCTTTGTGATGTCGGCTCACATCCATTTGTGAGAATTCCGGGGATTGTCGCGACCGCGCCGTCGCCTTTGCCTCACGACACGGGATGCACGTGATTGGCACGATGGATGCAAGACGCTCGCTCGATGATGACCTCGGCCTTACACCAGAGCCCGCGAACCGCGGCCCGGACACCCATCGCCCGCTGGCAGGCGGCGTTGGGCGCGCGCGTCGGCGACGCTGCCGATCAACTGCGCCAGGCGTATCGCGAAACCTGGCCGACCCAGGGCGAAATCATCTTCACCGGCGCCTGCGCGTTCCAGTGCGTGCACTGCATTTATCCGCCGACATTCGCCAAGCACAACCGCAGTCTCCCGGCAGATGCATGGAGCGCGATACTCGCTGATGTCGCCCATGGTCTCGGCATCAGCACTTTCGTCTATGGCGGACGCTCGGTGACCAAGGCCGGCATCGACCTTCTGTCACACTTGCGTCACTCACTTCCCGCCGCGAAGATCGGCTTGATCGACAATGGCGTCTCGATGCTGCCGCTGCGAAACCGGTTGCGCGCGCTGAACGCGGACTGGATCGACGTATCGCTAGACGGCGAAGCGCAGGATCATGACCGGCAGCGCGGCGTGGCAGGCAGCTACCAACAAGGCGTCGACGGGGCCCGATGGCTGGCGGAACAGGGCGCGGCGCCTCGGATCAATATCCTGACCTGTCTGACGACGATCAACGCGAACTCCGTCATCCGCATGATCTCCGATCTGAACCGCCAGGGATTCAAGAATTTCCTCATCACGCCGATCACGACCATGCCGGGCAAAGGGCCATCGACAGATCTGCAGCTCGATGGTCGCGCGCTGTGTGCGTTCATCGCCGAACTGCGCGCGGTCCTGCACGAGTTTCAGGATGGCTGGATCGAACTGAGCCTGTTTTCCGCATGCTATG
Organism: Sphingomonas sp. P2_B6; assembly: GCF_056404755.1. Lineage (NCBI taxonomy): Bacteria > Pseudomonadati > Pseudomonadota > Alphaproteobacteria > Sphingomonadales > Sphingomonadaceae > Sphingomonas > Sphingomonas sp. P2_B6. The sequence goes on from NZ_JBFUDK010000018.1 coordinate 51,690, forward strand.
CGGCAGCGATTGTAGAACATGCACCCGAGCTTTGGGCCGCGTTTCAGGGTGAACGGGACTCGCTGGTCTGGCATGAACAGAGTGCGCAGGATGCCGCGTCGCAGTCCACGGACCTCTTCATTCGCTATTACCCGTCGTCGCTCACCGGCACCCGCGAGCTGATCATCAACACCAATGCGGACGTCATCCTGCCAAAGGCGATGGTGAACGAGCAGATCTCTCCGGAGCACGTGATGGGAAACCTGCTTCGGCAGAATGCGAAGGAAATCATCACGGGTTTTCCCGAGACGACTTGCTTCGACTTCTACATTGAGGAATTCAGGGAGGAACAGGCGATCCTCAGGAGACTTCAGTGATGGCAACGGCAAATAGTGGCTCGGTCGGACGCGGAAAGGCGTTCGCGCATCGGACCCGCGGGCTCACGCCAGCAGCGGGCCAGGATCCGGCGCTCATGAGCAGTGCGGGAACTTCAGAGATACGCCGCGACGCGGCACGTGAGAATGAGACTTTGCCACCGACCAACAGCTGAGCTTCTCGCAAAACTGCTGTTCGGCCGCGTGATACAGATGAGGAGAATCGAACATGACGCGGTCGACATTTCGAATGTGCGCGCTGGCGCTGGCAGCGACATTTGCCCTTGCATCCTGCACCGGAAAGGCGCCCCGAACCGACGCGCTGGTGGTCGGTATCGAAGCCGAGCCCGAGCGTCTTGACCCCCTGACGATCAAGAATCCCAAGACCTTTCTGATCGCCTGGCAAATCTATGAAGGTTTGCTGAGCCTCGACAAATCCGGCGAGGTGGCGCCTGGGCTTGCCGATCAATGGAGCACGACGGACAATCTGGTCTGGCGCTTCCATATCCGGTCGGGCGCCAGATTTCAGGATTCCGACCTGTTCGGTCCAGATCATAAGGGACGCAGCGTCACCGCGGGGGATGTGGTGGCAAGCTACACAGCCTTTTGCTCGGCGCGCGCCTATCCTGCGTTTCTGCTGACCGACACGCTCGACGGATGCGCCGCCTATAATGGCGGTAAAGCGACCTCGGTTTCCGGCCTTCGCGCGGTCGGCAACGACGTCGTCGAAATGCGATTGATCAAACCCGAACGCTTCTTCCTCAATCGCCTGACAACGGCGTGGATCGCCATCTTCCCCCAGGAAGCACTCGCCCCCGCCAACCGGGACCGCTGGGGCCTTGGACTCGCGGTGGGCACCGGACCGTTCCGCATGGTTTCGCACAGCGCGTCCCAGATCGTGATGGAGCGCAATCCCGACTATTGGGACCAGACAAAATCGGGGACGGTGAAGCAGCTCACCTTTCGCACGATCACCAATGACGAGGTGCGGCTGGGTGAACTCCGGCGCGGCGGTATCGACATGATGCTTGTGCCCAACGGCCTTTTGCCGGCGGTCTTCACCAAACAGGGAGGTCTGCAACCGGAACTCGCAACGTCGTTCCGTCAACAAAGCTTCGCGACCTTCAACAGCAACATGATCGGTTTCAATCTCGCCAAGCTGCCCGACGTGCATCTGCGCCGTGCGATCTCGCTCGGGATTGATCGACGGCAGATCGTCGATCAGCTCTTCCTCGGACATGCCGAGGTCGCCGGCGGACCGGTGCCGCCGGGCATGAGCGGCTATCATTCGCAAATCTCCGCCGCGCAGCTTTACAACCCGAAGCGCGCAGCCGCCGAACTCGCCCAGTCCGGCTATCACGGTGAACCAATCGAATTGCTCATCCACAACCAGGCGGCAAGCGAGCAGATCGGGCAATTGGTACAGGCTCAGCTCAAACCGCTCGGCATCGCTGTGGTTCTCAAGAAGGTCGACTTCGACAGCGCCATCGGGCGCATGGTCAAGGGCGATGATCCGGCCTTCAGCATGTTCCTCGACTATGTCTTCTCGTCGCCGGAACCGATCCTCGCCAATCTGTTCGATTCAGCGAAACGCCCTGCCCCCAATTTCTGGCAGTTCTCCAACCCTGCCATCGATGCTGATCTCCACAAGCTCGGCAGCATGGACCGCGCCAGCGCCCTTCACGAGTCCGCGCGGATCGAGGCTGCCATCATGACGCAGGCCCCGGCCGCCTTTCTGTTCAGACTCGATCAGGTCGCGCTGTATTCGAACCGGTTCGGGCCGGTATCCATCAACCCGCATGGTGCATTCGATTTTCGCACCCTCGCCGCGGCGAAGCCGGGTGAGCACTGACCGGACAGTTATGCCGCGCCCCGGCGCATCACCGGTGCGCCGGCGCGCGCGGCGCCTAGCCCGCTATGTCGCGGGGCGCCTCACCTATGCGATGACGATCACGCTTGGGGTGATCGCCCTGTCCTTCCTGCTGTTCCACGTCATACCCTCGGATCCGGCAAGGACCCAGCTTGGTGCCGCAGCGACCGAACAACAGGTCGCATCCTTGCGCCACCAGATGGGGCTCGATCAAACATTGCCCGTGCAGCTCCTGACCTATGGCAAGCGGATCGTCAGACTCGACCTTGGCCGATCGTTCGTTGACGATCGGCCGGTTGCCTGGGAACTCGCGGGCAAACTCACTACGACCGCAACGGTCGCCGCGATCGCGACGCTGTTCATCATGTGCCATGTCGCCCTGGTCTGCTGGGGCACCACCGTCGCGGGTGCCCGGCCAGCGATCTCGACGATCAACTTCGCGTTGACGATCGCGCCTACCATGGCCGTCGGCATTTTCCTGGCGCTGCTGGTGGCGCGCTATTACCCCTTCGCCAGCTTTTCCGGTGCGCCATCGAGTTGGCAGGACTGGCTGTTTCTGGTGCCGCCGGCGTTCGTTCTGGCAACATATCCGATGGGAATTCTGGGGTCGATCGCCCAGCGCCAGATCGAGGAGATCGACCGCGCCGCTTATGTCGTGGCCGCGCGAGCACGCGGGCTTGGTACCCTCAGCGTGTTGCGCTCACACGTCATGCCAAACGCCATGGTGCCGCTGCTGTCTGCCTTCGGGAACCAGCTGCCGCTCCTTCTGACCAGCGCGTTCATCGTCGAGATCATCTATTCAGTTCCAGGCCTTGGCATGTTGTTGCTCAAATCGGTGCTGGCCCGCGACCTCCCGATGCTCGAGGGTCTGGTTCTGTTATCGGCAGTGGTCACGATCATCGTGACCTTTGCCCTTGAGGCGCTTTACCCGATCCTCGATCCTCGCATTTCGGGAGTGTGGCATGCGCACGGGTGATGCCGCCCGCAATACGGTCATCGCGCTGGGGCTCGTCACCGCCGCTTGCCTCCTGCTTGCATTCGCAGCGCCGCAGGATCCGATCAATATTTCGATCAACGAGCGCCTGACCGCGCCGGACAGCGCGCACTGGCTCGGCTGTGACGAACTCGGGCGCGACATATTGAGCCGCGTCCTGGTGGGCGCCTCATATACGGTCGCGATCTCGGTGGCCGCCCTCCTGGCCTCGCTGACAATCGGCGCGGCTATCGGCGCCCTTGCGGGGTTTCACTACGGCCGCTGGCCCGACCGGGTGTTCCTGTGGCTGATCGATCTTTTTTCTTCGATCCCGTTCCTGCTGATCATGGCAGCGCTGCTGAGCGCGATCGGTCCGGGCGCGGCCAAAGCCTATCTCGTGCTTTCGCTCGTCATCTGGCCCGGGCCCGCGCGGATCGTCAGGGCCGAAGTGATCAAGATCGCGCCACTGCCCTTCATCACCGCCGAGCGCGCGATCGGATTGCCTGAATGGCGTATCCTGCTGGCCAAGATCCTGCCCAATTGCACCGACACCGCGGCGCTCTATGCAATCGCCTATCTGCCCGACATCGTCGCGCTCGAGGCCGCCCTGTCCTTTCTCGGTCTCGGCATCCAGCCTCCCCAGCCCGGCCTGGGCAAGATGATCTACGACGGCATGAACTATGTCAGTTCGGCCCCATGGATGTTGCTCGCCCCTGGCGCGATGCTGCTCGCCATAGTCGTCGCGGTGCGCCTCGTTGCTGTTTTGCTCGGCGCCAGGCCGATGAACGCTGATCACGCCGTGAGCGGAGTTTAGCATGGTCTGTGGAACAGCGCGCCCGCCGGAATGGTTCGACGCGATCCGTGCGATGCGCGAACGCGACTATCTCTCGCCGCAATCGGTCTATCGCTTCAATGCCGAATTCCAGCTGAGCTGGCTCGGCGATGCTCTTGACCTGATAGATGGCAAGCACGCCGTCGAGGCCGTGCCGGCGCTGTTCGACAAAGCGACGCGATCGTTTCGATGGATCTCTGTCGAACGCGATATCTGGAAGGGTGGCGACGACGCGAACGACTTTATGCGCCGTGCCCTGACGGCGCTCGTACAGGGGCACGGCAATGGAAGCCTCGCAGATCTGCTCGCCGCCCTGCCGGACAATCCCGAGATCGCCCGGGCAAAATCAGTTCTGGGTGACGCCATATCGCACCTCCCGAAAGGGACAGCGACGATGCCGGGCGACTGGACGCCGCCGGGCGGATGGGAGTCGCTCAGGCGCGCGCTGCTCGCGATCTATTCGGGCTATCCGCACGACCCGCGCAGTAACATTGAAGGGGTTTATTACGACCATCTCGAAAGCAATGGCGGCGATCCTGCCCATGGCCCGCTGCGCGGCGAGATGGTTCGCCCGGGGGACGACGCGGCTCCGCCTTTCCTTTGGCTCAAGCTCCTCGAACCACAGGAAAATGAGTGCGCAGAGGGGAAGCGCACCAACCGCTTTGTTTCGCTTACAAATGCCCGCGACAAGCGTGACAGCCCGCCGGATGCACAGACCCAAAAGGAACGGTCGGCTGATGAGGAACTGGCGATAGACGCCTTCCTCAAGCCACTGTTGATGGACGTCGCCAGGTTTTCGAAGCGTATCGACGCGCGACGTCATATCGCCATTGCACCGGTGTCCGACATCTGGGTCGGCGACCAGGGTTTCGGCGGGCTGCAAGCCGTCTTCCTGCTCTTCTTCGAAACCAGCGACGCGCGAGAAAGTTGGCTCAAGGAACACTATCATCAGCTTGCGAGCGGTTTCGCGCGGCTTGCGTCACAGATCGCCGCAGCACGCGAGACCACGTGCCTCGTCCAGCCGATCCATCAAGCCCATAGCCTGATTTCGCACTTCCTTACGGTGCTGCCGCACATCCAGGATTGGGAGGAGGCGGTGGTCTTTGCCGGCGAGCACCCTGTTGCACGATTCCAACGCAAGGCCGAACGAGGCGTGCGAACGGAATGGATCGAGGATTCCATCGGGCTCGATCACCTGGATGGACCGCTTTTTCCGCTGAGCGACAGTCCGATCCAGAGCGCCGCTGGACGCCACTTCATGTGGTGGACCGCGGGTCAGAATAGTACGATCGACCTGTGGTCTGATGCGTTTATCCCGGGGCTGATGGCCGACGAAGTTGAAGCGTTCGGCGAGATTTCCATACGCTACGAATTCCCGCGCGCCGTAAGCATCCCGCAAGCGGAGGCGGGGCGCGCCTTCGTCCGCGAAGCCTATTTGCGCCAGCAACTTGATCTGATGCGTCTGCTTGCGCAGAAAGTGCGCGCGAGACGGTCGTCCCTGCGCAGCGCCGTGGCCGCCATCATGGGCCGAAACATGTCGCACAACCTGGGCTCGCATGTCCTGGCCCGCGTCGCCGGCGCCGCGCCTCGTCCCGGCGACACTGCTGAGCACCTGTCGCGCGCAACGAATGACCTGTTGGCCTATCTGCAGCGGCGGATGGATTTCCTTGCCGAAATTGCGACCTCAGATCAGACATTTTGGTCGCAGCCGCTCTCGCTCGCCGCCCAGTTATCAAGGTTGAATCTGGCGGGCCAGATCAAGGCGCTGGCATTGGGGAGTGACGGCCGCCCTCCTCTGCTCTCGACCATCTCTGGCAAGGAGAATCTGCCGTCTTCAGTGGAATATCAAGGCGACCCCGCGATGGTCTTTTCGTGTCCGGGGGGCGAGGTCGGTGCGCATGCACTATATATCATTCTAGAAAATATCATTCGGAACAGCGCACGCCACGGCGCCGGCCGGTCCCGCGACAAGCTGCAACTCGACGTCAAGGCAACCGTCTCGTCCGACGACCCCGACCTTCTCCAGATCAGGATCGTCGATCCCAGAACGCGGCTTGAGCGGGACGGCCGGCTTGTCGATTCACATCGCGAGGACAAGGACGTTCCGCTGCCGGTTCGGATCAATGGAATAATCGATGACGCGCCAATCCTCGACTCGACAGGAGCACCCATGGCGGGCTTCTGGGGAATCCGCGAGATGCAGATCTGTGCCCATTATCTTCGCGGCAAGCGCCTTTCGGAACTGGAGCTCAAAGAGCCGGGTCCCGCCGTACTCCGCGCCGGCACGCACACCCTCGATAATGGCAGTCATTGCCTCAAATATGAGTTCTACCTTCAACGCCCCAAGATCGCGCTGATCGTACGTCCGGGGCACAGCAATCGGGAGCCGGCGGGTCTGGGCATCGCGGCGATTGAGGTTGACGAGGAACCCGATTGGGGGCGAATCGCCGAGGCCGCCCGCGGATACAGTTTTCTGATCGTCGACACCAACCTCAAAGCGACAGCAGCGATCAACCAGTGGGGCGCGCAACTGCCGGTGCGCACTCTACAACTCGCCCCCGATGCGATCGCGGCCTTTCTGGCAAAGGCCATCGAAGGCAGGGCCTGGATAGAAGACCTGCACCGTGCGGTAGCGCTTGGCTATCGCGATCAGCACCCGGTGTGGCAAGGCCGACCAATAGTCGGGATCGCTGGTTCGGACTGCGATGCGCTGCCGCTGTCGGGCGTCGACGGACCGATCTTGTTCACGCGCCTCGCTGACCCGTACATGACCGATACCTTGAAATTCCCTTATCCGCTCGATCGTGAGTTCCTTCCTGCTCCGCATTTGGGTAGCGATCATCTGGCCGCGATCTGGCTCGATCATGCCGGTGAAGAGAAGTTCAGCCCCGCCCTGGGAATCGACAAGGCGGCCCAATTCGACAACGCCGGGATGCCGGAGCGGCCTTACTGGATCAGCGCCGAAGCGGCGAACGGTATGTGTGTCCATTCTGCCGCGCTTCATGAAGCAGCACGGGACGGGAGTGGATGGGAATTGCTCGCTGCCTCCCTGGCGCGCGTCGCGATATTGGACGAGCGCGTTCAATCCCAGGCTGGCATTCTCGCCAGAAATGGCGCGCCGCATGATATTGTCTGGAAGCGCTCGGGCATCTGCATACCGGACAAGCGGCTCGCCGATCTCGATTTCCCCGACCTTGAGGAATGCCGATCCTTCCTTATCAACCCACCTGCGGGCGTAACCCCCGGTCCTATTGACTGTCTGGTTCTTCATCTCTCGACGCTGGAAGCATTGAGCGCGCAGGTGAACGGTGGCCTGGTCGAAGCGGCCGAAGCGCTTGTTGACAACACCCGGGCCGCCAGGGCGGAAATCTTCATCGTGACGGGACGCGGCGTCCCCAGCGTCGCGATGACATCCGAGCGCGCCTCGACGCCGAAATTTCGCTATCTGCCGGTTTCGGCGCTGCTTGAGAATCTCGTGTCCAACCCGAGCAAGCTCGGGCTGATGCGGACCCTGTGGAGCGCCGCGCAACCGGGCGTACGCGGCGCGCGCGCCGCTGCGGTAACCTGCGATGGCTAACCCGATCGTGGCCTTTTTCGACCCGGACAAACGGCCCACGCACATGGTGCGCGCGTTGCCGCTTGGCTGGACGTTGGATGACCGGCTGGTGGATCCCTTGGTCGAAGCCGAACACTGCCAGTTGCTGCTGCTCGACGATCGCTCGCCCGTTCCCTCCGGCCTTCTCCACTCAAACCGGGTCCCGGCAGCGACCCTTGGCGTGATCTGGCACCTGAACTCGCTGGTAAACACCGCTCCTGAGCAAGACCCCAACCTCCAGATTCTGGGCCGCGCCAAAATCATCACGGGTTTTCACCATGTCGACCCGGACGATACATTCAAAGCCCTGTCCGAGTTGATCGCCGGCAAGGCAAAGGCCAGCCAATTGTGCGCAGACTGGAACGCGCAGGCAGAGCACGAGGCGCTCACCGAAATGGCAATGCTGTGCCAGCAAAAGCTCCTTGATCCCGACGCGGTGATCGAGGCGGAATGCCGCACGCTGCTGTCCTCGTCGCCACACCGGCTACACCGCAAGCTCGAACGCTGGTTGGAGTATCCCTCCCCTGTCTGGCAGCGCGAGATCGAAGATCTCGTATTTGTCGTTAACCGGCTGGAAAATGCGCGATGAACTCGCCACCCGGCATTAGCATCGCCTGGCCCGCTATGGAGAAGATCATTTTGCGGGCGCTCCGCGACGCGGGCGTGACGGTGGAGAACCTGATCCTGGTCGAGCGCGATCATGATCCTGAGGTCGGGCATGCCGTGCTTGCCGGCGTACGGCATGCTCGCGACCGGCTGCTGCAGTATCGGCTTCTGGGTGCTCAACCTGCAGCCATTCTGGTCATCGGCTGGTCCACACCGGATGAAACCGACGACGAAGCCTTGCTCGCCGTGCGCGCATGGCCCGGACTCGTATTCTTGACCTATGGGTTCTCACGCGACGATCTCGAGCGCGCAGCGCGAAGCGCGCTCATCGGACGGGCGGCGCCGCTCCCGCATCTTGGGGTATCAACGCAAAATGAGGCTATTATCCAGTTTGGGCGCATCGCCCATTGGCTTGCTGGACGGGAGAGCACGCTTGGCATGCTTCGGGAACATATCGCCCAGGCGCTCAACGACGGAAGCGTGCTCCCTGACGGATATCTCGAGGCCAACGCGTTCATCACGCCGCAGCGGCGATATATGATCGACTACGCAGTGCAACTTGGCGCCAGCGTCGCGCGCGCCGGCACCCAGCGCGCGACACTTGATCGTTTCGAGCGGGGGATGTTCGATCTTGAGGCCCGTGCCGAGATGCTGAACACGGCGCGGCGGGCCTGTCGCCAGTCGGGGGTCAGTGGCCAGCCGCGCCTGCTCGCCATGATGGACGCCGTCAGGGGCGAGCTCGCCGGGCTGCACCGTGCCGCTCTCGATATGCAGGCGGCACTCCAACCCGCGAGGCAATTGTCATGACGAAGATCCTGGTCGTCGATGATGACGAAGACATCGTCACGCTCCTGGAGACGGTCCTTCCGAACGGCACTTTCACATTGCACCTGGAGCCGAATCCCGACCTGGCGCTCCGGACGATTGATCGGTTTCTCCCCGATCTTGTGCTCCTCGACCTCGAAATGCCGAGTCGTATCTATGTCGGCGTCGGGCGAACGGCGGGCGGGCTGCTGCTGACCGAGATCAAGCGCGCCCACCCTGATTTGCCAGTGCTGATCTGGTCCACCCGCCTCGCGCGGCAAGATGTGGAGTTTGAGCAATTCGACGTCCAGCCCGATGCGATGATCTTCAAGCCGTCGCCCGCGGAGCCACAATGGGGGGCGGACTTCATGGCCACGACGAATGAGGTGATGGAGGACAGCAAACGTCGGTCCAGGCCCAATCTGGACCTGCCCTTCGTGGTAGGATCGACACCACGCATGATGGAGATCGCCCGGCGCATCCCCGCTGCGGTCCGCGCCGGCGGCCCGGTCCTGCTGCTCGGTGACTCTGGAACGGGCAAGGAGCTCGTTGCTCAGGCGATCTATCAGGAGCGCACGCGGCATTTTCCAGGCACCAGGTTGGTCGTGATCAACGCTGGCAATCTGACCGAAACCCTGGGTGTGGCGGAGCTTCTTGGTCATGAACGCGGTGCCTTTACCGGCGCGACCACTCAGAATCCCGGGCTGTTGCGCGAAGCAAATGGCGGCACCTTGTTCATTGACGAGGTAGCCGACCTCAACGCCGCAGCGCAGACGGCGCTGCTGCGCGTGATTGAACAGGGAACGTTTCGCCCACTGGGCTCGGGACATGACACACACGTCAATTTGTTCGTGATCGCGGCCACCTGCAAAGATCTGACAGCAGAAATAGAAGCTCGCCGATTTCGCGCCGACCTCGAATACCGGCTGAGAAATACCACGCTCACGCTCCCGCCACTGCGCGAGCGGCTCGGTGATCTTCCGGCGCTGTTCGAGCGCTTTGTCAATGAGGCGAACGAAAAACAGGGAAGGCACGTCCGCCCGATGTTGCGTGACGAAACGCGCCGCAAACTCGAAGGCTATTCGTGGCCCGGCAACATCCGCGAGTTGCAGAACGCCATTCGCGCCGCCGTCTCGCGCAACCGCGGCATGATCCTGATGCCAAACGATATCGAACTGCCTGAAGACGCAGCGACGCAGTCCGATGCCACATCGCCTTCACACATAACGCCGAACGCGGTGCCTGCGCTGGAGGCAGGTGTAAGTGCGCGCCTATCTGCGCTGTACGCAGCGCCGATCGAACGACGTTATGCACTGCTCAAGCGGGACGAGGATCCAAAGGAATTGCTGACGGCGCTTGCGCGCCATGTCGCTGCGCAGCACGGCCGGCGCCCCGACCACAAGCAGCTCGCTCAATTGTTGCACCCGACGGGCTCAACGGCTGCAATGCAGAAAACGATCGACGACAAGATACGCAAGTTCGTCAGCGTGCATATTACATTGACCGATCCCGCAATCTATTCCCCGGGCGCGTCCGTACAATTGTGAGCCTGTGAGATAATATTTTGTGCCGGCATTTCTGTTTCTCACAAAATCACAGGTGAGCGAATTCACGTTTCCCCATAATATTAATCTTTTCAATTACTTAAAATTACTCCAATCGATCGCCTGATCATGGCACGAACCTTGCTGAATGATGAAGGCAACATTCAGATTGGAGAAAGGAAATGGTTGCCGACTATATCCTCCTCGTTCCCGCGCTGGCGACGACAGGGGGCACCGCGACCGCAGCGTATCTGTGGCAGCGCACCCGCGACCGCGAGCTCCGCAAGGACCTGACGTCCCGCCTCGACGCGATCCTCAACGACGCACGGCGCCAGACGCTCGACGTGATTGGCACCCGCAATGTGGACGCACTCGTCTTCGACCATGACGCGCGCGACGAAGCCCTGGTAGCATTTCTCGAACTGCAGAAAATTGCGAGCTCGGTTACCGACAATCCGCGCCTGTGGGACAAGGCACTTGCCCATGACGACCATGAGCGAGTTCGTTTGGCACTCGAGCGCGCGCGTCCGCTGCTCCAGATGATCCGCTGCACGGTGGTGCCGCTGAATCGCCGGGTGTGGAATGGGCACCGTGCCAAGGCGTTCGACGCCCTCATCAAGGCGCTCCGCATCAAATTCGAGACGCCGCAATAACGACTTGCAAGACCCGTCCCGGAAGGTGGCGTCAGCCACCTTCCGGGACGGCCGATTTTCGGCGGCTGATCAGTATCGCAGATCAACGGAGTGGGGCATTGCCGCCGGCGATCAAGGGCGCTGCGCCGCGAAGGCGCCGCACCGATGACGTCTGCCAAGGTCAACTCGTTCGGCTGCGAAACGGTTGAGCACGGCAGGTCTGGCGACCGAGCATTTCTATCTCACGGATAGTGAATGATCTGCGGATTGAGGTTCGCCCCCGCGCCCAGATCCTGCTGTGCGATCGTCTGGAGTTCGGTTGCAAACGCGGTCACCGAGCTTTGATACCGACGTCCGCCATCGGGATCGATAATGTCGAGCCTGGACCCATCCATGGTGCCGTCACCCGAAATGCCGGCGACAATACGAATGTGGCGATAGACCCTGTTCGGAGAGGAAATCGCGGTCCCGACCCAAAGGGGCCCGTGCGCAAGCAGGCTGCGATACCCTTGCGCATTATAGTTCTGCGGCACTTCAACCGAAAGGTTCAGCGCTCGCGCCAGCTCGGCGATCTCCGGCCCCAGAATGCCGGTGTTGTTATTGAACGCGATGACGAAATTGGGTCCAGCTGCCTTGGCTGCCGCGAATTCGCTGGTCGGCAGGTTGGTCTTCCACTGGATGAGCATCGCTGCGGCGGCCGCCCAACAGCTCATCGTCTTGCTTTGCGCCACGACGGGGACGTTATAGGAAATGGCAAACCCGGCTGGCGAAGTGGCAATGGCGGTTCGAGCCTGACATGCCGCGCTCAACAAGACGCCGAGTGCAAGGGTGAGCACTGCGGCCCGTCGATAAACCCATATCAGTGGCATTTTCGGCCTCCTCTACCTTCGTCGTTGCCTCAATCTGAGCAGCTTTGCCGCGTGTTCGAATACGTCCGCACCGTCAGGTCATTCAGGGCGGCGGCTTGTGCGTCGCCTGTTGGAAGTCCACGATCTGGCCATAAACGATGCGCTTGTGCTCGTTGCCCTGCTCGTCCCGGTAAACCTCATATTCCTCAATGAGCACACCCAGCCAATTGTCGCTGAAGTAGCGATCCTTCGGCATCTTGAACTCGGCGACCGTCCATCCATCGGCGTTCGGCTTCAGACCTTCGAGTTTCGCGATCTTTCCACCACTGACCTGAGCGATCCAACGCGGCCGTTCATGACCGTTATCGACGCGCACGAGCGCGGTGACATCGAGCACTGAATGATATTTTGATCGCGGATCGACCTGCCCGGAGAGTTGGAGCGAGAACCGTTGCCCTTCGGACCTTCGTCTGAACTTGATCTTGCCGACGCGGCGCGGAAACAATTGAATGGTGGTGCCAACCGGGAGGGACAGTTCGAGCCCCTTGACGGAATGTTCCTGATATCGCGCCAGACCCAGTTGCACGAACGGCATATAGGCCTCTTCGACGCCGCTCGTCGGAGCGATCTCGATTTCGCTGTAATAGGTGCCGGTTTTAGGGTCGAGGATGAGTTTGAAGGGAAGCGCGGTCGCGGAAATGGGCTTTGCCGTGCTGGTGCTTCCGTCAACAGGATCGGCTCCTGGCAAGAGCCGGAGCGCATTGACGGGTGGTCCAACCGAACCCTGGAACCGCGCTGGCGAGATGTTGCGTTGTGGCACCGGTGAATAGTGCAGCGGATCGCGGCCCCACCGGGTCAGACAGGAGGCAAAGGGTTTGAGGGTCTCTTCCGCATAGTCGCAAATGTCCGGATCGCCCGAGGGAAAGACGAGAGCGAGCTTTTCATCTTCGCCGCTCGTAAATCCGTCGCGTCCGATTTCCACTCGGTAGCTTATGTCGCGGGAGAACGTATATTCCTGTTCACCCTGTTCGCCCGTTTGATGATAAGTGAACCAGGGCGTGACGCGCTTGATATCGAAGGCGCTCGGTCGGTAGGTGCACGGTATCCAGATTTGCTGCCACGCGGTGGACGCGCGCTCACAGTCGCCGGCCTCGCCAGGCACATTCCCCGTTGGATTCTTGACATCATAATATTCGGCGAATCGCGATACTGCCATCAAACGGGTTCGAAGCGAACGGGCACGCCCATCGCGGAAGCTGAACGCCAGGTTGCGCGGCTTCTTCATGTTGTCCAGAACGAGAGAAACTTCATCCTCGCTCACGCTATTGGGGCGGTTGATGTCACTTTCGAGCTTGGTAAGCGAAAACAAGCGCCCCGACTGCGCCGCCGGTTGTTCAATCCAGCTATTGGTCTTGCGATCCCATGTGACCATCTGGGGTTCGAAATCATGCCAGGTCGCATCCAGTCCCAGCGCGCCGGTCGACGGAGCGTCGAGCCCGACACTGCCCGTAAAGAAACAGGTGGCGCCGCCGGGCTGGCTCCATTCCGAGAAGGGTGCGCCCGCACTCGAATTCGTATCGATGATCTCTTGCCATGAAGGGTTGGTCGGCGACGACTTTCCTTCGGGCGCGACCGTCACGAGCACAGGGACCAGTTGGATCGAGCGGGCCGGGATGAGCGGTTTCTGGACCGCGTGAACGAGACGCAGGACCGATTTGCCCTGAAGATCGTCGATCCGGCCTGCGGTCAACGCCTTGGCCAGCTTTGTGCTTGCCTTCGGTATGTCCGCCAAATGGTTCATGCCCCATGCCGCCATCAACGGGGCCGACAGCAAATGACCCGCAAGCGCCGCGGCGGGATCGAAATCGCTATCGAGCGCGATGTCGACGATGGTGGCAGGCGCGAGCGCGATGGCGATCTTGTTGAGCGAATAGCCGTTGGGTTGGTCAGGCGAGACCTTGTCATTGACGTCGATCCAGGCACGTCTCGGGTCCGTCGTCTTGCCGGGCTTCAACTCGAGCATGACCGGGCGCGCGCTGACGGCCGGCTCGGTCGCCTTGCGGTAGCTCGCCGGTTTCGTCATGGGCGAAAGCGTCGCGCCGCTGGCGGGAACATTCGCCGTGAAGCGCGCCCAGACCCCTTGGCAGTAGCTATCCGGATAATAGGGGTCTGCCTGCACATCGTCGGGATCCGCGAACTGCGCCACCGGCCCTCGACTGTTCTTGGCCTTGGGATCGTTTTTAGGGTCCGTCGAATCGACCTTGCCGTCGACCGCCCGTGGAAAGTCGCCGGACGCGGTTCTGGTCAGGCCCACTCTCTGGAACGCGCCTTCGGGTTCGTCATCATCCTTGCTGCCAAACATGTCCTGCTGCTCGGCGCGGTCGAAGGCGATCCGGGCCGGATACAGATAACGCTGCGCGCGATTGCCGTCCTCCTGACGGATGACCAGGGTCGTCAGGTTCTCGCCCTTCAGCCTCTCGATATGGCGTGTCGTAACGAGCTCGGATTGGTCTGGCAGGAGGATAACCGGCGGCGGGATGCGCTCGCACCTTACGTAACGAAAGGCACCGCCGTCTTTGGCGCCGAGCACATGCCTTGTCGCTGTCGCGCTGGCAGGTTTGGGCCTCGTCGCGTTGGCATGCGCCGTGACTGAGTCGGCGATCGTCGGGCCACATCCGTTTAGAAAACATGCGCTGACGCCGACGACATATGCACGACCTTCGCGAAGCGGCAGCAACCCGATACCGGGTGCAGGCTGTGGCAGGTCATAGGTGATATCGACAGGAAGGTCGGTCGCGGCATCCGCCACGAGTTCGTTGGCAGCGGCGGCGTTATGGCTAGGCACGCCGAGGCTGTCACCGGTCCAGACGAACAGTTCCTGGAACAGCAGCGATTGGCCATTCTGCTCGGAAGCGATGGTTTTGACATGACCGTGTTCCCGTTCGGCATCCAGGGAGGTTCGCACGAAGGTATCATCGATCGTCGCGCCATAAGTAATCTTGCGGGCAACAAGCGAACGCCATCGGTCGGAGGGAATGTTGAGCGCGTCGTTGTTCCTGAGCGCTATGCCCATCATCGGACGGTACCCGTTGACGAGATCGCCTGCGAACAGGAGTTTCGTGGCCGTTGCGCGCTGCAGATCGTCGTCGCGCTGCTTCGCCGCATGCGCGTCCTCGACACAGTCGCGATCCAGCAGCGCGATGCCGCGGCCACCTATTTCCGGCTGTTCGTCGTCGAACGGCGTCGACGCTAACGACGCCTCGTGCTGCCGCGCGCTGAAGGCCGTGTGGCGCATGAACGACGGCATCGGGTCGACCACCTCCAGCGCATAGCGAGGACTCCCGGGGCTATGTTTCGAAGGCGCCCCCAGATCGAGCATACCGCGGATGAATTTGCGATCTGATTCCGGGGCCAACCCCAGTTCCGCAGGGTCGGCGGGACCAAAATAGCCAGGCGGTCCGTCTTGGATCGCCGGAAGATCGACATAAGCGGTCCATGTCGTCCCGAGGTCGGTCGCGGCAGAGCCAAAACTGGCCGAAACCGCGACGGCCCGCGGATTGCCGAGTCGCTTGAGCGCACCTGCCCATTCCGTCCTAGGAATCTGGATGTCGAACGACATTCCGAGATATTTGGCGACCGTCGGATAGTTCAGAATCGCCGTGAGCTTGCGGCGAACATCGCGCGACGGATCGGGGGCATCCTCGCTGGCCTTCGCCGTCGTTGTTGGCGCGTTGAGCACGAGCGCGAGACTCTCCACCCGGCTGGCAATGAGTTCGAACGGATCCTCCGGTCTTGTCGCCTTGACCGCGGCATCAAGCCCTGGATCGAACCGGTTCATCACCTGTTCCGCGCAGTGCATCGCGTCGAGTTCAGCGTGCGAGTTGGCGTCGTGCCAGAACAGCCGGTCGGCCCCTTCCGGCACGAAGCTGGCGAGTCTGCTGCAGAAATCGCGCCTCCGCTGCGAAGCGAGTTCGGACTCACGCACTTTCGCGAGCGCCCCGCGCGCCGGAACCGGCAATGCCCAGGCTTCGTGCTCGGTGATCGGCGCATCAAGTGACTTTGGCGGCGCGACACGACTGGCGACGGCCGCGCCGTGAGGGCCGGTCAGGGCATCGATGCACCTGACCAGAGACCTGGCGCGCGTTTCGATCAGCGCCTGGCAAAGGGTGGCGCTATCCAGGCGCGGGGCGAGCCTGGCACTGGCCGCTTGTTGTGTTGTGACTGGGTCGGGTGGCTCGGGCTTCGCGAGTTCATCCCAAAGCTGCGCAACCTCGATCGCGGAGAAGGTCTGCTGCCAGAGACGCATCGCACCGTTCGCGGCTGAACCGCTGAAGCCCAAGGGCGCATACTGCCCGACCGTTACGGTGTTGTTTTTGATCGTCGTGACGGTATCGACGGTAGCAAGGTCGATGCGGAATTTGCCGTTGGCGATCGCCGCGACTGCATCCGGCCAGGCCTCAAGCGCGATTGGTGCGAGCGACGACGCACCGCCCGCCGGGTCGGGGCGAAATGGCGTTACCCTGAGGTTTAGCCGAAGCACATTCTTGTCGCCGCCATTTGGAATGACGACGATCGCTGGCTGGACCGGATACGAACTAATCACGGAGAAGCTCCAGAGAGACGTAGCGGCGATATCGCGTCCATGCGTGAGATTTGCTGGGCACGATGCTTTCATGCTTGTGCTGCGCGGGCGGTACTCCCACGGCGCGGAGCGCCTCGTCGGCAAAATACGTCACGCGCTGGAAGCCGGCCTCGAGCATCGCTATTGCAGTTGCAGGTCGGGGAGGGTCACGATGCGTCGGTCCGGCAAAATGCCGATGCGCGACAACCTTATACTTGAAGGTGCAGAACGACACCTTGAATTTGAACTCGAGTATGGCCTCGCCGTCGAGACTACCCGTCGCGTTGTCGTGCGTGAGGAAAATTCCGATATAGATCGAGATAGAGAAGCACGCGATATTGCCCTCGCCGACCGCCTGGACGAAAGACGATATCTTGTCGCCCATGAATTCGATGCCGGCGCAAATCCGCCCCTGGCCCTGGAGCGGGCCAAAATTGATCGGCGCGACCGCGCCGAACATCAGGGAAATTCCGATGTCGAAGTGCCGGCCGGTGCCGACATTGCCCGGATGGGAAATGACACTGACCCAGCCGCCGCCGCCATAAGGCGGATAGCTGATCAGGAATGGCCGTGCGGCGCTCGCGAACAGGAAGCCGAACTCGGGCGACTCACCGCCGAACGGTAGCTCAGCATAGACATCGAGCGCGACGTTGCTGACGATGAGCGGACCGACATTGACCTGATCGCGCGAGAAACCGTAGCCGACACGAATCCTGTCAAGTTGCGGTAGGGCATAGAGGCCATTGCCGGAGGACCCGAGGAGCTCCTGGAGTTGTTGCAGGAATGTCAGTGCGGGACCGAGTTCGACATTCTTGAAACTGGCACTGAACGTCGGGCTCGCACCATTCAACGACGCAAAACTCGCGCCGTCGAAGTGCAGCGTGAAGAAAGTCCCGCTCCCATCGATGGCAAGGCTGAACGGTTCGAGTTTGCCGGTGATACTGGCCGTGCGCTGGCCGCTCAGAAAATCGAAGTCGATGGACGACGCGATCGTCAGGTTGGTGTCCGCGGGAACGTCCATCTTGAAGGCCAGGAGGCCGGCATCGACGTCCCCGATTTTAGTGTTCCAGTCATATCGGGTCTGAATCTTTGTCGGGACGAACTGTTTGATGAGATCGCGCAACTCCTCCTCGAGTTGTTTCATCAGGTTGCGGATGGTGTCGCCAACGAGTTCGCTAAACTTTCCTTTGAGAATTGCGTCGACGAAGGCACCTAGTCCGCTGACGGCGCGCAGAAGCGGGATTCGTTGGCCCTTCCAGGCCTTTTGCAAGGCGCCGGTCGCAGCAACGAGCGAAGCGAAATCAGGGGCATTTTCGATTGCTTTGAGGCGTTTGATGTCGGCCTGCACATCGGCAACGATTGTGTTGAAGTCGGCAAATCCAGCTAGCAGATACGCGACCACTGGTTGCCTGTTACCCAGTTGCTGCACCGTCAGAAGCGGTTGCAGTCCGGTCTCGTGCAGCACACGAAGCGAGCCTGCCGCGCCCTTGATCAATTTGGTCGCGACATCTTCGATTTTGCCCCGGGCGTCGTCTGCCAATGCCACCGTTTCGACGATCAAACCGGCAAAACGTCGGTCGGGGTCGGCTAGCAGGATCGCCTGCTCGGTCAGGTCGATCAGCAGATCAGGCGTGGCATTGACGAGTGCGGTGCGGATCGCTGTTCCTTGCACGATCAACGCTGCGTAGCTGGCTTGAAGGTCCGTTTTGAAGTCGTCGACAGCTATATCGTTCAACAGGCGATCTTTCGCCTTGGCAACCGTGTCGTGCCAGATCCCTGGCTGGCCCGCGTTACCGGCGAGGGTGACGCCGGCAACGAGGTTTTTGGCGAGGCTGATGATTTGTCCGAGGTGGACAGCGACAGCGGTTTTGAAGTCCCCGGGCGAAGTGTTCGTCAATCGGTCGAGCGCGCGAATTTGCAACACGACGCCACGCATCGCACGGATCATTCGGCCTCGCTCGGCTATACAATCGGCGAGCGATTTCGCGAACGCCGTCGTTGCAGCGCACGTATCGGCCGATGTCATCTGGCTGAGCCTGGCGCGGGCGGTGCCAAGCCGTTGCGCCGCCGCGAGTGCGGCCGCGACCGCCCCGCCAAAATCGGTCTTTATCGTATTGAATTGCTGGACGACGGGCGCTGGTACGCTCGCGGGAAGCTGTACCTGGGCGATTTCCGTTCCGATCTGCGCGATCCAGGTCTCGATCATGGGCTGGCTTGCCAGGACCTGATCGCCAATCGCCTTGACGACGCCGAGCACGCCATCGACGACATTCATGCACCAACTGGTCGTCCGGTTGCTGGCGACTACCGCCAACCGCTCCAGCGCATCCGCTCCGTCAAGCGCCGTCTGCAAGGCTTTGAGCGCCAGGTCGACGACGACGTCGAGCGCTTTCTGCTCAAGCGCCCGGACAACGGGAAGCACCTCTGCGATCTTGCGTGTCAGGGCGGCAACGACCGTCGTCATCAGCGCACTGGTCACAGCGGCGGCGAAGCGATCCAGTGCGATTTGCGGGTCATCTGCGCGGAACCACGCCCGGTGGAGCCGCATCTCCGCATCCAGCGCGCCGGAAATTGCGAGAAACGTTGCCTGGCCTGAAGCGAGATCGCCCGATATGCGCTGCAGCGTGGCGATCGCCGTGTCGAGATCGGCTGAAGTCGTGACTGCTCGAATCTTGGCCAGCGCCGCGTCCGCCAGTGCCGCCGACAGCGCCTCGATCTGCTCTTCGCGCAGGATATTGGGGGCGCTATCGCGCGGATCGTCAACAAGCACGCCGGCCAGCGAACGTATCGTTTGATGAATCGCGTCTTCGGCGGCATCGTGGAGTTCTGTCCAGTCCAGCAGGATGGTGCCGGACAGTTCGACGAGCAATTGCTCTGCCGTGTCGAGCAACCGGACGATCGGTACGCCGATCTGCTCGAACAATAATGTTTCGCCCAGTCGTGCGCGCGCTTCTGGCTTGGTTGCGAGATCGAGAACCGTCTCGCCGCTGTCCAGCCCCAGCAACAACGCCAGTTGATCGGCGCCAAGGGCGGTCAGCCTTGCGAGCTCCTGACGGACCAGGGCCTGCAATTTAGCTGCGATAGAGTTAGGCAGCTCCCCGATAAGCTTGGCGAAGTCCTCCCAATATCCGATGATCTGGTTGATCAAGTCGTTGACCAGCGGCGGAACGGGATCTCGCGCTATTCGACCGACTTCCGAAAAGAACGGTTTCGCCAGCGCGCTGACGCGAACTGCCGCAGTAGTCGCGTCCGCGAGATCACTGTTCGGCGACGCGACGATAGCAAGTTGTGCGTCGAGGCCCGTCATGAGCGCGACATAAGCCGCATTGAGCTCTGGGTAGAGTTGTTGGAATGTGATGCCGTTATGCAAATTTAATCTGAATTGCTCGACAGCAGCATCGATATTTTTTCTAAGTTTGCCGACCTCCGCTCTGGCCGCTGTTGCCGAGGCCCGGATTGCCTCTGCTCGATCTTTGCCGACACCTTGTTCGACAAGTTCGGACAGTCGCGGCGCGCGGCCGAATTCCTTCGAGAGACTCTGCAGGCCCGACAGGATGTCGATTCCGAAGACTTTGGGGCTGAAGAATTCACTGGGGTCGAACTCACCCCTGGCAGCGCTGCTGAAGTCGAGCGTGGCGTCAGCATCGTTGCGCGGCGCCAGGGTTGTGATCGTGCCACCGCTTTTGCCGCCAACCACGCCGTTTATCCGCGACAATGCCGCAACGAGGGTTTTGGGTTGCGCGACCCCGCCCGTCGCCGGATGACCTTCATCGGCGACGTCGAGCTTGATGATCGGCCACATCACCTCGAGGAAAATTTCAGCCTTGTTGTGCGTCGGGTCGAAGCCGGACGAGACATAGGGCTGGTATAGCCGTGTCTCGATCACGCCCTGTGGCCTGCCCACCAGCCGGTCGATGCTCTGCGCCGAGATCGCAGCGCGGCGTATGCTCGGATAAAATGGCGGCTGGTCCGCCCCATTCATCCGGGCATCCATCACGAAGTTTTCGGAATCGTCACCGTCACTCGAGCGGCCACGCGCGATCAGCAACCAGCTATCGGTATCATAGGCCGTATCGACTGGGGGAAGCTCACCCGGACTTCCCGGCATTGATGGCGCAGTCTCACGGCGCGCAGCATAGGTTCGTCGCGCGCCGCCGAGTCTCGCCACGTTATGGGCGGGCCAAGTCGCTCGCCGACCAGGGTCGCTGGTCGCTATCGTGCCATTATAATATTCGACGATCTTCTTGACGTCATCCTCACCCGTCATCGTCTGGTCGACGAACAGCATGCGGTTGACGAGCGGCGTCACGTCACTGTCGATGATGCACTTCCAGTCGAAATCTACCACCTCGGTCGCGCTGACCTTGATCCGGGGCCAGAACACCGTCTTCGGCTTGAAACCGGGCACCAAGCCGCCTGCGGCGTCGTCGGGCGCGACCAGATCGGGGGTCTTCGTCGTCTGCATGGTCAGTTTGCTGACCGGAAAATCCAGGCCGTCGTCAGGCTGATTGACGGCCGGAAATCGCTTTGAGTCACTCGATGTCGTGATAAACCGACGCCTGACCTCCTTGGCGATCGGCTTGCCTAGCGGACCGCGCAGGAACACCCGCTCGGCAACAATGATGAAGCTTGCCGGGATACCGAACGGGAAAAGATACCCCTTGTGGACCGCGATCACCCTGACATCGCGCCCAAGCCAGGTCTGATACAACAAGCGCTCCAGCGAGAAACTTTTCGGTACGGTATTGTCGCGCGATCGCAACAAGGGGGGCTGCCCGCTCCATTCGACCCGCATGGTGGCGCCAAGCGACGTTAACGTCACATCAGCGGTCTGAAACACGCTCGCGAGCGCTATTCCGGTCTCCGGCGCGCCTTTGGACAGGGCAGTATCGATTTCTTTGAGATAGGTGAAGCCGTCGGGCCGCACGACGCCGCTCCGCGCGACCTTCGTCACGATCAGATTGGGGTCCCCAGGCGCCTTCTCGATCGCTTCCTTTGTCTTTTCGTCCGAAATTCGACGAAAGGCCGGCAATCCATATACGGAGGTCTGACCGATAATCTCCCAATGCTCCTTTGCGGTCAGGGGCGCGTCGGGCTCGTCTGCTGTCGAGAGATCCGCCTCTTTGGGAATCGATCCTGACAGCCCTGGAATTCTGCGTGAGTATAGCGCACGCAGACGCGTCGTCGCGGCAACGCTCGCATTGCCCGCATTTCCGATCCGCATGCCGAAAATGGGTGTCGATCCACCGCTGGGCAGCTCCGAGCGCTCCCAGACCGCTTTCTCCGATGGCGAGAAGACCAGCTTGTCGACCAGCTCGAGCGCCGTTTCCGAAGGCTTGGGCATGACGATCGTTCTGCCAATCGCGGCGAGCGCGGTCGCGACGCTGTCATTCTTGGTTATCCCGGCAGCCTTTATCTGCGCGTCAATGTCGGCGTCGCCGATCACGGAATTCGCGCGCGGGTCGACCTTCATCTCCAATCCGGCCCAATTGGTCAGGTTGTCGATGGTCAGTGGTTGCGATTTCCAGATCGCCAGGCTCGACGGGTTGCGCGGGAAGGTGAATGCGACACGAGAAGGGCCAGAGAGACGCGCCGCGGTCGTCGCGTCCGCATCGATGCAGCCGGGCTGGCCCTGCGGGTCCTGGATTGTCTCTGTCAGATGCTGGGGTGGGAATTCAACGACCATTGACCCGTCGACAAAATAGCCGCCGCTCTTGGTTCGTTCGAGCAGGGGGGCTCCCAGTTCGCCCCAGCTCAGCTCGAACCCTTCGAAAGAGAATTTCAAATCGAGCAGATTTTCCGGCGACCTCACCCTGATGACGGCCTTGTCGAGCTTGGTGACAATTGCCGGGTGATCATCGACGACGATCAGTTCGTCGATCTGGCGTGCGAGCGGTCTCGTCGAGAGCACCATCGGTTGGTCCGGCAGCGCGATTTGGGCTTCGCCGCCGGCCATCGGTAATCGAATCTCCGAGGTCCGCACCAGCGCTTCGAAATGGGCAGGACTATTGGCGGCGAACACAGCGCTGAAGGGTGTCGCGTCTTCGCCACGATACCGAACGGCAACATGCTTGGATCTGATATAGGCCGGGACGCTGCTGATCGTGCCGGCAATCCCGATCCGGTCCCGGTGCAAAGCGGTGAAAGCGCGATTGAATTGTAGTGGGGCACCGTCGAAGTTGCGGCGACGCAGTTCCAGACGAGCAGGGCCGTCAATGAGGAACGCCTCATCCGATCCGGCGGGCGTGTCAAAGAATTCGCCCGACACATTGTTCGCCTTGTCGATGCGAAGCAACGTCAGGTCAGCGCCGCTGCCGCACGACAATGCTCTGCTCGATACCTTCGGCGTGTCGACCTCGAACTGGCTCACCCAATCCATCTGCTCGAAGCCGGTGTGGAACACTGCATTCCGACGAGCGGTCCGCAGCGTCAGCCCGCGACCGTCGCACTGCGCACGACCGTTCAGCGCGACCTTTCCGCTGAAATTGACGGCCAACCCGCCGTCGCTTGATAGCGTCGCGCGTCCGCGTTCGACCGTGAGCGTCCCCTGGCCGGCGCGATAGCGACTTGACAGACTGCCCGACTGTGCGGGCTTTCCGCGCATCCAATCCGCCAAGTCCATTTCGGCGGCAATGCGCAAACCGGGAATGGAGATATTGATTCGCCACGTCCGACGCTGAAACAGCGATATCTCGAAGCTGACCGGGACCGAAGTTCCCGGCATCGTCGCGCGAGCGAGGCGGATCGTATGCCCACCGGCCGTACGCAAAAGGCTGACGGAAGCCTTGCGGCCGAACATCGACTGATCGATGGTCCAGTGTTGCCCGGCATAGGATAGCGAGAAGCCACCGCGGGTCCGGCGGAGCGAAAAGACGACGTTCCGGGGAACGACGGAGTGAGCCGCTACGAGCGAAGAGGCGCCAAGCGAGCCAAGAAACGCTCGGCGACTCAGCTTGGAACAAGTTGGCCAGGCTTCGACCGGCACGGAAGCCAGCCGATCTCGCAAGAACTCTTCGAGCAGACTACGAGTGGACACTAGCCTCCCCCCCCGGTCGGCACAGCTAACGCTGCAGCATTCTGGACAGATGCTTCAGGTAATCACGTATCTCTCGCGATCTCGATCTTCTGACCGAGTCGATTCGCTTGAAAGCGTACGCGCAAATCTGTCCCCGGAATATATAATTTATAAAGCAATAAAGAACCAAAATGGATGGATATTTTTCCAATTCCCGGAGAGTTGCGACGTACATTCCTGGTTCAATTGTCGTCGCAATGTTCACGACGAGCTTGCAAGTCTCGCCTGGCACCCGCCAGAACGCGTCCGCCGGGCGTCCAGATCATCAAACCGGCCGTTGACTGAAGGACAATATTATATCGAGGCAGCGATTTGGGCCATGCTTTGCGCCCTCGCACTGTCGTCGACGGAATCTTTCGCGCCACATCCTTCGATGCTGAGACGATACAGTTTATGCCGGAACCCGGTAGCGCCTGGACGATCCGTCGGCACGTGCCTTAGAGCGCCGGATCGGCAGCGACGTCCCGCCGGGCACTCAAATGGCCGGTCCTGGACACCCTTGACCGCCATGAGCATTGCACGATCAGATTGCGCCCGCTTTACGACCGCTCCGGTCGCCAGGCTCCATCATTGAACAATCCCTGGCCGGCGACCGGCGTTACAACGACGCGCAGCTCCCGCTCTATCAAGAGATCTCTCGCCTTGACGTCGTTGATACATGCCCGCACGTCCGGCCTGTTGATGGCCAGATCATGCGCCTCGTGGCTCTCCCAGATCTGCGTGGCCCAGATCAGGTCCTCGTCAGCGGGGTCCACAGCAAAAATATAGCTGTGGCAGCCTTCCATGTTTTGATATCCCGCGCTCAACACGTCGATAAACTCATCGCGCTTGCCGGGTTTCGCACGAAATCTGATGATCAGGCCGTACATATCGTCTCTCTATCCTGCGTTGCTGGAAGGCTGGAAAATCGGCCGACACGACCGCGCATATCGGCTCGTCCGTCCGGGCTGAGGCACCTGTACAATTCAACAGGTAAACTGACAAGTTTCAACTCGAAATTTTCTCCCGAGCAGCGGAGCGGGAGGTGATCGGTCGGCCGGGCAGAACGGTTCGCAGCGGGGCGCCGGAGGGGCGTTCGCGCGGGCTCGCAACCGTCTAGGCGAGCGCCCCGCCATCAACGGGGATGGCCAGTCCGGTGAGATAGGAGCCGGCATCGGACGCCAGGAAGGCTACGACCTGGCCGACATCATCAGCGCTGGCGACACGCCTGAGCGGAATCGTCTGGGCGAACGCCGCCAGGCCCTCGGCGCGCTTCTCCGGGTCGGGCTCCCCGCCGGCGAACGGCGTGTCGACGGCACCGGGACAAAGGGCGTTGACCCGTATTCCGGAAGGTCCGAGGTCCCGGGCCATTGTGCGCGCCATCATGATCACGGCCGCCTTTGTAATCGAATAGAGCGGAGAACGTCCCGAGTAACTGAGCCCCGCGCCGGACGACATCAGGGTCACGGACGCTTTCGGCGCGCCCGCGCGCAGGAGCGGCAAGGCGTCGACCACCGAATAATAGTGCGCCTTGACGTTCAGATCGAACGTATCGTCATAGGTGGTTTCATCGACCTCGACCCCCCTGGGGCCGCGGGTCCCGATGGTATTGAACAAGATGTTGAGACCACCGTGGTTTGCCTCGATGAACGCGAACAGGGCAGCGCGATCGGTCGAGGATCGGGCATCCAGCGCGCGCCCCACGACCGCGAGGCCCTCCTCTGCCATCGCTTTCGCCTCGCGCACCGTTGCGGCTTCATCATGATCCGCGATGATGACCCGGGCGCCGCGACCGGCGAGAATGCGCGCGGTGGCCTTCCCCATGCCGGAGGCCCCGCCAATCACGAGTGCCACCTGCCCCGCAAAGTCCGTCGTCATGTAATTTCTCCGCTTCGCGTTGCGCCGGGTTCATTGGCGTTGTTGGTGCCGGCCACATAGTGCCGGGCCAGTTTCTGCAGATCGCACGCCTTGGCCCATCCACGCATCAGAACGCCGGGATCCCGGTGATCGCGCGCCCGATGATGAGCGCGTGGATGTCGCTCGTTCCCTCATAGGTGTTGACCGTTTCGAGGTTGACCATGTGGCGCATGACCGGAAACTCGCCGGAAATGCCATTGCCGCCGTGCATGTCGCGGGCAAGCCGCGCGATCGAAAGCGCCTTCTCGCAATTGTTGCGCTTGACGATCGAGATCATCTCCGGCGCCATACGGCCTTCGTCGAACAGACGTCCGACCCGAAGCGATGCCTGAAGACCCAGCGCGATTTCGGTTTCCATGTCCGCCAGCTTCTTCTGGACGAGTTGCGTTGCGGCAAGCGGGCGGCCGAACTGCTTGCGGTCGAGCGTATATTGCCGCGCTGCATGAAAACAGGCTTCCGCGGCTCCCATGGTTCCCCAGGAGATACCGTAGCGCGCCCTGTTGAGGCAGCCAAAGGGGCCTTTCAGACCGACAACGCCGGGCAGTATGGCATCTTCGGGAACCTCCACGTCATCAAGCACGATTTCGCCCGTGATCGACGCACGCAGCGACAGCTTCCCCTCGATCTTGGGCGCCGAGAGGCCTTTCATGCCCTTGTCGAGCACGAAACCCCGGAGCGCCCCGTCATGGGCCTCGGACTTTGCCCAGACGATGAAGACGTCGGCGATGGGCGCATTCGAGATCCAGGTTTTGGCCCCGTTGAGCCGATAGCCGCCGGCAACCTTATGGGCGCGTGTCCGCATGCTGTTGGGATCGGACCCGGCGTCCGGCTCGGTCAGCCCGAAACAGCCGATCCATTCGCCCGTCGCCAGCCTGGGGAGATATTTGTGCCGCTGCTCGTCAGAGCCATAGGCGAACAGCGGATACATCACGAGCGACGACTGGACGCTCATCATCGAGCGATAGCCGGAATCGATCCGCTCGATCTCGCGCGCGACCAGCCCGTACGCGACGTAGGAGGCGTTGGCGCATCCGAATTCCTCGGGCAGTGTGACGCCCAGCAGGCCAAGGCCGCCCATCTCCCGAAAAATGTCCGGATCCGTCTTTTCCGCAGCATAGGCGGCGACAATGCGGGGCGCCAATCTGGACTGCGCATAGTGCCGCGCCGTGTCCCGGATCTGGCGCTCTTCCTGCGTCAGCTGGTCATCGATCTGAAAAGCATCGTCCCATTGAAATCTCGGTGCATCTGCCACGTTCTGTATTCCCCTAGAAGATTGTCGTTCCGCGCCGCGTCTCATCGGCGGCACGCGTGTCGAACATGGCGCATCTTGTCCGTGCCACCGTGACGGCAAGCCGCGACCGCGCGGACGCTGCCCGGCACGCCGGGACGAGGGATGGTGTCGCCAAGGTCTTGCGCGGAGTGCCGGCTGCAATCACCGCCCGGTCGCGAGTGCCCCCTCGCCCGGCCGGGTGGACCGCAAGGCACGGCTTTCTGCCACGCGATCCTCGCCCGCATGATCGCATTCGTGGCTCAGGCAACACTTGCATCTTGACGCCGGTCGTACCAAGCGCGCATCCACGCTACAAGCACATATGTGTAAATATTATTCATAGACAGGAAATGTGAACTTGTTTCGATTGCCCCGAAATCGCCGACACGCCGGATCGGTCGACATTTCCAGATCCCGCCAGGCGCGCGCCGCATGATGTCGCCTCCCCCTGCCCCGCTGTCCGGTATCAAGGTGCTGGATCTGACGCGTGTCCTTGCAGGTCCCCTGTGCGGTGCCATTCTGGGGGATCTCGGCGCGGAGGTCGTCAAGGTCGAGCACCCTTTGCGCGGTGATGACACCCGTAAATGGGGTCTGCGCGTCGGCAAGTCCGAGACGACCTATTACAACGCCTTCAATCGCAACAAAAAGTCCCTGACGCTCGATCTGGAGCAAAAGGCGGGTCAGGAGATTGCCGTCGCGATCGCCGCCAGAAGCGACATCGTCATCGAGAACTTCAAGGCCGGCGGCGCCGACAAGCTCGGGCTCGCTTATAACAGGCTGAGCGCGCTGAACCCGGGCCTGATCTATTTGTCGATCAGCGGTTACGACCCGGCAGGAGAAGAAGCGTCTCGCCTCGGCTATGACCTGGTGATCCAGGGTGAAGCCGGCCTGATGGCGATCAACGGGGAGAAGGATCAGCCGCCGCTCAAATTCGGCACCGCGGTCGTCGATATGTTCACCGGCATGTATGCGGCCCAGGCGATCATGGCCGCCCTTATTGAGCGGGGCCGCACCGGCAAGGGCCGGCATATCCAGCTTGCGCTTTTCGACTGCGGCCTGACCCTGACCGCCTATGCCGGGCTTGAGGCCTTGCTCACGGGAGAGGAGCCCCTGCGCTATGGCAACGGCCATTCTTCGATCGTGCCTTATGGCGTCTTCGACGCGCAGGACGGCCCCCTTGTCCTGGCGATCGGAAATGACGGTCAATATGCGCGCTTCTGCGAGGCCGTCATCGAGCGCCCCGACCTGGCGACGGATCCCAGATTTGCCACCAATCAGAGTCGATCGGAACATCGCGGCACGCTGTTGCCGCTGCTCGAGGACGTTCTTGCAAGGCTTTCCCGCCATGATCTGCTCGCCCGCCTGGCCGCAAACGGCATCCCATGCGGTGAAGTCCTGAAGCTCGGGGAGGCGCTGACCTCCGCGCGGGCGAGGTCATCGGGCCTGATAACACTGCAACAGCATCCCGATGCCGGCGCGGTACATGTCCTCGCATCGCCCTATCGTTTCGATGGCGAGCGCTGTGGCATCCGGCTGCGCCCGCCTCGGCTGGGCGAGCATTCGGAGGAGATTCTCCGCGAAGTGCTCGGGAAGACACCGGTGGAGGTGCAGGGTCTGGTTGATCAAGCTGTCATACGGCCGGCAAACCCCTGATCTCCCTCGATCGCCGCAACAGCGTGTTTGAGGTCAATGCACGCAAATCGCCGGTCAAGGTCTCGCCGGATATTCCGGGCACTGCTCTTCTTGCCGCCAGGTTGCACCTTCGCGGGCACAACAACCACGGTCCGGCATCAAGGTCGAAAAGCTGCGGCGTCAGGCCGCTACGGCATTCATGATTCGTCGCTGCTGTGCCGCGATGAGCATCATGCACAGAGCAGCGATGATGATGCCAACGACCATCAAGCCAAACCCGGCGGCGAACGACCCGGTCAGCTTGACCAGGCCGCCGATCGCTGCCGGCGCCGCTGCACCCCCGAGATGGCCGACCGTGTTGTAGACCCCGACAAAAGCCCCGCGGCCCCTTTCGGGCGCCAGGTCGAGGATGACCTTGCCGAGCGGGGCGGTCCCGCCAAACAGCCCAAACGCGGCAATCGAGAGACCAACGAGCGAGAGTGTCAGGCTGTCCGCCTGATAGGCAAGTATGAGCCCGACTCCCTGGCCCATCCACAAAAGCGCGAGGAGTTCGGGACAGTGACGTCGGAAAAGCCCGCCGCCCAGCCAGCCGCCGATCACGAGGCCAAAGAAGCCGACGAAAAAAGGGATACTGGCAAGATGACCCGACTTCGCCAGGTCAATATGTCTTGCCATCGCGAGATAACTGGGCATCCAGCCAAGGAATCCCCAATAGGGGATGTTGCAGGTGAACGCCACGAGGCAAATCAGCAAGAGACCCGGCGTCGTCAGGACTTTCCGGAAGGAAGGTTTTTCAGGCCTCTTATCATCGATGACCGGTTCAAGTGGCATTTTCGCCGGAAGCAATTGATAGTTGAGCAGGGCGACCAGCACCGACAGCACGGCCATGATGAAGAACGCTGTCTGCCAGCTGAAGGCGCCAATGAGCTTGCCGACGACCACCCCGGCGAGCAACGGCGCCAGCGGCGTCGCCGATGTGCAAATTGCCAGCGCGCGCGAGCGGTGTTCCGGTCTGAACACGCCACCGATAATCTTGTAATTTGACGGCTGGGACAGCCCTTCCGACACGCCGAACAGAAAGCGGACGATCACGAAACCGGCCACGGTGCTGACAAGGCCCGTGGCGCCGGTGAACAGGCCCCATGCCAGGGGCCCTGCAACAAGAAGCGCTTTTGCCCCGAACCTGTCGGCCAGCAGGCCTCCAGGAATCTGTGCCAGCATATAGCCGATGCTGAAGGAAGACAGCACCACGCCGAATGCCGCGGGCGACATCGAGAAGGCTGCCATGATTGACGGGCCGGCGAAGCTCATCACGACACGGTCGAGATAGTTGACGAGTCCTAGAACCCAGAGAGCCAGAAGGACCCGCGCACCCGTTTTCAATTACCGTCTCCCAAAGCCTTTTTTGCCAACCTGCATAGTGGTCGGCAATCGCGCGATCTGGTGGCGCGTTCGATTGCCTTATGTCTTACGTCAGCTTTCGCCCGCCCTGTCGCGAGGGCATGGAAAAAGCTTCACATATATAAAGCATTTTTTCTCAAGAGCGCAAAGCACAAACTGGCTTCCCATGTTTTTTCAGCGCAAGCCGGCTCATGCCACCGCGGTTTCACGGGGCATGGCCGGCGCAGCGACGGGAAGGATGACGAATGAAAGCGGCTTTCCGGTCAGGGATGCGATCGAGCGAGCGCGTCCCCACCTCCCGCAAACTGTTCAGGATTGAAGAGCGCTGTCGCACACAGGCATGCGGGAATAGTCGTGCGGCGGATCAAACGCCCTGCGCGAGTTGCGCGAGGACATCGGCAGTCGTGCCGACTTCGGCAATTCGGGGGAAAACTTTCGTCACGGTCTCCGCATGAGTCTCCGGCCCGCCGTCTCTCATGGCGTCGGTCGGCAGCGTGACGTTGAAGCCAAGCTCATAGGCCTGCCGTGCCGTGGCATCGACGCCCCCGCTGGTGGCAACCCCGACGATGACCACCTGGGTAACCCCAAGGTCTCTGAGCTTGTCCTCCAGTCCGGTTTTCGCGAACGCCCCGGGGGTGTATTTGGTGAAATGAATATCTGTCTCCGCCTGGATCAGGTCGGGCACGATATCCGTTCCGCCGGGCGGCAGGGTGGCCGGCCCCCGACGCGGCTGATCGGTCCTTCCCGGTGCCCGCCCGGCAGCAACGACGAGCACGACCGGCAACCCCTTCGCCCGAAAGGCATGGGCGAGGCGATTGGTGTTCGCAACAACGTCCCTCAACGCATCGGCCTCGTTGAACGATGCGGCGATCGCCATCTGAAGGTCGATCGCGATAAGCGCGGTCTGCGGGTCGAGTGTGGTGATAGGCAAGGTAATCTCCCTCCAAGAGTGCGTTGTGTGAATAGGGGTGAAGAGGTGCGCCGCCCTTCAGGCAGGGCGCGCTCGCCCTTCGAGTAATCGACTGCTCGCCCGCCAGATCTGCCCGAATTTCTGATGCGGAATTCCCGGGTCGTCCGGCGCGAGAGGCGGCAACCTCAACAGCGGGCTCCCGCCATTCTGTCCGACCAGACGGGTCAGCTTATGCCATCGCAGCGGTAAGGTCGTCCTGCACCACGAACCCGGGCCAGTTGGTGCCCACATAGGTGATGAAGGGCGGGCTCAGTCTCTCGTTCCGCAAATGCTCGGATGTGGCGGGGAGTGCGATGGCGCGGAAATCGGGGTCCGCGGCCGTCTTGCGCGGGAAGTCGTGGTGCAGGATCGCCGCCCGCCCGATAACCGCGAAATCGGCTCCGCGGTCGAGCAACTGGCGTACGGCATCAGCACTTGTCAGTTTGCCGGCCGCCCCCAGGCGGGCCTTGCCACGCGGCAGGTCCGCGAACCAGTCGATCAGCGATTTACCGGCAAAGTCCGGATCATCCGGCTCCTTGAACACGTCCCAAAGCGACATATCGAGATAATCGACATCGCCCGATGCAAAGGCGCGGCGGGCAACCTCGCGCTGCTCGGCAAAGCGCAGGCCGTTCCGCTCCGTCGAAAGACGCAGACCGAGCTGGAAGTCGGGACCGGTGCGGGCGCGCACTCCCTCAATGATGTCGAAGATGATCCGGGCGCGGTTCTCGGGCGAGCCGCCATAGCGGTCAGTACGCCGATTATTCTCCGGGCTCAGGAACGCGCAGAGGATGTAACTATGCGCGCCATGAATTTCGACACCATCGAAACCAGCCTGTTCCGCGCGCACCGCGGCCGAGACGAAATCCTCGACCAACGCCTCGACCTCGCCGGTGGTCATCGCTCGCGCGCCCTTGTCGGCTTTCTCGGAAGGCGCGCGCGGCGCCTCGCCGATCAGCGATGGCACGGCACTGGCGCCCCCATGATGAAGTTGCAGCGCCGACACGCCCCCCCAGCGCTTGATCCCCGCGGCCAGGCGCGAGAGTCCGGGGATATGATCGTCGGAAAAGACGCCGAGCTGCCCCGGCCAGACCTGCCCGCTCGGGTGAACCAGGGTGGCGCAGGTGGTCACCAGACCGAAGTCTCCTTCGGCGCGGTAGGTCAGCCAGTCAAACTCCTCATCGGAGAGCCGTCCGTCGGCATGACTCTGCTGATTGGTCATCGGGGCGAGCATGAAGCGATTCTTCATGGCCGGTCCGTGAGCGAGGGAGAGCGGCTCAAAAAGATCAGACATGAAGCAGCCTCTATATGGTTGGTCCGGCGGGCTAGTCCGCGGCCGGCGAGGCGGAAGGTCAAACCGTCGCCCCTGATCTTCACCTATATCGGTCCGCCCGAAAATTCAACAGTCTTCCTGATAATAAAGGGGCGAAAATCGCCTGCCGCGGCATTGGCGTTCACCAGATAACGGAACAGCGATCCCTATTCGCCCAATCTGTAAAAGCGCGTCGCCGTGGCGCGAAACAGCTGGTCCTTTTCGTCCTCGTTGAAGGGCGCAGCGATGATTTTGAAGGCGTTCCAGATCGTGGCGTAAGGCAGGCTTGCCTTTTCGACCGGGTAATTGCTCTCGAACATGCAGCGCGCCGGCGAGAAGAGGTCAATGGCAGCGCGGTAGAAATCCCCCTGCGCGTTGACGAAGTCCATCGAGCTCGGCGGCAACTGCGCTTCATGCCAGCCATAGCCATTGAAGGGCATGGCCATCCCGCCCAGCTTGATGAACACGTTCGGCAATTGAGCGAGGGACGCAATGTCGCGGCGCCAGTCGGCGAATACCTGTGGACGACGGCCGGCATAGGAGCCGATGCCAAGCGGCCCGCCGAGATGATTCAACACGATACTCGTTTCCGGAAAGGCGCGGGCGAGATCGGTCAGATCCGGTATCTGCGAATGATAGAGCAACGCATCGAAGCTCAAACCCAGGGGCGCGAGACGAGCAAAACCAGCCCTGAAATCGGCATTGAGATAAAGATGCGGCGGCGCCTTATGGTGTGATCTGAGCGTGAGGTTCGCGGCGTCCCAGTTTGCGGCATGCCGCAGTCCGCGAAAAAGGCCGCCGCCGGCGTCGATATGGGCAGCGAGGACCTCCTCGACGACCTCCCCCTGCCGCAGATCCGCCGCGCCGACGATAGCGGCGATACGGGAATGGCCGCCCTGGCCAGCGCCTTCCGCGATCGAGCGCACCAGTTCGGTTTCGCCAACACAGCGCATCGGCTCAGGGCCGTGGCGGCGATAGCCGCTCAGGCATTCGACAAAGACCGTCTTTTCGATCCTGTGACCTGAGTCGGTATCGCCGCGCAGGTCTTCCAGCAGATAGGACGGACGGTCCTCGCGTGCCCAGAGATGGTGATGCGCATCGACAATCGGGCGGTCTGGATCGAGAATCGGTTCCGCAGGCGCGCTGGTGGTCCGGACGCCCTCCCCGCGCAAGGAAGCCTTTTTCCCCGGCGGGCTGGAGGGGGGCCGGGACGCCTGGTTACGCAACGTCGCTGAGGGACTGCCGCAGAGCGTCGGCCCAGTCATGCGGGCGCGCGGGCACCCCCTTGTCGGCCGGCTCCTGATCGACCTTCAGCGCCACGAGGACAGGCCCTTCCATCGCCATGATCGCCGGGATCTCGCGCGCGAACGCTCCATAATCGTCGAAGGTGAAAGCGTGGGGGTATCCAGCCCCGAGCGCCAGAGCGGCGAAATCCACCTTGTCTTCGGCCGGGATGGGTTGAGCCCCCGAGGTCTCGTAGATGCCATTGACGAGGACGAAGTGGAAGAAGTTCTTCGGTGCCTCGCTGGCGATGCTGACAAGGCTGCCAAGCTGCATGCAGAGACTGCCATCGCCATCAATGATGATCACGCGACGGTCGGGCTGGGCAATCGCGATGCCGAGTCCGGTCGCTGACGAACCACCCATACAACCCTGGTTGTCGAGATGCATGTGCGGACCGCCGCCGATCTCGTACCAGTCCGGAATCGCCTGCATCGTCGCGATGCTCACGCCGTCGCTCTTCACGTCGAGCAGCAGTTTCAAAACTTCCATGCGTTTCATTGGAATATTTCCTCTTACGCCGTGGGTGCGGTCAGCAGGCAGACCACGGGCCGACGCTCTGCGCGGCTCTGGGCGTAGGCCCTGGGCAAGGCCCCCACATCGGACGGCCGGTCGACGATGAAATAGGGAACCTCCATCGCCTCGAGCACGGGCTTGATGAGGCGGACCGCGGTGTTGGGATCTTCTTCCACCGGCACGGTAACATCGTGCGCGAATTGGCCGATGACCAGGAACGTCGGGATTTTCCGGTCGATCGCGATCCCGCGCAGTGCGTTGACGCCCGCGAAAAAGCCCGTGTTCTGGATCAGCACAAGCGCGTCCATCCCGCCGATCCACATGCCGGCATTGCACGCAATGACCTCATGCTCTGTCGAAAAGGTGTGCGTCGTGATCGCCGGGTCGTCGCGGAGCGATGCCATGAAGGTCTTCTGGGCGGTGTCCGGCACCGTCAGGACATGTTTCAGACCCAGCGCCGTAATCTCCTTGTGGAGAAGCGCGGCTGGTACGGACTCGCAAAGGGTATCGGGCATCTGTCCCCCATTTTGGCTCTGTCAGCGGATCCTGACGTCGCTTCTGATTAATTCGACCACAGCACAGGCGCCCGAATCTGGCGCCGCCAATGGTGAGCGGGGGCGTCACAACCCGACCGCCACCGTGATTCGATCGCTGCCTCGGCTTACAAAACCGCCGAAAGTTTTTCAAGACTGTGCAAAGAAGTTTTCTAAGTGTAAAGTCATGTCCTGTTTCAATGGTCGGGCGGGCAAGCTCACCACAGCTGAGGGCAGAGGAAAACATGCAAGCGGTTCAAGCATCGTCCCGAGCGGACCACCCCTTTCTGACCGACCAGCCAAAACGCCTCTTCATCGGCGGCAAATGGCTTGAGGCGCGTAGCGGGCGCACTTTCGATGTCCTGAATCCGGCGACGGGCCAGCGCATCGCGACGGCGGCAGAAGGTGATGCGGAAGACATCGACCTGGCTGTGGAAGCGGCGCGCACTGCGTTCGAGGGGCCATGGAGCAGCTTCAAGCCCTATGACCGCCAGACCCTAATGCTCGCGATCGCCGACCTGATCGAGCGTGATTTCGAAGAACTGGGCCTGCTGGAGACGCTGGATACCGGCGCGCCGCTTTCAAGCGTGCGCCTGAGAAAGCGCTTCATGCTGCAGGCGTTCCGGTTTTATGCCGCCCAGGCTGTCGGGATTTATGGCGAGACCGTTCGCAATTCGGTTCCCGGCGACATGTTCAGTTTCTCCCTCAAGGATCCGATCGGGGTCGTGGGCGGGATCATCCCGTGGAACAGCCCGATGATCTCCCAGCTCTGGAGTATCTGCCCCACCCTGGCGACGGGATGCACCCTGGTGCTGAAGCCGGCCGAGGACGCCCCCCTGTCAGCCTTGCGCCTGGCCGCCCTGATGCAAGAGGCGGGGCTTCCCGACGGGGTCGTCAACATCGTCACAGGCAAGGGCCGAACCGCCGGTGCACGCCTCGCCGAGCATCCCGGTGTCGACAAGATCGCCTTTACCGGCTCTACCGCCACGGGCCGCACGATTCTCCAGGCTGCCGCGACAAACATGAAGCGGGTGGCCGTCGAACTGGGCGGCAAGTCTCCCGACATCATCTTCGCCGATGCCGATCTGGACGCCGCTATACCCGGCGCTGCGCGGGGCTGTTTCAACAACAGCGGCCAGATCTGCTTTGCGGGAAGCCGGGTCCTTGTGCAGCGCCCGGTGTACGATCGGGTCGTCGAGGGAATGGCAGCGTTCGGCAAGACGCTGAAGGTCGGAAACGGGCTCGGCCACGATGTCGATCTCGGCCCCCTGATCTCGGCCAGGCAGCTGGCGACCGTCAGTGGCTATGTGGATATTGCCAGGGAGGAAGGCGCCATCGTGGTCTCGGGTGGAGAGCGGCTGCAGGACGACCTGGCTGATGGCTATTTCATGCCGCCCACCGTGCTCGCCGGCGTCTCGAATGACATGAGGATCGCGCGCGAGGAGATCTTTGGCCCCGTCGTGTCGGTCATCCCGTTCGATACGCCCGAAGAAGCGATCCGGCTGGCCAACGACACGACCTACGGCCTGGGCGCCGCGGTGTGGACGCGAGATGTCAGCACTGCCCACCGCACGGCCAAGGCCATCAGGTCCGGCATGGTCTGGATCAATTGCTATGGCGTGACCGAGCCGGCGGTGACCTCGGAAGGCTTCAAGATGAGCGGCTACGGCGCCAAGGGCGGGCGCCGTCACCTCGACGAGTATCTGTACACCAAGTCGGTGTGGCTGAACGTCTGACCGCGCCGGCGCCGGGCGTCAGCCTGGCTCGGCATATTTCGGGATCCTGGAAAGGCCACCTCCCTTTCCACCGTCGCACTCAAGGATGACCATGATGGATTTGGCAGCACAGGAAAAGGCGCTGACAGAACGAAACCTCGCCATCGACGAATGCGTCTCGCGCTCTGACGCTGCCGCGCTCGCCGGCTATCTCAATGACGATTTTCGCTACACCCATTCCAAGGGTCTGACCCAGACGAAACAGGAATATGTCGACTTCGTCGCCGGCAGCAAGGATCCGGCACTGCGTCGACTGATCGATACGATCGTCGAAATCCATGATGATATCGCCATCACGCGCGGCGATGCCGACCTGGTCCGCGACGACAAGCCCTTTCTCTTCCTTCGCTACGTGCGCGTCTGGCGACTTGTCGAGGGTCAATGGATGGCGATCTCGCAAAGAACCCTCCCGGCGACCGATCGAAATCCATGATCGCGCCGGAGGCACGCACCCGGACGCTGGCGCGTGGCACCCGCCGGGGTCCCGGCGTTCGTGATCGCTCCGGCTTCACCGAGCAGCCGGCAGCAAGAAGCCCGGATTTCCCCAAGCACCCGGGCGCCGGCCACTATTACGCATCAAGATGGAGTTCTATGAATGGCTGAATGGCTAAAGCGTGGCGCCGACGCAGACCTGGTGGCAGCGAGCGATCGAAGCGTGCGCGATACCGTCGAGGGCATCCTGGCCGACATCACCGCACGGGGCGACGAGGCGGTGCGCGAGCTGTCGATAAGGTTCGATCGCTGGGAGCGCGACGATTATCGCCTTTCGGACGCGGAGATCGCCGAGTGCATCGGCCAGCTTTCCCGTCAGGATATCCACGATATCGAGTTCGCACAGACGCAGGTGCGCAATTTCGCCCGGCTCCAGCGCGACTCCATCAAGGACATCGAGGTCGAGACGCTCCCGGGCGTCGTGCTCGGTCACAGGAATATCCCGGTGAACGCGGCCGGCTGTTATGTGCCCGGCGGCAAATACCCTCTCCTCGCCTCGGCCCATATGTCAGTCATCACGGCCAAAGTGGCCGGCGTGCCGAGGGTGGTGACATGCGCGCCGCCGTTCCACGGAAAGCCCGCCCCCGCCATCGTCGCCGCTCAGGCAATGGCCGGCGCGGACGAGATCTGGTGCCTGGGCGGCATTCAGGCGGTCGCCGCGATGGCGATCGGCACACAGAGCATGAAGCCGGTCGACATGCTCGTGGGTCCAGGCAACGCCTTTGTCGCCGAGGCCAAGCGTCAATTGTTCGGCCGCGTCGGTATCGACCTGTTCGCTGGCCCGACCGAGACCCTCGTGATCGCCGACGACACGGTTGATGGGGAGCTGTGCGCGACCGATCTCCTGGGACAGGCCGAACATGGCCCTGACAGCCCGGCCGTGCTGCTCACCACTTCGCGGAAGCTGGCCCTGGACACGATGAAAGAGGTCGAGCGGCTGCTGACGATCCTGCCCACCGCCGATATCGCGCGCCGCGCCTGGGAGACTTTTGGCCAGGTAATCCTGGCCGAGGATGATGCGGAGATGGTGCGCATCGCTGACGACATCGCGTCGGAGCATGTGCAGGTGATGGCGCGCGACCCCGACTATTTCCTGAACAACATGCGCAATTACGGCGCCCTCTTTCTCGGAGCCCGGACAAATGTCTCCTATGGCGACAAGGTGATCGGGACCAATCACACCCTGCCGACGAAAAAGGCCGCCCGATATACGGGCGGCTTGTGGGTCGGGAAGTTCATCAAGACCTGTACCTATCAAAAGGTGCTGACCGACGACGCCAGCGCGCTGGTTGGCGAATATTGCTCGCGGCTATGCGCTTTGGAGGGCTTTGCCGGGCATGGCGAACAGGCCAACATCCGCGTGCGCCGCTACGGTCATCTCGACGTCCCCTATGCCGGCGCGGCTGCGCCGCGCGTCGCCGCTGAATAGACGCACTGATGCAGCCGACGCCGCGCACACCTTCGTTCCGGCTGGACGGCAAGCGCGCCGTGGTGACCGGCGCCGGGCGCGGCCTCGGCCTTGCCTGCGCGGCTGCTCTGGCCGAGGCCGGCGCCCATGTCGTCCTGTGCGCCCGCTCGATCGAGGAAACCGAGGCCGTTGCTTCGGCGCTTAGGGCCAAGGGCGGCTCGGCCGAGCGCCTGACCCTCGATGTGAACGATGTCGGCGCGACAAGGGCAGCCTTCGCGCTGCTCGATCCGTTCGACATCCTCGTCAACAACGCCGGGACCAATCGTCCGAAGCCCTTTATCGACGTCACCGAAGATGATTATGACGCCGTGATCGATCTCAACCTGCGCGCTGCCTTCTTTGTCGCCCAGGCCGCCGCCGGGCGCATGATCGCCGGCAGCCGGCGCGGGTCCATCATCCATATGTCTTCCCAAATGGGTCATGTGGGCGGTGCCCGCCGCACGCTTTACTGCGCCTCCAAATGGGGGATCGAGGGGCTCAGCAAGGCGATGGCGCTGGACCTGGCGCCCCATGGCATTCGCTCCAACACCATCGCCCCGACCTTTATCGAAACGCCGATGACGCGCCCGTTTTTCGAGGACAAGACCTTCCTCGACAACGTCCTCGCCAGGATCAAGCTCGGCCGCCTGGGCCAGATTGAGGACGTCATGGGGGCGGTGGTGTTTCTCGCGGGTGACGCGTCCGCCCTGATGACCGGGACCTCCATGGTTATCGATGGCGGCTGGACAGCGGACTGACCGGACACCGGACGAGCCGCACGCTTTGCTGAGCAAGAAATCGAACGCAGAAAGAGGATAGATCATGACCCAGATCCACAGCGACGGCACCGGCACCGACGTCGAAGAACTCGAAGATATGCGCCGCATGCCGGTCCTGCTTGGCCGCGCCTCCGGTCCCCGAAACATGCCGCGTAGCAAGGCGCATCTCACCTATGTTGCTGACGCAACCCGGATTGCGGTTCACGCCCTGACCGACGCGACGAAATTGTCGCAATATCTTCCCCCACGCTGCCGGCTGGCGGGGGAACCGGTGGTTTCCGTAGCGGTCACCCAGCTGAGAAACCTTGGCTGGCTCGCTGGCCGCGGCTACAATTTCGTCAACGTCTTCACCAAGGTGATCTTCGAAGGTGAAGAAGAGACGGTTCATGGCGATTTCAGCCTGTGTCTGTGGGAAAACAAGGCCGATCCCATCCTGACCGGGCGCGATGAGCTCGGCATGCCCAAGCTGTTTGCCGATATCCCGGATCCCCGGGAGATCGATGGACGCTGGGAGTGCTCCGCGAGCTGGGAAGGCTTTCCCTTCCTCCATCTGGACCTCGCAACCTATCCCGACAGCGACAACAACCCCGCACCAGGCGCCTATAGTCACAGTGGCGTCTACATCCTGCATCGGTATCAGACGCGGACCGGTCAGTGGGACCAACCGGATATTGACGACATCGTCGTCGGCCATGCGAGCCCCGCTTCGCGGCCGACCGTCCTGGAGAAGAAAGCCGGCGCCGGCCGGTTCGAATTTCGCCAGTCGCGCTGGGAAGACATGCCGACCCAATATACGTTCGTGAACGCCCTGGCCGGGTTGCCGCTGCTCGAGTTCCGTGGCGGCGAGATCGTGAAAGCCTCCGGCATTCCCGACCTGAAGGCGTTCCACGTCGCAAAGTAGAGGCTCGCCTCAGCGAGAGGCTATCTGTCGACGTTCCTGACGTCCCGTCGGGACGTCGCAGGAAAGAGCAGCTCGCAGCGATTCAACGATAGCTCCTGTTCCTGAAACGTCGTCGAGATGGATGGCATGGAGCGGTTCGCGCGATGCGCGGTAACGCGGCACGTCGGGCCTCGTTGCGTCACTGCGGCCAGCAGGCGACGCCATGACACGCGCTGCAGATCATCGTCATGGCCGCTCACCTCACGGGGATGCGGTCACGTTTCGATATGAGAAATATCATTCGCGGCGACAGGTCCTGGATCGGCGTTCGCCAGGAGATTCCACGTGCGTTGTGCCGATTGTGCGAAAATCTGTATCCCCACGCCGGCACATACCGAGAGCACACGGCAGGGCACATCGCCCGCCCAGACATAGGCATGCGCCATGCCGCTGTCGAAATAGACCGAGTCGCCGGGGCCGAGCCGCAGCGGCGCATAGAGGTCGGAATGAAGCTCCATCGCGCCGGAGAGAACGTAGAGATATTCCTCGCCCGAATGGCGGACGAGGCCGCCCATCTCGTCGACGCTGCGCGCCTTCACCTCGATGACGATCGGGACCATCATTTTCCCGAGCAACTCTGCTGCGGGATAGTGATGGGTATGGCGCTCGGAGGGCACCTTGGGCCGATCGTCCGCGCGCGACACGCTGCGGCGCCCGACCGCCGGGGGTGCCTGCTCGGCCGGCGGGGCGCAGGCGATCAGGCTGCCAAGATCGACCCCGAGGCCCTGGGCAAGCCGTGCCAGCTTGTCGTAGGTCATCGCCATCTTGCCATTTTCGAGCTTCGACAGAGTCGAGAAGGGCATGTCGAGCCGCGCCGCCAGCGCCCTGAGCGTGAGGCCCTGCTCGACCCGCGCCGCCCTGACCGCGAGACCGGGGTGCGTGCTGACAGGCTTTGCCAAGGTCTCTCGCATGACCAAGGCTACCGCAAAGTCGATTGCAGGGGAACCATGCAGCGAAAATATGGTGCGGTTGCGAGAAATTTTTCCCAACCGAAAACACGCGCTGAGACGCGCGCATCCCGGAAAGACCTGAGACGACTTCGGCTCAGAGCGTTGTGGCAGACCTGCTCCTGCCTCGATCGGCCAACATTCAGGGCAGCGCCAGCTAGAGACGTATTCGCGCCGGATCCAGCTTGAGGTCGATCAGCAGCGGTCGGCTACGATCCCTGACCGCCTCCATGGCGATGGTCAGGTCCGCTTGCGATCTGACGGTGACGCCCTCACCCCCAAGGGCGATCGCGACAGGCGCAAAATCCGGCCAGTCGAAGGCGATCGTCTCGGGATCCATCTCCCGGTCCTGGTATTTGTCTTCGAACTTGGAAATTTCGGCCCCGTACGCGCTGTCGTTGCAGACGATGGTGATCACATCCAGCTTATACCTGACCGCCGTATTATATTCGGCCAGGCCGCCGTGCATGAAGCCGCCGTCTCCCAACACACAGATGATCGGGCGTCCGGGTGCGGCGAAAGCCGCCCCGACCGCATAAGCGAAGCCCATGCCGATTGAGCCGATATGCCCCGATGGCAGGAAGGATTTCGGATCGGGCACGCTCAGCAGCGGCCAGGCATGGATCATGAAACGGCCCTTGTCGGTCACCAGCACGCGATCGGCCGGCAGCTCCGCGTCCAGGCGCAGCATCGCGTTCCGGATATCGATCGTCCCATTGTCATAGTCGCCCTGCGCGTTCGGCTCGGGAACATAGGAGGCGATCCGGTTCCTGAGGTCTTCGGAATACCAGCCGGACGGTGGGATCTCCGCCTCGTCGAGCCATTTCACGATGATGTCGGCTGTCCCCGCCGGATCGCCGACCAGTCCGGCATCCGGCACAAAGTTCTTCCCGATCTCGGCCAGCTCCAGATTGACCTGGATGATCCTCTTGCCCTTCCGGAAGGTGCCCATCGAGGTCGTGAACATCGTCAGGCTTGCGCCGAAGGTGATGATGCAGTCGCTCTCCATCAGGATTTCGACCCCGACCGGGGTGCTGAAGGTGCCGCACAGACCCAGATTATAGGCCTCACCCCGAAACAGATCCTTGGCCTTGATCGTGGTCGCTACCGGTGCCTCGATCCGCGCGGCGAGCCTCAACAGCGCGGCTCTGGCCTCGGGCGACGTCGCGCCGCGCCCGGCGACAATCACAGGCCTCCTGGCAGAGGCTATGATGCCGATCGCGTTGTCGAGATCCGCGCTTGCGCCAATGACCGCCCGACCGTCGGGGACATAGGCCCGGACCGGCTGATATTCGATCTCGGCCCAGTCGAATTCGAACGGCACGTTCAGCACGATGGGCCGATATTCGACCATCGCCCGCCGCAGCGCCCTGGCGACATCCTCCACTGCGGTCCTGGGTGAACGCACCTGCTCAAACCCCGCGCCGGTCGAGACGGCGATATCGCGCTGGGCTAGGTTCTGGTTGATTTCGCGCTCTTCCTTGTTGGTATCGCCAGCGATGACGACCATCGGAATTTGCCCCTTGACCGCTTCGACCAGCGCGGTGACCGTGTTCGTCATCGCCGGGCCGAAGGTGACGCTGCAGATTCCGACCTTGTCCGCGGTCGAGGCATAGCCCAGCGCCATCAGCGCGGCGCCAACTTCATGCGAACTGGACACAAAGGTCCCGCCGCAATCATGAACAAAGCTGTCGACCATGAACATGTTGGCGTCGCCACAAAGGCCGAACATCGTATCGACGCCATTGTCGGTCAGCGCGCGAGCGATCGCCTGATGTACCTTCATCGATTTCCCGGTCAGCTCGTTCACTGGACTTCTCCGCTAACGTCAGATGGTTGGAAGCAATATTTGGAATTTTCCGGTGTCATGACGGGCAGGCGCGCGCGTCCTTCGGACCGGTTGCCGATCAGATGACACCGTCGCGCCGATAGGCCGCGATCTCCTCCTTCGGCACGCCCAGCCAGTCGCCGTAAATCTCGTCATTCTGCGCGCCGAGTTCCCCGATGGCCTGGTACGGGACCTTGTCGGCACCATGGATCCGAAGCGGGCTGCCGGGCATGACGACGCGACCAAGCCGCGGATTGTCGACCCATTCGAGCATGCCGCGCGCGTGCATATGAGGGTCGCTCACGACCTCATGGACGTCGCGCACCGCGGCCGAGGGCACCTTGTGGGCCTTGGTGATCTCGACGATCTCCTGGCGGGTAAGCCGCGAGGTCCAGGCCTCAACGAGGGCATCAACCTCATCGATGCGTTGCGAACGCGTCGCCTGCGTCTCGTAGCGGGGATCGTCCTTCAGATCCTCCCGTCCCATCGCGACAAGAAGATTGGGCCAGTGGAAATTGCCGACGCAAATGATTGCCACGAAACCGTCCGCAGCCCGATAGACATTATAGGGCGTGACCGAGAGACCGCTATGCCGGTTACCGGTCCGCACCGTCGCGGCATCGCCAAGTTCATACTGAAGACCGAGCGATGACGCGAGCGTGGGATAGACCGTCTCCTCCATCGCAACTTCGACAAGGCGCCCCTTGCCGGTCCGGGACCGCTCGAAAAGCGCCGTCATGATACCCGCATAGAGATGCGTGCCACCCAGGAAGTCGGCGACCGCCGGCCCGGCCTTGACCGGTGGGCTGTCGGCGAAGCCGGTCGATGCCAT
This sequence comes from Sphingomonas sp. P2_B6, assembly GCF_056404755.1. Classification (NCBI taxonomy): domain Bacteria; kingdom Pseudomonadati; phylum Pseudomonadota; class Alphaproteobacteria; order Sphingomonadales; family Sphingomonadaceae; genus Sphingomonas; species Sphingomonas sp. P2_B6. The sequence continues at coordinate 95,273 of NZ_JBFUDK010000018.1, forward strand.
GATGCCGGAAATCGCCTGGATGGTGAGATCCATGGCAAGATTGTCGCGGTCCGGACCATCAAGGCCATAGCCCGTGGCGGAGGCGTAAACGAGTTCGGGATTGATCTCGCGCAGGACCGACCAGCCCACGCCGAGCCGGTCCATCACGCCGGGCGCGAAATTCTCGAGGAGAACGTCCGACTTGCGGACCATGCGCTTGAGCAGCGCCTTTCCCGCCTCGGCCTTGAGGTTCAGGGTCACGCATCGCTTGTTGGCGTTGAGCATTTCAAACGGAAGCGAGGCCCCTTTGTTGACCTTGATGCGGTTTCGCGACGCCTCGCCCGTGAGCGGCTCGACCTTGATGACGTCCGCGCCCGCCTTCGCCATCAGGAACGCGGCATAAGGCCCCTGATAATGCTGGCCGAAATCAATGACGCGAACCCCGGCCAGGGGTTTGTTCTCAACATCGCTTGTCTCAGATGACACAATATTACTTCCGTGATTGGGGGGAGCGGTCAGGCAGGCGCGAACCTGGGGACCGCCAGATCGGCTTCCTGCTCGATGCGCAGGCGAAGCCGCTGCTCGATGTGCAGGGACTCCGGGTCGTCCATGTCGACGATGTTGGTCGTCATGCGCGGGCCCTCGTCGAGCTCGACGATCGCAACGGTATAGGGCACGCGGCCGGCGAACGCGGCGTTGGGCGCGCGATGATAGACGACCCAGCTGATCAGGCGCGCGTCGCCCGATGCCCGCTCCCATTCAGCCCCGGGCAGCAGGCAGTTGGGGCACTCACGCCGCGCCGGAAGAAAAGGATTGCTGCAGTGCGGACACCGCATGAACAATAAATGTCCTGCCTTGGTGGCCTCCCAGAACGGCGCCCAGAGCGGGCTGTCATCGGGCGCCGGCAGCGACGTCTCCGGGACACCGGTCACAGCCTCTCTCCGAGGATCAGGGTACTATGGGTCTGCATGATACCGCCCTGGTTGCTGATGATGCAGTTGCGCGCCCGCTTTGCCTGGAGATTGGCCTCACCGCGCATCTGGCGAACGCCTTCAATGATGAGCTGCATCCCCGGCATGCCGGTCTCGGAGAGCAGACCGCCCGCAGTATTCATGGGCAGATCGCCGTCGATCTCGAGCCGGCCGCCGGCGGCGAACGGGCCACCCTCCCCTTTCTTGCAGAAGCCGTAATCCTCAAGGGTCATGATCGGGACGATCGTGAAACAGTCGTAAAGCTGGGCGATGTCGATATCGCCCGGCGACATGCCCGCCATCTCGAAGGCAGTCCTTGCCGAGACGACGGCCTGGGTGGTTGTGAGATCGGGCCTCAAATAGGGCTCCCAGGCCGTCTGGCCCTGCCCGAAGCCAAGGATCGGCACCGGACGGCTCACCTTCAGCTCCCTGGCACGCCTGGCGCTCATGACCACGATCGCCGCGCCGCCATCGCTGACCAGGCAAACGTCCTCGCGGCGAAAGGGCGCCACGATTGGCCTGGATGCGCGATACTCATCCAGCGTCAGGGGCTTGCGAAGCTGCGCGTTCGGATTTTCGCTGCCATGGCGACGGGACGCGATAGCGATCGCGCCGAGATGGTCGTACGAAGTGCCATATTGTTCGATATGGCGCCTTGCGATCATCCCATATTTGCCGAGCGTTCCGAACAGCCCGAACACCGCGTCATTACCCCTGGCCTTGCTATAGGCGGTGCTGCTGGCACTTTTGGCATTGTCCGCGAAACACAGAAGGGCGACGTCGCACAGCCCCGCCTCGATCGACAACGCCGCATAACTGATCATCGCGATGTTGGCGGCGCCGCCCTGATTCCAGTTCGGGTTCAGTTTCGGCTGCAGGCCGAGAGCTTCCGACACACCGACCTGAAACATCATCTCCGGATTGGAGGTCGGCGGCTTTACGAGAACCGCGTCGACCAGATCCTTTTCGATACCGGCATCTTGCAACGCCCCGGCCGCCGCCTCGACGATCATGGAGACAGTCGTGCGGCCCGGCAGTGAGCCGAACTGCGTGGTGCCCACGCCGGCGATGACGATCTTCTCGCTGAGCGGATGACGGGCCACCTACCGCCCCTTGAAAGCGGGTTTGCGTTTTTCCTTGAAGGCCGCCGGGCCTTCCGCGGCATCCTCGGTATAGGTGAGCATGCGGTTCGCCAGCATTTCCATGCGAATGCCCTCGGCAAGGGGAAGACTGCCGCTCCGGATGGCCAGTTCCTTGGTGGCCTGAACGGCCAGCGGCGCATTCTCCGCGATGCGCCTGGCATAAGCCATTGCGGCCGGAAGGACGTCAGCGGCGGTCGGCACGACCTGGTTGATCAACCCCCAACGCTCGGCCTGGGCGGCGGTGATGGTGTCGCCGGTCAGGAGCAGCTCCATCGCAATCGCATAGGGCAGCTGCCGGACAAGCCGCTGGGTTCCACCATTTCCGGCAATCACGCCCCGCTTTACCTCGGCGACATTGAACGTCGCGCCGGCGCACGCGACGCGGATGTCGGTGGCCAGCATCAGGGTGACCCCGCCGCCGAGCGCATAACCATTGACCGCGGCGATAACGGGCTTCCACACCTCGAGGCCGCGATTGAGCAGCATGTCCGTCTGCGTCTTCCACGTGTCCGCGAACGTGATCTTCCGTTGCAGGAACGACTTGATGTCGGCGCCGACCGAGAAGGATTTCTCACCGGCGCCCGTGATGATGGCGACCCGCACGTCGTCATCGTCCCGAACCCGGGTCCAGGCTGCCGACAGGCCGGCATAATGCTCGGCGTCCATCGCGTTGAGCCGGTCCGGGCGATTGATGGTGATGACCGCGATGCCGTCATCGTTCAGATCAAAGTCGATGGACATGGCTCAAGCCCTCCCGCCAAGGAGATGCCGCGCGACGACCATGCGGTGCACCTCCGATGGCCCCTCGCCGATGCGCTTGATCCGCAGTTCGCGGTACCAGCGCTCGAGCGGCATTTCCTGGGAAACGCCCAGGCCGCCGAACATCTGGATGCAGCGATCCACCACACGTCCGGCGGTTTCCGTCGCAACCACCTTGGCGATCGACGATTCCACCTTGAAATTGCGCCCCATGTCGCCGAGCCAGGCGGCCTCGTAGACGAGCAGCCGGGCGGCACGGATTTCCATCTCGCTGTCGGCAAGCATCCACTGAATCGATTGCTTGTCGGACAGTCGCGACCCGAAGACCTGGCGCTGACGCACCCAGTCGATGGCGAGTTCAAGCGCTGCCTGGGCGGTGCCAAGCACATTGGCGGCATAGGATATGCGCGCGTCGATCAGCCATTTCTCGGCGACCTGAAAACCCTTGCCCTCTTCGCCGATAAGGGAGTCGGCGGGGATCTCGACGTCTTCAAAGTGAATTTCATAGGGGGAATAGGAACGGATCACCTTGACCTCGCGGTAGGTGATACCCTTCAGGTGCGCGTCGATCGCGAAACAGCTGATGCCGCCCCGGCTGCCTTGCTCGCCCGTCCGCGCAAAGAGAATGCCCCATTTCTTGTTGGCCGCGTCGGTGATCCAGAGCTTGCTTCCGTTGATGACATAACGGTCTCCCTTGCGCTCCGCGCGACACTGGATCGCGCGCCCGGGATCGGAGCCCCCGGATGGTTCGCTGATGGCAACAAAGGCGCCGCCCTTTCCTCCGATCGTAGGTTTGGCAAAGCGCTCGATCTGTTCGGGACTGCCCATCCAGATGACGTTGGGGGGATCACTGCCAAGGGCACCCGCCGCCCAGACATAGCATCCCATCCGGCAGCGCGCCGCCTCCTCCGCCACGATCGCCTGACCAAGCAGGTTCAGGCCGGCCCCGCCATATTCGGCCGGCGTCCGGAAACACCACAAGCCAAGGCTGCGGGCCTTCTCCTGCAGCGGCGCCAGCATCTCCCTGGGGACTTTGTACGCGTCGTGCGGGAGCTTGTCCTCCACCGGCTTTACGTCCGTATCCATGAAACGGCGCATCACGTCCTTGAGCTGCTGGTATTCGTCGGGGAGTTGCCAGGCTCCAAAATCATTCTGCACGTTGCTCTCCTGTGATTTTGCGTGGCCGCGGGACACCAGGCCGCCGGACAAGGCACGGCGGCGGATTGCCCAACGTCGCTCGACGTTGCGATCCGGACCAAGGCGAACCCCGAAACGGCCGGCGGGGTCGCCTGGAGGTCAGCGATGTCTGGCGGCGCCTTCGAACCAGTCCCCCGGACGCCGGCGCTCGCGAAAGAGACCAGGGGACCGCGTCGTCACGCCAACCGATCCCCCGTCAGTCCAGACGCGGGAATTCGACCACGAAGACCTCGAGGCCATCCTTCCCGCTGATCTCGCCGTCTTCGCCGCGCGGGCTGTAGACCGAGGCCCGTTCCGGGAGCGTGCGACCCTCGACCTCCAGGCCAGCGGACAGCGTCCACGCGACCTGCGGCCGATCCGCCCGCAGCGGATAGACGCCGCCGGAGAGGCGCACGACGGCCATGCTGACATCGCCGTTGGGACCGTCCTGGTCGAAGAACCGTCCCAGTTGCTTGACCTCCACGCCCGGCCCGGCCTCATAATAGGTGAAGTTCTCGGGCTTCATGATGATCGGCATTTCGTATCGCGCCGGCGGGATCACCAGATGCTCGCCCTTCACCATGAAATAGCGCTCGTCATACAGCGCATCCATCGCGTCGCGGGTCGTCACCTTGCCCGTGGCGGGATCGGTCTCGATGAAAAGGCCGTTCTCGATCTTTCCGCGGGCCTTGAGGCTCTCGAGGGCAGCGGCGCGATGCGACTCCCAGAAGTCGCCTCTCTGAAGCTCACCGCCAAAGCCGTACTGAAAACCCCATGCGGTCACGGGCGATACGACATGCTGTGGGCCGTAATAGGCGCCTCGCGGCATGTAGGCGAGCATACCCTCGGTAATGAACTGCCCGGGCGCCCAGTCACGCTCGCCTTCCTCGATGAACTGAATTTGCTGGAAGGTGTGGTTGTGGCGCGGAGCCTTGAAACCATCCTCCCCGACATCCCGGTGAGCGCTCCGGAAAAACCAGAAGTTGAAACCGTCCGGCGCGTCATCGATCAGGAGCCGCTTGAACTCCCGATTGGGAGCCCCGTTACGGAGGCGATCGGGTGCGTTGGCATCCAGCGTTTCAGAGTCCTCCACGAGTCCGATCTGCATGACTACTCCTCTCAAAATTTCTCGCGGCTCCGGGTCGCAGCGTACATGCAGGCTGCTCCCAAAGGTTCGACAAACCCTAGGACTGAACAGGTAGACTGGCAAGTGTTTTCGACACATTTTTCATATATAGGAATATAGATTACATCCATGTGATAGGATTTCGCGGCTTTGCGCGGGGGTGGAATGCTGTGCTGTGTGGTTGGAAAGGCAGGGCATGCGGTATGTCGGGCGCGGCGCCGGGCACCCCTTTGCCCCAGGGCTCCAGCCCTTGCACATCGGTATTAAACAGGTAACCTGTCTAAATTGACTGTCGTTCGCCGGAGAGTGTCGTGCCCAGGGTTGTGTACATCGAGCATGACGGAGTTCAGCACGCGGTGAGCGGGGTGGCGGGGCACACGCTGATGGAGTCGGCGATCGTGAACGGTGTGCCGGGGATCCTGGCGGCGTGCGGCGGGGACGGCGGTTGCGCGACCTGCCAGGTCTATGTCGATGAGGCCTGGGCTGCTGTGACCGGCACGGCGTCCTCGCGTGAGCGCAACACATTGCGCTTTGCGTTCGAGCCGAACGCCCATAGCCGCCTTGCGTGCCAGATCGTCCTCACAGAAGAGCTCGACGGTCTCGTCGTGCACCTGCCCTCAGATCAATAT
>NZ_JBFUDK010000019.1:0-67043 GCF_056404755.1 Sphingomonas sp. P2_B6
GGGCGGCCGGGGCCATCGCGTAGCGCTTCTTCGCCACCATCGCGAACCGCATCACGCCAACGGTACAGGATCGTCCGCTTGATCCCCAACTCGCGCGATAGCGCCGTCCCGCTCTCGCCCGCCGCCATGCGAGCGACCACCTCCAGCTTGAACGCTCGGCCAAATCTTCGTCGAACAATCTTGGACATCAAACCCTCCTCCAAAAGGGCTGTCCCTAATTTTACTGTCTCAATCTAGGGGTGCACTCCACCCAATTAGTGCACTGTCACCGTTATTCCTGTCACCGTTATTCCGTTATTCGTCGTGCGGCTGTGGTAACCTCCAGCCTACCCCAACCGAACCTTACAACGGCTGCCGCTCACGCCATGACGGTTTAAGCGTCGTCACCATCCGGCGCATCGCCTCGTCCAGGCGCTCCCTGCAACGCGGCACTGGATAGGCGGCGCAATCGGCATTGCGGATCGCCGTCCAGCGACGGGTCACGCCCCTGCTGGTCAGAGTCTTGTCATCTACCCAATCGGCCATGCCCGGCGTCCGGTCGATCCAGTCGAACATCCCGGATATGGATCTGCCCAAGGGTCGCCCCGCGGTGGGGCGTGCCACGCCCGTCAGGATCTCGGCACGCTGCCGTGCCAGCCTGGTATATTCCCACATCACCAACACGCGTTTCGACAAGGCGTCATGGCCAAAGTCCAGCTCGCTGGGCGTCAGCCGGTACATGAAGACGCCGAACATGTCGGGGTGGAACGTCTTGAACAGGGCGTTCGCTCGGGAACGGGACACCAGTTTGTGATACGCGTCGATAGCCTCGGAATCGCATTGCTGGACCTCGGCCGGCCCCATGAAAGGCTCCCGGTGCCGGCAGGCGAGATTGCGCGCATCGATTCTACGGATCGCGCGCGCGGCCTGCCGGGTGCTCGGGGTTTTGGCGATCGCCGGCTTCGCCGCGGGAGAGGGTTTCGCCTCGATCGCGGCTGATGTCGCCAGCAAGGCTGCCATGATCAGCGCCATGGGTCTGAACTTCATTCTCCGGTCGAGCGACATATCGGCTATCTCGCAAGCAATGATCTTGTGGCGGGGACGCTCACCTTGCCACGGTCGTACATATAGCGCGTTACATCAATAGAGGAGTCACGCCACTCGTGTGGTAGTATATAAAATCAACGATCAGGAAATTTACTCAATAGCATACCGAGTGCGACGAATTTTACAAACTGACATGCGTACGATAAAATGAACATCGATGAGAATTCTAAAATGAGATAATTGTAGTCGATGATGTTAGTATCAGTAATATAAATTTCGTTATTATTGTTGTCTTGAAACAATAGAAAGGTTGCCAGGCAAGAAAGTGCCAATGATAAAGGGAGGGAGTAGAGTGCTGATCGCGACATTATTTTAAGCATGCTCCACTCCTGTATCTCGCCTTCTTAAGAAACTACGGAATCCGGATCGTTCCTGTTGATGGCAGAGTTGTCCGTCTGATCCATGATTTTTTCTTGTATATGGCTTTCACCCTCGCACCATAGTCCGATATCTTTTTAGCATCGGTGTTGTTATAAATCGTGGCGATTTTCGCGATGTCTGCGCCGGGCATCGCATTCAGAATTGCTTTGAGCAATTGCGTGCCGCCTTCGATGTTTGACCGGGCATCCCGAAGGCTGACATTCGAGCCCCAGGCGCTTCCCCAGTATGCGGTATTGACGTTCATTGGCCGGATGCTCTTGTTGGCATGAATCATGTCCAATGGGGCATCATACCAGCCATGCGTCGTTTCCATATAGACGATGGCACGGATCAAATCGGCATCGACTGAATATTTCCTCGACATCTCGACGATATATTTTTCGTTCCGGTCCACTTCCGAAAATTCCGGAATCTCACCGATTGGTGCGCGTGCGGAGGCTTTGGGGTTGTCGGCAATCGTGATGCGACCTGTTCTGCCGCCGCCAAGAAGGATATCCTTTCGCGTAATGGGCGTTGCCCGCTGGCGGGCGGCTCGGTCGATGGCAGCTTGGTCCTTGGTGAATGCTTCGAGACTCCGGTCGAGATCCGTCCCTTTCAACTCCCCGTGTCGGGAGCCGACAAGCGACACCCGCCGCTGTTGGAATCGGCGGGCTTTTCTCGCGGATTTGCGATTGGCCCTGGATCGCACTGGGGCGTTGCGGGTCGGTAGTGTTTCCAACCATTGTTCCATCTCGGCATAGCGTGCAAATTGGGCGTCAGTAAGCGACCCGATCTCAGCAATGCGCTGTGGATCGGCTGCGACGACGATGTCTGGTCCGGCCTCGTCGGTCAGCTCCGATACCGCCTGCGCCGTTGCATTCTGGCGCGATAAGCTGGAAGCCCTGGCGTTGGCAGGATTCTCCGCAGCTGCGTCATAACGCATCGCAGATACCGTTTCCGATGAGGACGCCACTTCGGGCGTCGCACCCAGCACCTTGTACCCGCCTTCCTTCCACCACCGGATCGCCTCGTCGGCGGTGTAGGTGAACGGCACCAGGCCCTCGGCGATCAGCGCATGGCCGAAATATTTGTCCACTTCCTCATAGGTAGCGGCGCGCGTGCCGCCGGTGACCTCGTCCAGGTCGTCCATCGTCCGCGAGAACAGCGCCATCGCCATATAGCCACCGTTCCGATGCCGCAGGCTGAGATGATCCGGCACCTTCCAGCTCGAGATCGGGCCGTCCCACGGCGAGTGCGGCGGCGGGGGCGGTCGTTCCGGGCGCGGGCGGGCGAGGTGCGCATTCTCCGCGATGAAGCGGTGCATCCATTGCTCGTTCGTTTCCTCCTCGGGCGCGGGCGGCGCCTCGGGCGGGATGGTTGCGGCCCCGTTGTCCGGCGCGCCGACGGGTTCGGGCATGCTGGCGGGAATATCGTCCTGGGGGTCGGTCGGGATCATGGGCGCCTCCTCGAAAGAGGGCGCATCTGCGCACCATCGCGGCCTCTTTTGAATCGATCCGCCTATCCCGCCAGCTGCCCGATCGTCGCGAGCAGCTCGGTGCGCGCGGTGAAGCCGCCGGGCTGGTCGGGCTGGGCCGTGGCCAGGAACTGGGCGAAGGTCACGCGCCGCTTGCCGCCCGGTCCGCCCTTGTCGGCCCAGCCGACGAACCAGCCGAGCTGGCGCGTCCGGTCCTCCCGTCCGGCGGCATCCCTGAAGCGGCCGCTGCCGGTCTTGCCATGTACCCGCCAGCCACCGCTGCCGTCGAACACCGGCAGGATCGCCCCGGTCAGCGCGCAGGCCCGCGGCGACAGCACTGTCCCCGCCAGCATCCGCCGCAGGAACGCGACCTGCTCGTCGGGCGAGATCGTCAGCGAGGAGCCGAGCCAGGCATGGGTCAGCCCGTTCGCCTTGCCGGGATCGCCGCTCACGTCGCGATTGCCATAGTTCAGCCGGTCGACATAGGATTTGAACCGCGCCGCGCCGAGCCGCTGCGTGATCTCGCGCGAATACCAGATGACGGAGTCCTTCTCCCAGCGCGTCGGGTCGGTGCGCGCCTTGTCGATGTCGCGCACAGCCTCATGGATGCGCGGGTCGTAATCCCAGGCGGGGGCATGCGCGTCCTTCAGGATGCCCGCGTCATAGCCCATCAAGGCCAAGGGAATCTTGAAGGTCGAGCAGGGCGAGAAGCGCGCGGCGCACTGGCCGGAACGGTGCAGGACGCGGCCCGTCGCCTGATCGAGCAGCAATGTCGCGCGCGGCGGCCGGGCGATGATCGCCTCCGCCGCCTTCGGCAATCCGGCGATGGCGGCGCCTGTCCCGAGGAGAAGATGGGTGGTGAAGGTCCGCCGGTCGATCGTCATGGTCGCACGCTCCTCAAGCTGATGCAGCGCAGGCTAGGGCGAGGTCCGGTGCGCGCGCAAAGGATCAAAGCTGGCGGGAGCCCCTAGATTATCTTATGGCGCGGCCATGGTCCGCCCGCATCTGCCGCTCAATGCCCTGCGCGCGTTCGAGGCCGCCGCGCGGCACCTGTCCTTCACCCGCGCCGCGATAGAGCTTTGCGTGACCCAGGCCGCGGTCAGCCACCAGGTAAAGGGGCTCGAGGGCCGGCTCGGGGTGCAGCTTTTCCGCCGCTTGCCGCGCGGCCTCGCGCTCACCGACGAGGGGCTGGCGCTGCTCCCCGCGCTCGCCGACAGCTTCGATCGCATCGCCGAACTGGTCGAGGGCATTGGCGGCGGCATGACGGTGCAGGTGCTGTCGGTCGCCGCGGTCGGCACCTTTGCGACCGGCTGGCTGCTGCCGCGCCTGCCCGGTTTTCGCGCCGCCCATCCGCGCATCGATCTGCGCCTGTTCACCAACAACAACCGTGTCGATATCGCCGGCGAGGGGCTGGATGTCGCGATCCGCTTCGGTGACGGCGCCTGGCACGGCACGGAGAGCCTGGCGCTGTTGGAAACGCCGCTGACGCCGCTCTGCGCGCCCGCCATCGCCCGCACGCTGTCGGCACCGCGCGACCTGCTCGCCGCCACCCTGTTGCGCTCCTATCGCCCCGACGAATGGCCGCGCTGGTTCGCCGCCGCCGGCGTCGCCGCGCCGCCGCTGCACGGGCCGGTCTTCGACAGCTCGGTGACGATGGCGGAGGCAGCGATGCAGGGCGCCGGCGTCGCGCTCGCCCCGCCCGCGATGCTCGCCCGCCAGATCGAACAGGGCATGTTGGTCCGCCCTTTTCCGCAGGAGGTGACGACCGGCCGCTACTGGCTCACCTGGCTCAAGTCGCGCGCGCCCAGCCCGGCGATGCTCGCCTTCCGCGACTGGCTGCTGGCGGAGGCGGGATAGCGGACAATCGAGACTGCTGTAAACGCCTCGCGGACGGCGATGTGCCACTCGCGTACCGCCATCGCCTTGATCTCGGCGGCGCGCCTGCCGTTTAGGACACGCGCGAGAGGGTCGCGACCAGTTCGGCCTGCCGCGAAACGCCGACCTTGGCAAAGACCGCTTTCAGATGCTGGCGGACGGTGTGTTCGCCGATCGCCAGATGATGTGCGATCAGCTCGATCGTCAAGCCTTCACCGATCATCGAGGCGATGTCCGCTTCGCGTCCGGTCAGCGCGAACAGCTCGATCAGGTCCTGCCGGCGGATACGGCGCGGCCGGTCGAGGTCGGTCAGCGTGACGAGCGTCGCCGGGCGGAAGATATCGAATAGATCGTCTCCAGGCGCGATCGGAAGCGCGCGCAGCACCAGCCCAAGTGGCGTGTGGGGGGCTGCGAGCCGCGCGGGCCTGGGCGGTTCCAGGCACCGTCTGGCCCCGCACGCTGCCGCGACGAACCGCTCGACCAGATGTCGGTGCTGCGGTTGAACAGCGGCCAGTCGACCGCGACGGACAGCGAGCACCCCCGCCGAGCGTAACAGCGTCTCGAATCCGGCAGAACATTCGATCACTTGCCCGTTGCGGTCCAGCAGCGCGAACGGCCGATCGGATTCGAGCGCGGCATAGGTGACCAGATCGCCGCTCAACCGGTTCGCCGAAAAGAGCCGGGCCATTGCGACGATATTGAGCATGTGCGGGGTGAGCAGCGCGAACAGCCTGCGATGCGCATCGGTGGAAGGACCGTGCGCTTTGGCATGGTTGACGGTCAGAAAACCGACCTGACCGTTGTCGCCCAGAATCTTGCTGCCAAGGAGGTGGTAATAGGGCGTCCGTTCGAGCCAGTCGAGAAACTCAGCCCGGTCCGGATCGTCTTCGAACAGCAGCCGGCTGTCGTCGGCGACCTCGCCGACCGCCATCGCCATGCCGCGCGCGACACGCGGGTTGATGTGGAAAATGCGGTCCTCGTACTCGCGGCGTATCGCGTCATCGAGGCCGCAGGTGTTCTTGATGACGACGGCACCCGTGGTGGTGTCGGTGAGTTCGAGCGCGCAACACGCCGCCCCCACCCCGGTTTGCAGCGCCACCATCGCCGGATCCCACCGCGCCGGGTCGAGTGCAGCTCCAGCGAACCGGCGCACGATATCGGCGACGTCTTCATCGCCCAAGCTCACGGCCTGATTCTGATCGGCACCGTCGATCGCCTCCCCCAAACAAGGGAAGCATACACCAGTCACGCGCCTTAGAAAGGCGCCACGAGCACGGCGTTTTACGGTCGCTGTCCTCCCTCCGGTCCTGATCGGAGACCGAAACCGTCCTACCGGAGCGATTATTTCTTACGATTCAACCTGATATCGAACAAGTTGGGGGAACATACATGAGCAAGAGTTTCTTTGTCCTTTGCGCTGGCTTCATCGGCCTTGCGACCGCGGTGCCGGTGGCGGCGGAACGCACGCCCCGGTGCGAACAGTTGTCGGCGACGATCAGCTCCCCGGCGCCAAGTGGGGGCGCGCTTGCGACGCTCGAACATACCGTCGCCGTGCTCCGCGCAACACTCGCGATGATCGACGAGCCGTGCGGTGCCCCCTATATCGTCAGCACTGACCAGGGCGCCATCGCCCAGGAACGCGCGCGCGTCTATGCGGCATGGCGGCAGGCACGTGCGAACTGCCTACAAATCACGTCCGGTACTCCGCGGAGCGACAGCCCGTGCAGCGACGAGTGACGTCGTATCCCCCTGTCGGAACAGCGCGGGTCATCGAAGGTGACGGGACATGATCGGGAATAAGCGACCGCGGCGGATCGAGCCGCTGCCTGTGGTGGCGATTCTTGCCGCCCTGTTGGCCACCGCGGCCACTCCCGCATGGGCAGTGGATCGAGCAAGCTGCCGCGCCGAAGTGCGCAACCTGACGGCGGCGATCCCGGACGGGCTGACGTCCTCATGGGCCGAAATTGTGCAGTCGCACTATGACGCAGTCAATGCGATCCACGATCGGGACGCGCTCGATGCGAGCTTGAGGCGGGTATGGGCGGAAAGCGACGCTTATGACCGCGACCCGGACCCCGATGGCGACGGGCTCGCGATCTCGCCGGCGGCGTTTTCTGCGGATTCGATCCTGCAGAACTGCCTGCACATCGCGCGGAAGGTCGAAATCGAGGCAGCCCTCGGGACAGAGGAGGTTGGCACCGCCGACACGCCCGACGTTTCCCGCGCCGTCGCCGATCGATCGTCCGGACCGACCAAGATCGATGCGTCCGAACCGTGGTTCGGCATTGACGATTTCCCCGCCGCCGCGATCGAAGAACAGCGGCAGGGTGTGGTGCGCTACGATCTGACGATCGATGCCGGCGGGTTGGTTGCCGACTGCCGCGCGAGCGGTCTGCCGGGAAGCCCGGATCTGGAGGCGGCGACCTGTGCGGCAGTGCGAAGCCGCGCGCGCTTCCACCCGGCGACCGACGAGGCGGGCAACCCCACGAACGGGCGAATTGCTGGCAGCGTCCGCTGGACGATTCCAGCCCTCTGAAGACGGTCACCAATTCTGTCGAAAAAGAAGGAGATCACGATGCGGTCCTTGCTGCGTACCTGCGCCATTGCATTGTTGCTGGCCCCCGCCGCTGCCCCGGCACGGCAATTCCCGGTAGATCCAGGGGTTCTCGCCGCTGAATATGACGAAGGCATGGAGGAATATGTCGCTGTCTTCGAGATCAGCGGATGCAAGATGATCGTGTCCCGGATCTACGACGACAATGTCGATCGTTTCCTTCAGTCGCAAGCAAGCTGGAGCGGCGGTTGCCGCAACGGGCTGGCGCAGGGGCCGGGTGTGCTGAAACTGTGCATCAAGGAGGGCAACGCCTATATGCATTGTCCGAAATTCGAACTGACCATGAAGAAGGGCGCGTTCGACGGCCGGGTCAATTATTACATGGACGAGAACACCAGCTCGCCCGCGACATGGTATTACAAGGACGGCTGTACCAACCAGTCCGAAGACCCCGAGGTCGATCTGGAGGCGTGCGACATGCGCATCTACCGGAGCTTCCAGGCCCGCTTCGGCGGGTAGGTCCGCGTCATCCCGCTGAGAGCGTCGTCGGCCCTTGCGGGCCGCCGCCCGATCGCTCGCCCCGCTGCTGACGGGGTAGCAGCCTAACCCCGCACATGCTCCAGGATCAGCCCGGCGATGCGGTCCAGCTGCGAGGGCGGCAGGTCGTGCGCCATCTCCTCGATCACTTCCAGCCGGGCGCCCGGCACGCGGCGCGCGATATCCTCGCCATTGGCGAGCGGCACCAGCGGATCGGCCGCGCCGTGAATGACGAGGGTGGGCGCGCTGATCGCGGACAGGCGCGCCGCGCGGCTGCCATCGGCGATCACCGCGAGCAGATGCCGCTGCCCGCCGCGCGGATGATAGGCGCGGTCGAACGCCCGGCCCGCCATGGTGCTGAACGCGTCGGGCGCCCGCGCGGGATCAGGAAAGGAGATCAGCGCCAGGGTTTTGGCGCCCATCGCGATCGCCTGCTCGCGCGTCGGGTTCGGGTCGCGCCGGGCGATCATCCGGCGGCGCAGCGCAGGGGTCGGCCCCGGCAGGCCGGGCGCGCCGCTCGATGACATGATCGCGGTCAGGCTGAGCACGCGCGCCGGATGGGAAGCGGCCAGGATCTGCGCGATCATGCCGCCCATCGACACGCCGACGACATGCGCCGCCGGGATCTCCAGCGCGTCGAGCAGGGCGACCGCGTCCGCCGCCATGTCGGCCAACGCATAGCCATGGCGGAACGGCAGACCGATCCGCCGCGCGGCAAAGGCGAGCAGGGGGTTGGTGACGGGCGCGTCGTGCAGATGCGTCGACAGGCCGATATCGCGATTGTCGTACAGGATCACCCGATGCCCCGCCGCCGTCAGCGCCGCGACGAAAGGATCGGGCCAGGCGATCATCTGCGTGCCCAGCCCCATGATCAGCAGGATCGGCGGGCCGGCCGGATCGCCCCTTTCCTCATAATGGATCTGGACGCCATTGGCGGGGATGGTCGGCATGCAGGCCCTTTCGGCGGTGGCGGCCGGGAGCCTAGCAGGGATTTGCGGGCGACCGAAAGCGGGCGCTGGCCGATCGCCGGCCCTGGCCGGATGGGAACGCAACCGGTCGACCCGGCCTTGATTCAATCCCGGATTCCGCCCGGCTCGGGAGTCGCCCCGCATCGCGCATCGAACGCTGCCGCCAGCTCGGCCAGGCTCACCGCGCCCAGCCGCGCCAGCAGCAGCGCCTCCGCCTCGCGCAGCGCATCGTCGATCGCGACGTTCACCACCTGCGCCACCGCGCAGTCGGGATTGTCGCTCTCGTTGCCGATCGCGAACAGGGTCGGGCCGCCCACCGCGCGGTGGATGTCGAGCAGCGACACCTTGGCCAGGTCGCACGCGATCGACCAGCCGCCGCCATGCCCCTTTTCCGACCGGACATAACCCGCCTCGCGCAGGCCGGCCATCGTCCGCCGCACCACCACCGGATTGGTGCCGAGCATCCGCGCGATCGTCGCGGATGTGGCGGGCCGATCGTGCCGCGCCATGTGGAGCAGCACGTGCAGCATGCGCGAAAGCCGGCTGTCCGTCCTCATGGCGCCTGTGTCGCGATTGTCGGCCGCGCTGGCAAGGCGATCATGACTCGACACATTAAAAGTTACATGAGATAGAGTCTCATCGCCGGCGTCGTCCGGCCAACAACGGAGCCATGATGAGCCTGAACCTGAACGATGCGCGTTTCTGGGACGCGCTGTCCGATTATCAGAAGCTGGCTCACGCCTTCACCTCGACCTATGCCGAGGCGGCATGGCGGGCGGCGGCGTTGCGCAAAGGCGCGACGGTGCTCGACATCGCGTGCGGCGCGGGCGCGCTGGCGCTGGTCGCCGCGCGCGACGGGGCGCAGGTGCTGGCGACCGATTTCTCGCCCGGCATGGTCGCCGCCGTCCTGTCGCACGGCCTGCCCGATGTCGACGCGCTGGTGATGGACGGCCAGGCGCTCGACCTGCCGGACGCGTGCTTCGACGCCGCCTTCTCGATCTTCGGCATCATGCTGTTCCCCGACTGGCGCCGGGGCCTGGCCGAAATGGCGCGGGTGGTGCGCCCCGGCGGGCTCGGCTGCGTGGCGAGCTGGAAGCACGGGTCGGGCGCGGCGTCGAACCTGTTGCTGGCGGACCGCGTCGCTTCGCTCTTCCCCGACATCGCCCAGCCGGCGCCGGTCGAGGGCATGAACCATTTCCGCGACCCGGTCCGCTTCGAGGCGGCGCTGTCCGCCGCCGGCTTCACCGAGGTGCGCATCGTCGAGACGAGCAGCGACTATCCGGTCGACGCGGCCGCGCTCGACGATCCGGCGCGGCTGTTCCAGTTCAGCCCGGTCTGGCCGCTGCTGGACGCGGCACAGCGCGCGGCCGTGCTGGCCTCGATCCGGACCAGCGTCGAGCAGGCCGGCGGCGTCCTGCCGGTCCCGTCCGCTGCCCTGATCGCAATCGGGCGGCGAAAGACCTGATACGAACTGCCCGCCCGAACCGCATGCCGGTCGTGAAAGCCTGGCCCCGAAGTCGGTCGACGCTCGTTCAGTCCTCACATGACCGGACCGACCCCAGCCAGCCCGCCCCCGATCCGCAGCGCCGCGATGATCGTCAATGCCCGGTCGCGAAAGGGCAAGGCGCTGTTCGACCGCGCCTGCGCGCGCTGCGACGATCTTCCCTTTCCGGTCGACGCCCATGCCGTGGAAGATCCGTCGACGCTCGAGCATGTCATCGAGCGAGCGCTCGCGAAGAAGCCCGACCTGCTGATCCTGGGCGGCGGCGACGGCACGATCAGCGGGCTGGTCGATCATATCGTCGGCACGCAGATCGTGCTCGCGGTCCTGCCGCTCGGCACCGCGAACAGCTTCGCCCGCACGCTCGGCATCCCGATGGATGTGGACGGGGCCCTCGACGTGATCGCGGGCGGGAAGCGGCGGCGGATCGATCTCGGCATGATCGACAGCGATTATTTCGCCAATGGCGCCGCGATCGGCATCGCGCCGCGCATCGCTCAGTCGGTACCGCATGCGCTGAAGAAATATCTCGGCCGCGCCGGCTATCTCGGCTGGGCCGCGTGGGAATTCCTGCGCTTCCGCCCCTTCACCCTGATCGTCGGCGAAG
Organism: Sphingomonas sp. P2_B6; assembly: GCF_056404755.1. Lineage (NCBI taxonomy): Bacteria > Pseudomonadati > Pseudomonadota > Alphaproteobacteria > Sphingomonadales > Sphingomonadaceae > Sphingomonas > Sphingomonas sp. P2_B6. Next base: position 10,963 of record NZ_JBFUDK010000019.1, read on the forward strand.
GCGAAGCGGCGGAACGGCTCGCGGTGGTCGAGGTGCGCATCTCGAACGGCCCCTATCATGGCGGCACGGAGGTGAACGAACAGGCCGAGGTGGATAATGGCAAGATCGTCGTCCAGGCCGTGACCGGCCATGCCAAGCGCCGCCTGATCAAGAACTGGGCGGCGAGCATCCTGCGGCTCGATGCCCGGCATGAGACGGTGCGGCATTTCTCCGGCACCGAGCTCCGCATCGCGACCGAGCCGCCCATGGCGATCTCGATCGATGGCGAAGTGCTGGCCAGGACACCGGTGAACGCGCGGGTCGCGGCGGGGGTGATCGAGGTGCTGGTGCCGTGAGTCGGGCCGGGACATCGACCGCCGCGGCCATCGTGATCGCGGCTGGAAATCGCCCGTGACCCGTCACCGCCGGCTTGCGGAACATTGAGGGAACGTTGTACGCTGATCTCCTGAGCGCACGAGGATGGCGGCAATGGATAAAAGGCATCGGCGTGGAACCAGGTGGTTCGGGTTTGCGCGTCCCACGGATTGGATGGCGATTGCATGCCTCCTTGCGCTCGTGTCGACAAACCCCGCCCAGGCACGGGAGCGGCGGCAGACGACCGAGCAGCTAAGGACGATGACGCTTCAGGAGGCAAACCGGATGGTGCGGCGGGACATGCTGTCCATTCTGGAGCCGGCTGAAAGGATCGTCCCGATCAATCGTCGACAAATCCGCGATGTCGACCTGACCACCCGGTCGGTCGGCACCGAATTCGAGGGCATCTGTCGCCGTGATCTGGTCAGGCTGAAATATGCTCCCGAAAAGGAGGGCGAACCCTATGAGAAAGCACAGCTTCGGCCATATGCCATCGAGGCATGGCGGACCTTCCACATCGTCCGCCTGCCAAAGATCGAGCGCGACGCCAAAGTCGGGAGCACAACGCTGATCTGGCAACAGGCGTGCTCCGATGTCGATAAAAAGTGGCGTGAGCGCGAGGATGCGGATCCCGACGACGCATGGGACCGGGCAGTGTGGTTCCCGGCGCCCGACGCGTTCCATGCGGTGCAGGCCGGCTTCGCGCTCGACATGGCACTTGCGGCGGTCAAGGCTGGCACGCTCAAGGCCCAGCCTTGCGAGCATGTCGTTTCGTCGGAGGTTCAAAGCTGCGAGGCGGCCATTCTCAAGGCTGGCAGCGTGTTTGACATGGGTGGCGTCACCTCGTGCCCGGGCGGGACGGGCGTGATCTGTTATAAGATTGACTTCCTCCGCTCCGGGACTGAGCTGACGATCATCGCTCGCGGTGACGATGAGAGGCTGCAGCCTTCCGACATCCTCTCGATCTCCGTCGCAGGTTTCGTGACGCTCGGTTAAGGGAGAAGCTTGCTTAAATGACTACAGGGTTGTCATCGCTTTTTTGCTTCCTTCTTTTTCTTCTCTTTTGGAGCAAGGAATCTTTTCTGAGACATGTTCAGATTGCTTCTCAGTGAGTATCGTTCGTTGCCATTGAATGCTTGTGAAGGGGCTGTGAAGATCAGCTGACCCTTCACCATCTCATGCCATCCGATCTGTCCATGATAGACAGTCGCCATAGGGATCCCGTATTTCTTCAATACGGTCGTGTCGCCGAAGCCACGATTTTCGGACGGATTGTCCACCATTCCGACCGCGTCGTCAGGATGGCCGTGTATTCCAAAGATCACCTTTCCTGGACCTGAGGGCGTTCCTTTATGATATAAGTCCCCGGCCTCGCCGCTCGCCACACGAACTTCGATCGTGCCGTCCGGCATAAGGTACCCATAGGCGAGTATTTCCTTCGCTCCCGCCGCGACTGCCAACATTGTGACGTGATCTATCGCCGCTTGTCGGATCTTCGGCGTTACGATGATATCCCGTCCGGACAGGCGGCCGATATCGTCCTTGTCGATATCGGCCGAGATAACCCAATCCGCTCCGGCCTTATGGGTTTCTATTGGAACAATGGGTGGCGGCGGACCGGCCAATTTCGGAGTCCCGTCCCTTCCGTTCGAGGCTGGAACATCACCTTGCGCGGGCCCGGGCGCGGGCGCGGGCGCAGGGCCGGTCGCCGGACTGGAGGGTGATACGGATAGATTGGCCTGATCGTTCGCCGGGGATTTGCGCGGCCCAAGCACGTCTGCGCTGAAAGGATCGATGCCAGGATCGCTCGCGACTTGAGGCGGATCGACGCCGTCGTCGACTCCCATGCCATTGAAGTTCATATCGATAAGTGATCTTTGTGCCATGTTGTCTCGTGGCTCGGACATCGCGTCACCGCTTGTCTGGCCGCTTGCAGGCGACTCCGGTACAATGTCGGGCGCACCCCCCAACACTTTGTACCCACCGGACTTCCACCACCAGATCGCCTCGTCGGCGGTGTAGGTAACGGGCACCAGACCTTCGGCGATCAGCGCATGGCCGAAATATTTGTCTACTTCCTCATAAGTCGCGGCGCGCTCGCCTTTGGTGACCTCGTCCAGGTCGTCCATCGTCCGCGAGAACAGTGCCATCGCCATATAGCCCCCGTTCCGGTGCCGCAGGCTGAGATGATCCGGCACCTTCCAGCTCAAGATCGGGCCGTCCCACGGCGATGGCGGCGGCGGGGGCGGGCGCTCGGGGCGCGGGCGGGCGAGGTGGGCGTTCTCCGCGATGAAGCGGTGCATCCATTGTTCGTTGGTCTCCTCTTCGGGCGCGGGCTGGGCGTCGAGCTGGCGGTTCGGATCGGCCGGTTGCGGCGCGATGGCGGGTCCCGGGTCAACCGCGTCCATCGTCTCGGGATTGCGGGCGTTCGGGGTCGTGAGGGGATCGATGCTGTCGGCCATGAGGCTCTCCTGAATGTCCCCACCGCCATGGCGCGCGTACCGACAATGTTGAATCGAAGGGCTTCAGACCAGCCTCGCCACTCGCGCGGCACGGGCTGGATGACCTTATCTCTTCATCATCACTGTATCTCCTCGACGACTGGCGGCCTGTCGTTGCACGCGAGATCGTCCAGCTTCCGCCATTCCTCCACTTCCATCTCGTTCCGCGTGATCATCACATCCGCATAGGTATCCATCTGGGTGGTAACGCCAGGGCGAACGATGACCCACACGTCCCGGATGTGCGCCATCCGGGGGCATCCGCTGACACGGGTATTCTCCAGCGCCTGCGCCAGCCATTGGCGGGACTGGGGCCAATGCGGGAACAGATAGTCCATGGCCTGAAAGAAGGCAGGAGGAACCTCTGCCCTGATACTCGTCTCCCCATCCTCGGCGATGTTGAACAGGATGGGGTTCATTTCCAATCGATCGATGGGCGACGGGGAGTCATCCGGCTCGACCATGAAAATCAGGCAATCCGGTCTCTGGTTCGTTCCGTTGAAGCACGGGTCCATGCTGTGCAAAGCCGCACGCAGCATGGTTGCGGGTTTGTCGATCCCCGAGGCCACTGCATCGTTTTTTTCCGTCGGAACGAATATCAAGGCGACGACCAACAGCGCAGCGCAAAGAGCCACAAAAACTGCAGGCCGGGCCGTGGAACGCATAAATCGTCTCGCTCATCCAGAATATGCCGAACGTGAGGCCGCCCTGTCTCTTCCGGTCACCAAACAACCCAACTGCACAATATGAGAATTATGATCTCTGTTTGTTCTCATTTGGTCAAGAGATATCTCTCGAATGCGAACGTCTAGAAACCTTTCAGACCGAAGGAGCGCCATCTCAACGGCGATATGAACGCCTGTGGGATTACTTTCTGGGATAACGGTGACACGTGCAATAACCACTTAATTCTGCGTCATTATGGCTTTTGGTATTAAGTCGCATTTGAGGGCGCGAGGGCGTATCTGCGCGTGACAATAGAGGGGTAATTGCACGTGTCACCGTTACGGATTGCAGCCCGGCAAGTGCATCCACCTCCTCTGTAACATATCTCTGTTTGTGAATCTTTGGAGTTCTCTTGTTTATCGCTGCATAAGCGAAATTATTTCGTCGATGATTTTGGATATTGCTCAGGTATATAGTAGCATTTCATGTCGCTATCGGCTTCTCCGGAGCCGATAATACGATACAAGGATTCGGGCGGAATATCAGTTTTTTTAATATCTTCCTGAGATAGGCAGAAATATTTTTCTGTCGCAATGGCTCCCAGGGCATGGTATTCCCCATCTACGAGATCAAAGACCACTGCATATTCTTCATTGAGAAAAATATATTGTGGCATATGCGCATTCATCCTAACATTAAAAGTACGACCGGAAAAATCACCGCTTACTAATGATATTGTTTTCATCTTTACGAGATAGACGCTATCATTCGGTATTTCTTCATAAGGATCCGGTCCCAAATATTTCAGGATTTTAATGGGCTTTGCGAGGACGATGGATGTTTTGGCCTTGGGTTCCGTTGCGCCACATAGCAGGGTTGCCAATACCGATACAAAGAACAGGCGGATGAGCTTCATTCCACGCTTCCTCGCAATCATCAATGATCCAAGTAACCAGACCTCAATAATCCTGTGACGGAAATCCTTCAGATCGGAATGTCCCGCCTCTCATTATGCTGACAAGAAAGCGCGAGGTAGTTCCGATCTCCGCGCAGCCCGCACCCAGGGAGGCTGTTCCCGCTTCATTGATCCCTTTTTGTTCCGTGCCTGTCAAGAGTTATCATGGTTTGGGCTCTCGAAGTGACCGGGTGTCGGTCTCGCCGAATAAAATGGCAGGCGCGCCCGATACTCACTTGGGCATTCCGGCGTATCGGATAGCCTTAAAAACCCCGCTGCTCATCATTCTTCCGACACCGATTTCCGGGGCTTTCGATTGTCCGGTCTCAGGATTCGTCTCCCCGCGTATCATCGTTACCTGATGAATAATGGGAGACTTCGCATTGTCCTCCACCACAAAATTAGGGACAAGCCAGCTTTTGACCACATTCGCATCGCGAGGACCTGGAACTTCACTAAAGCCATCGCCAACGGTGTGGGTGTGGATAACAAAGGCGCGTGGCCGGGATTTGCCCCACACCGCGACATTTTCGGGGAATCTGGGTTTAAGATCAATTACGCTTCCTCCGAGTGCCGGAAGTATCTTTATTGCGGTCACTACGTATCTGCTTGTGCTCGAGTCCCATTCGACCATCAGATATTTTTCGACCTGCCGGTTTTTTCCCCCCGCTCGAGATTTCGCTAAGACTGGCGCAATCGCCTTTACGAATGCGATTGCTTCGGGATCGGCCGAAATATCGATATTCGCAATTGCCGGGATTTCAGGCGCAGCGTCTACAGCCTTCTGATAGTCGCGGTCGTTATTCAGCCCTCCTTTGCCTTTTCTGGTATCGGGTTCTACTGAAGACAATAGTCCATTTTGCAGGGCAGCAATGAAGTCGCTCTGCGGCAGATATGCCCCGGTAATACGATTTGCCTGATTGTCCTTAAAGGTATGTCTCTTTCCCATAGAGATTGGAGTCGCGGTTGGTTTGGTCGCGTCCTTTGCAGGGCTGGCCGGTTGTACAGCGGTCTGGTTCCCGGCCGGGCTAGGCGCGGCCTGTGCGGTGGTCCTAGGTGCGGCCGGTGCAGTGGTAGCGGGAGCTGCAGGCGGCGATGCCGGTATGGCGGCCGGGCTCTGCTGCCCGGCCGGGACGCTTGCGCCTGTCCCGGTTTGGGACGGATCGACAACATTGTCGATCGCCACGCCATTAGTGGTCATATTGTTGGAATTCACATCGACAGGCGGCCGGGTCGACGCGTCGCCTTGCGCGTCCGGCGCTGAGTCGTTGGTCATATACGTGGCGTTCGCCGCACTGGCCACCGGTGACGGGGTTGGCGCTGCTTCGGGCGCAGCGCCGCCCAACACCCGATACCCGCCCCCTTTCCACCACCGCGTCGCCTCGTCGGGCGTGAAGCTGAACGGCACCAGCCCCTCGGCGATCAGCGCGTGGCCGAAATATTTGTCCACTTCCTCATAGGAGGCGGCGCGTGTGCCGCCGGTGACTTCGTCCAGGTCGTCCATCGTGCGCGACATCAGAGCCATCGCCATGTAGCCGCCGTTGCGGTGCCGTAGGCTCAGATGGTCCGGCACCTTCCAGCTCGAGATCGGCCCGTCCCAGGGCGAAGGAGGCGGGGCCGGCGGCCGTGGGGGGCGCGGGCGGAGCAGATGCTGGTTCTCCTCGATCAGGCGCATCATCCATTGCTCGCTCGTCTCGTCCTCCGGCTCCGGTCGAGCTTGGGGCGGGCGGTTGGGATTGGCCACGACCGGCGGTTCGGGGTCCGGCGCCACGATCCTCTCGGGGCTGGTGGGGTTCGGGCTGGTGAAGGGATCGATGCTGTCGACCATGAGGCTCTCCTGAAGGTGCCGCAGCCATGGCGCGGAAACCGGCAAGGTTGAATCGATCGGCCGCGCTTCAGCCCAGCGCCGCCACCCGAGCGGCAAAGGCTTCCTCGCGCGATTGCCAGCCGGCCCAGACCAGCTCGGCGATGAAATCGTCGAGGGTCATGCCCTCGCCGCGCGCAGCCTTGATGATCTTCATCGCCATGTCGGGGTCGCGCGCCTTCACCATGTGCAGCGAGGCGGAGGGCATGCGGCCGGGCCGCTTCTTCGTGCGCCAGTGCGGCGTCTTGTTGGTCACCGGCGCGGTCGCCTTGCCCGTCGCCAGCACGGTGATGCGCCGGGTGCGCTGATAGCGCTCGACCCGGATCAGCCCCTTGCGCTCGAGCCGCTGGACCAGATGGACGGTGGTGCTGATGGAATCGCAGCCGCAGCGTTCCTGCAGCTCGTCGCCGGTCGGCGCGGCGCGCCCGGCCTCGGCCGCCTCGGTCACGCAGGCGAGCACTTCGCGCTCCCAGGGCGAAAGGGACATGTCGTTCATCTCGGTCTCCTTCAGGCGGAAAGCGGCGCGGCGATCTGCGCCAGGCGCGCGCGTTGTGCCGCGGTCATTCGTTCGGTTTCTGGAGGCTCCCCTTCCGGTCGCCAGTCGCGATCGTGCGTGGCGATCAGGGTGCGGATGCGCGACAGCTCCCAGCGCCGCACCGCCACGCCCGTGCAGCGCTCGCGGATTTCGGCGACCGAGGGGAAGAAGCGGCATTCCCTAAGCGCCCGCGCACAGGCCGCGCCGAGTATATCGGCGGGAATGTCGCCCAGCCCCTCGGCATAGAGCGCGAGCCGCGCCTCGGCCTCCTGGTCGCTCGCCTTGCCGGCGGGAAAGCCGAGCGCGAGCTTGCCGATCATCCGCCGGATCTCGCGAGGGTTCGCCGGGGCCAGCGCCGCCTCGGTCGCCGTCGCCAGCGCGGCCAGCGCGCTGCGGTCGGCGGGCGAGCAGACATGGCTAAAAGCCGGCGCCTCCGTCACTAGCATCGCGAGCCTCGGATCGCAGCACGGCGCGGACGAGAGGGTTTTGCGGCGCGCCGGCGGCACCGGCAATTGTGGATCGTGAGCGGTGGTTGCCATGGCGGGTTCCTGAGTCGTCGCGGGGATCGAAGATCTGCGCCCAGCCCTTCTCGGCGGCATGGGCGAGCAGCCTGCCCGGCGGCCATTCGGCATCGGCCTGGGCGGCGAGATCGCGGATCAGCTTGCGGTAGGCCGCTTCGGTCATCGCCAGCCGTTTGGCCCGCCGGTTGGCGAGCAGATCGCGCCAGTCCGCCGGGTCGCAGCCGGCGGGGCAGGGGAAGCGCCGCGGGGCGGCCTCGCGCGGGGAATCCCCCACGGGTGCATGGGGGATGGGATTAATTTTTGGGGTCCGGGGGCTTTTATCAAGGGAAGGGGGGATGGCACCGGTCACGGCCGGCGCGCCGTCATGTGACGCGTTACCGGCGTTATCTTCGTCCCCTTCCGTCGCGCGGTGACCCGAGACCGTTGCAAGGACGTCGCCCTCTCCCCCCGTCACCCCGGACTCGTTCCGGGGTCCATCGTTCCGCAACCGCAACGGCGGCGGCGCCTGCGGATCGATGGATGCCGGAACAAGTCCGGCATGACGGAGAGAGTTGGGCCCCGGTTCGCTTTCCTCGCCAGGGCGGTCAGCCTCGCAAGCCGCACCGCCGGCCTCCACCCCCTCGAACAGATCCCCCGTCTCCTCCCCGAACAGCCGCTCGCGATAGCGCCGCTGCCGCCGCGCATTGCCGGCGCGCTGCGCCGTGCGCCGCGCATCCTCGCGCGCGGCATCGGCCTTGACCGCCGCGACGATCACCTCGGCCGAGGCGCCCGCCGCGAGCATCGCCTCCAGGATCGCGGAATCGATCATGCGCGGTCATCGTCCCGCGCGGCAGGACGGGCGGGAGCGCCTGGCGAAGCCGCGAGCGGACACCCCGCCATCTGGCAGCTCCGCGCCTCCGGATGCCACCCCGATATCCCGCAAGGCGCACAGCGCCCGCCCACCGCATCGGCGCCCACGCCAGGGCATTCCCGCAAAGCATCCTGCTGGTTCACGACTCGCTCCGCTCTGTTTGTTCCTATTATGTTCTCATAGGAAATTTCCTACATTGCAAGCGCGAAGTGATTCAACTCGTGTGCAGCCAAGGGTAGCGAGCCTGTGAACAGGAGTTCTGCAAGAGCGGCGCGTCCCGACGGGGCAGCGGCCGGATGGTGCCGACAGCGCGCCGATCCGCCTTGATCCACCCGCCGCGACACGTCTAAGGCCCAGCGGATGTCCGATATTTACGCGCTGCGCATGCTCGCTCTTTCTATGGCCCAAATCCGTCAGCGGATGCGCGACGATCTCGGTATCGCCGGGATGATCGACAGCGGCGATCTCATCGTCAAGACGAAGAAAGGGTCGCTGTTCGGCCGCGACGCCAGCGGCGATTTCGGCAACGACCTGCGCCAGCGCATCCTCGAGGCGCAGGAATTCCTGGAACGCGCCGCCTTCGCCGTCACGGACGAGGCGCTGGTCGAAGCCTATGAGGCCACCGGCGGCACCGGCGCTGACGCCGATCTGCTGTGGCGCGAGATCCGCCACCGCGGCCTGGTCGACTAGAACGGGGGTATAACCCCACACCGTTCGTTTCGAGCGACGTCGAGAAACGGTGATCGAGCGCCCGGCTCGGTTTCTCGACAGGCTCGAAACGAACGGTTTTTTTACGCCCCCGCCAGCTCCTCCAGCCGGTCGAGCAGGGGGCGCTGGCTCGCCAGCATCTTGGATCGCGCCAGATCGATGGTGAACCAGTCCGCCCGGTCGACCTCCGGGATGGTGATCGTCCGGCCGCTGCGCGGTGGCCATTCCATCTCGCATTCGGTGCTGACGATGCCCGCCGGATCGAGATCGCCCGCCAACGCATAGGCCTCGACCCATTTGCCGCCCGATTGCCGGATCCGGCCGAGCGGTTCGAGCAGCCCGGTCGCGTCGCTGCCCAGCTCCTCGCGGAATTCGCGCCGCGCCGCCTCGGGCGGGTCCTCGCCCGGTTCGACCGCGCCTTTCGGGATCTGCCACGCGCCAAGGTCGCGCGCGGCCCAGAACGGCCCGCCGGGATGGACGAGGAACACCTGCAATGCTCCGCGCCGCCTGCGATAGAGCAGGATGCCGGCGCTCAGGCGAAAGGGCGGCATGACAGGGGTACCCGCTTTCCGATCGAGCGGCGGTTCGAAGCCGCTCTTGCCGGACTATCGGGCACGCCACGCCCCGCGGCAAGAGCGGGACGTTCGGCCCGTCTCGCGCTACGCTCGCCCCCGCGCTGCGTGGCGCCGGCCGCTCAACGGGCGCGTGCAGCGGCCGAACGGCCGAAATCGGCCCGCCGGACACTCGCCGACAGCTTTCCGGCGTTGAACCGCCCCGCCATTGGATCGGCCACCTCGCGCGCCCCTTATTCGCCGGATAACGAAAAAGGGGCCATTTCCATGATACGCACTCTACGCGCTCGCCTGCTCGCTACCGCCATCGCGCTGACCAGTGCGGGCAGCCCAGCCATGGCGCAGGATCAGGCGCAGACGCCCGGACTCGCGCCCGAACCGCAGGCCGCCGAGGCGCCGGCGCAGAACGACATCGTCGTCACCGGCTCGCTGTTCCGCCGCACCGACGCGGAGACGCCGTCGCCCGTCACGGTGCTGAGCACCGTCGATCTCGACCGGCGCGGCATCTCGACCGTGCAGGATGCGATCCAGCAGCTCTCGTCGAACAACGGTCCGGCGCTGACCAACAGCTTCACCGCGAACGGCGCGTTCGCCGGCGGCGCCTCGGCGGTGTCGCTGCGCGGCCTGTCGACCAGCTCGACCCTGGTGCTGTTCGACGGCCTGCGCGCCGCCTATTTCCCGCTGGCGGATGACGGCACGCGCAACTTCGTCGATCTCAACACCATCCCCGACGACATCGTCGACCGGATCGAGGTGCTGCGCGACGGCGCCTCGTCAAGCTATGGCGCGGATGCGATCGCCGGCGTGGTCAACATCATCACCAAGCGCAAATTCACGGGCATCAGCGCCCGGGCGGAGGCCGGCATCAGCCAGGATGGCGTCGGCGCGAACCAGCGCCTGACGCTCACCGCCGGCACCGGCGATCTCGATGAGAAAGGCTATAACGCCTATGTCAGCGGCTTCTATGTGCACAGCAAGGCCGTGTTCAACCACGACCTGCCGGCGCCGTTCAACTCGGACGATGCCCGCGGTATCTGCTTCAACGGGACGTGCGGGCCCAATCTCGTGCTCAACGGGCTGAACGCGGCCGGGCTGCCGGGCAATTTCACGCCGACCAGCGATTTCTACATCCGCGCGCTCGACGCCAACAACGCGCCGGTCGGGCGGTTCCAGCTGCTCAATCCGGCACGCGGCTGTTCCTATGGCGCGACCTACCGGCTGACCGCGGCGGATCTCGCCGCCAATGCGACCAACCCGACCGTCCTGTGCCAGGAAGACCAGGCCAATCGCTACGGCGTGGTGTCTCCGGATATCGAACGCTTCGGCGGCTCGGCGCGCTTCACCGCGAAGATCGGCGATTCGGCCGAGGCCTATGCGCTGTTCAACTTCCAGCAGAGCTCGACCTTCTTCACGGGCCTGCCCCCCGCGATCCGCGCCAACGCCAATGCCGGCATCCTCTACCGGCGCTTCTCGACCGTCAGCAACAGCCCGGCCAACGCGCCGGGATCGGGCCCGCTCACCCTGCCGGTCTATGTCTGCGCCGCGCGGGTCAATTGCGCCACCGCCGCCGACCGCCGCCTCAACCCGAACAATCCGCTCGCGGCGCAGGGCCAGGCGGTGCTGCTCAGCGGCCGGATCGGCGACACGCTGACGCAGAACGCCACGCGCAGCCGCGTCTACCGCGCCGCGATCGGCATCAACGGCACGATGTTCGACAGCTGGACCTACACCATCGACGCGACGGCGATGCACAACGATCTGCGCCGCACCACCAACGGCTTCGTCTATATCCAGCACCTGCTCGATGTGATCGCCGATGGCAGCTATAATTTCGTCAACCCGCAGCAGAACAGCCAGGCGATCCGCGACTATCTCTCGCCGCAAGGCATCGCCGATTCCTCGTCCGATCTCTACCAGCTCCAGGCGGTCATCGGCACGGCGCTGATGGAGTTGCCCGGCGGTCCGCTCCAGCTCGGGCTCGGCGCGTCGATCCGCTACGAGGCGATCGACGCGCCCAGCGGCAATGGCGATTATAACGGGCCGACCCAGCGTTTCTTCACCCTGAACGCCTTCGGTACCACCGGCACGCGCAAGGTCTATTCGGCGTTCGGCGAGCTCAATGCGCCGATCCTCGACATGGTCGAGGCCAATCTGTCCGGCCGCTACGACAAATATTCGAGCGGCCAGAACGCCTTTTCGCCGAAGATCGGGGTGAAGTTCACGCCGTTCAAGCAGCTGGCGATCCGCGGCACCTATTCGAAGGGGTTCCGCATCCCGAGCTTTGCCGAGGCGAACGCGTTGCCGACCACCGGCTTCGTGCCGTTCAGCATTGCCGGCGCGCCGGATTCCTTCCTCCAGCAATATGGCTGCACCCGCGCCACCTCGACTGCCTGCCCGAATTATCTGAGCGCGGCGGCGGTCGGCCAGACGACGCTCGCCACGCCCGATCTGAAGCCGGAGAAATCGCGCAGCTTCACCTTCGGCGCGGTGTTCCAGCCGATCCCGGACCTGACCTTCACGGTCGATTATTTCAACATCAGGAAGACCGGGGCGATCACCACGCCGCCCTATCAGCCGGCGATCAATGCCTATCTGCTGGGCCAGCCGATCCCCGCCGCCTACACCGTCATCGCCGACGCGCCCGATCCGTTCCACCCCAATGCCATCCCGCGCATCGCCTTCGTGACGACCAGCCTGATCAATTCCGACACGATCAGGTCGGAGGGTATCGATGTCTCGGCGATGTATTCCCACCGGTTCAGCGACAGGGTGAAGTTCAGCTCGTCGCTCGAGGCGAGCTATATCATCAACCTCAGCACCACCTTCGCCGACGGCACGACGGAAAGCTATGAAGGTACGCTCGGCAATTTCGTGCTGACGGCCGGGTCGGGCACGCCCGAATGGCGCGGCAGCTGGCAGAACACGCTGCAGGTCGATCCCTTCACGATCAGCGCCACCGCCAATTATGTCAGCGGCTATAATCTGTCGGCGGAGGACCAGGGCGGCGTTTCCGGCGATTGCGGCCTGTCGAACGGCTTCACGCCGTGCGACGTCGGCCGCTACATCACCGTCGATGCGGTCGGCAGCGTGCGGGTGAACGACCATTTCACCTTCTACATCAACGTCATCAACCTGCTCGATACGCTGCCCTCGGTCGATCCGGTGACCTACGGCGCGTTCAACTACAACCCGGTCCAGGCCGGCAACGGCATCCTCGGCCGCCAGTTCCGCGCCGGGGTGAAGGTCAGTTTCTGATGGCCTGGAACTGAATAGTTTAACTCCGTCATGCTGAACTCGTTTCAGCATCCAATGTGCAACAACCAATGCCGCCGCTGGTGGAGCGTTGGATGCTGAAACGAGTTCAGCATGACGGCAGATTTGCAAAGGAACGACCTTCAGATTCAGGACACTGGACCAGCACGACCTCCGCATGCTCGGCGCCTCTGCGCAAATCCTCTTTGCTGACGCGAAGCTCAATCGGTCCCGGAAACCAGCGCGCGGATACAATCCCCGCCCGAACGATTATCGTCTTGTGATTGCCACTGGGGTATCATCGCACGGCCGGAACAGGCCAGGGGAAGATGATGCGCGCCGCACCTACCGGGATGATCTGCCCCACCCTCCTGCTGGCTGCTCTCCTGCTCGCCGCCCTCCTGCTCACGGGGTGCGCGCGCAAGGACGCCGGCAACCTCGCGCCGCCGCGCGATGAATCGACAGCCGATTTCCCCATTCAGACCTCGACCATCGTCGTGCCGATCGGCGTGCCGCTGGCGGAGATCGAGGCGGGGCTGAACGAGCGCGTGCCGCGTGCGCTCTGGCACATCGACCGCCCCGGCGCGACCTGCGTGCCGGCCAAGCGCGTCGAACTGCTCGGCATCCGCGCCAAGGTCCTGCCCCGCATCGCCTGCCGCATCGTCGGCGAGGCCGTGCGCGGCCGCATCCGCCTGTCGGGCAGCGGCAACCGGCTGATCGCGACCCTGCCCGTCTCCGCGACGATCAGCGCGGAACGGATCGGCGGCATCATCAAGCGCGAGACGGCGACGGGCGCCGCCGAGGTCCGCGCGGTCGTCACCCTGGGCCTCGACCGCGCCTGGCAACCGACCGCGAAGGTCAGCATCGACTATGACTGGACCGAGCCGCCCGGCATCGATTTCCTCGGCCAGCGCATCAAGCTCGTCGAAAAGGCCGACCGCAAGCTGCAGGGCGTGGTCGCCGGGCTCGAGCGCGACCTGCCCAGGGAACTGGCAAAGATCCGCACCCGCGAACGGCTCGAGGTGATCTGGCGCCAGGCCTTTACCTCGATCGAGCTCAACCGCGACAAGCCGCCCGCCTGGATGCGCATCACGCCGCAGCGGCTCGGCTTCGGCGGCTACCGCATCCGGAACGGCCGCCTGGAACTATCGCTCGCGGCCGAGGCGCTGACCGAGACCTTCATCGGCAACCGCCCGCCCGATCCGGTGCCGACCGCGCTGCCGCCGCCGGCGGGCAAGCTGGGCAGGGACGGGCTGCGCTTCTTCGTGCCGGTGCTGGCCGATTACGCCCAGCTCGAACCCGTCGTCCTGCGCGCACTGCGCAAACGCGCCGCCAGGGGCATCGTCCTGTCAGGGGTCGGCCCGGTCGACGCGACGTTCGACAAGGTCACCGTCTACGCCACCAGCGGCGGCCGCATCGCGGTGGGCATCAGGGCTCAGGTCGCGGTGAAGGGCAGCGCCCTGACGAAGACGCACGGCGTGGTCTGGCTCACCGGCGTGCCCTATAACGCGCCGGGCTCGCAACTCGTCCATGTCCGCGACCTTGCCATTGCGGGGCAGACCGATCGCGAGGCAGTCAACCTGCTCCTCAACCTGTTCCTCGATCCCCAGGTCGTGGCCGAAATCCGCGACGCGCTCGCCCACGATTTCGTGAAGGACTATACCCATGTCCTGCAGGCCGCGCGCAAGGCGATCGCCAGTCGCCGCGAGGGCGATTTCACCCTCGCGGCCAATGTGACCGACGTGACGCACGGTGAGATCAAGGTGACCGGCCAGGGCCTGTTCCTGCCCGTGCGCGCGGACGGGACGGCGGCGATTACCTATGATCCGGGGAGGTGAGGAGAGAGACGCGCTGAGGGAGTGCCTGACGGCGAAAACGGGTTGGCTGGAACCACCTCTCCCCGTTCGGGCTGAGCTTGTCGAAGCCCTGCTCTTCCCTTCGCGGCAAGAACGTTCGGCGTTGGTGGTTATGCGACCGTCGGCTTCCGGTTGCAGGTGGGCGAAAATCAGACGATCATGTGTCGGCATAGGACGGGGCCGATCAATGCTCGAAGGTCGAGACTGGTTTACGGTGGATGGAGCGGCAGCAGAAGAGCTGTCACGTCTTCGGGCGGTTGCGCCTCATGATCTACCTGAGCGTTATCTCGACCTGCTCGCGTTTAGCAACGGCGGCGAAGGTCCGCTGCCAAGCAAGCCTTATAATCTGTGCTTGGATTCCGCAGGAACGGTCGCGGAAACAATCGGGAGCGCGAACTACGGGCAAGCGGACTTGCAGGGCTTTCTCATCATCGGCGGTAATGGCGGCGGCGAGTATGTCGCATTCGACATCCGTAGCGGAGCGCCGTGGCCCATCGTCATGATTGACATGGTGGCGGGTGGCGACAGCGTAGAAGTCATCGCGCCTGACTTCGACACCTTCTACGACCGGATCGGGGTGGAGGAGGGGACGGCGTAGTAGTCCCCTTCTGGATCATGGGTGGTTAGCTGACATTGAGCGATATAGGTTGACCTGAGGTCCGATAACGACGGGGAAAAACGATGGGCGAGCGAGAGATGAGGGCCTTTGCGCTGGCCCCGCTGCCTTGGCTGGTTCCGCTGCTATTGGCGGTTGGCGTAAATGAACTGGTCGGGGATACGGGAGACGCGGGATACGCAGGCGTTTTCTTCGCCATGGTGGCACTCGCTCTACTCAGCTACGTCGCTACTGTCTTTTTCGGAGCTCCCACCCACCTAGTGTTGCGGCGTTTCCAGAAAACGGGCTTGATCTACTATCTGAGCCTTGCCGTTCTGCCCTTCGTTCTCTTCGCTGGGGCGATTGCGGCTTGGCTACAGTTGGACCCGACCCCGGGCCCAGACGTCAACCCGTTCAGCTTGTACATGAATCGCGGCGTCACCATAAAATGGACGCTGATCTTTGCAGCTATTGCATCGCTGTCGGCCACGACCTTCTGGTACGCCGGAGTAAGACAGCCAAAACCCTGAATGTCGGCTCTTTCGGTCGTGAGGTGCCCGGTTGCTTTCTGTTACGCCCGTTCATGGCGCCAACGACCGGGAGTGGTGGAAAGCGGCCATTTGGTCAAGCTGACTGAACCGCACGACATTAGTCGAGACTGGCCACATCATACCCTGATGTGCTGCTTTCATCCTTGTCGGACGGCGGCCCGCCGCCTCGAAAGAACTGGATCACGCACCAGAGCATGAAAGCACCAACCGGAATCATCCACCACCAACTGCTCATAACTTACTCGCAATATTGATTGGTCCAACTTCGTCGTTGCTAATATCCTCTTAGCACGGAAGGTCTGAAAGTGGGGCGTTCGCGCCCCGGCGCCTTACCCGCCGCGAAGGTGGAAAGCGGCCCCCTTGCCGGCTAACACCGGCGGCATGATTACCTGCCTTGCCGTGTCCGGATATCGCTCCCTGCGCGAGGTGACGCTCTCATTGGGGCAGCTCAACGTCATCACCGGTGCGAATGGAAGCGGGAAATCGAGCCTGTATCGAGCCCTCAAACTGCTTTCCGACGTGGTTCAGGGTCGGGCCATCGCCTCCCTGGCAGTGGAAGGTGGCCTGGCGTCGACGCTCTGGGCGGGCCCCGAGAAGTTCAGCCGCGAGATGCGCAGTGGAACGCAGCGGGTTCAGGGCACCCGGCGAAGCGGGCCGGTCAGCCTGAAGCTGGGCTTCTCGTCGGAGGATTTCGGCTACGCCATTGATCTCGGGCTGCCCATCCCGTCGCGAACGCGGTTCGACCACGATCCGGAAATCAAGGTCGAGACGGTGTGGACAGGGCCTGTCCTTGGACGTGCGAACGTCGTTGCCGATCGGCGCGGCCAGCTCGTTCGCGTTCGCAGCAGCGACACCGGCATTTGGCGCGACAGCTTCAGTAATCTGCCTGCCGTTGACAGCATGATGACGCATTGCGCCGATGCGTCCGATGGTCTCGAACTGCTGCTCCTGCGCGAACGGATGCGCGCCTGGCGCTTCTACGACGATCTGCGCACGGACCGGGATGCGCCTGCCAGACGACCCCAGGTCGGCACCTTCACGCCCGTTCTGGCGGGTGACGGCTCGGATATTGGCGCCGCGATTCAAACCATTATCGAAATCGGCGATGCCGATACGCTGGAAACCGCCATCGCTGACGCCTTTGACGGCGCCGCTATCTCCGTCGGCGACCGGTTCGAGGTGGAGATGCAACAGCACGGGCTTCTGCGCCCCCTGGTTGCTGCCGAACTGTCGGACGGCACGCTGCGCTACCTGCTGCTGGCCGCCGCCCTGCTCTCGCCTCGACCGCCGGAGCTGATGATTCTCAACGAACCGGAGGCAAGTCTCCATTCGGACCTTCTCGATCCGCTCGCGCGGCTGCTGATCAAGGCGTCGGAACGCTGCCAGATCATCGTCGTGTCGCATGCGTCCCGATTGGTCGCTGCGCTTGAACGGCACGCCCAAAGCACCCTGATCGAGCTTCGGAAAGTGATGGGCGAAACCATCGTGTCCCAGGCCGAAGGTCCGGCCTGGACCTGGCCATCGCGGTGATCGGCGATCTCGGTTCGACGGCAACGGTGGCGAACGCCCGCTGTGTGACGCCGGCTTCCCGAGCGCCGAAGATGAGGCAGGAGATGACGGCTAGCTGCCGTTCAGCCGCTCAAAGGAAAACACGCCGCCATCGCGGTCGTCCATCAATTCGATGTTGGCTGGATGCGTCTCGTCGTCGAGATGCAGCTTCAGCGGGGAACCGTTACGACGGACCACGAACCCTTTGGAAGAGGCGCCGACATAGACCGACGGCAAAACATATGGCCCCTGCTTGTCGCTCTCGATGACGCAGCTGACTTGCTGTTGCGATATGGTCATTTGCCCATCCTTCAGGATGAGCATGCCGCAACAGTCATTCGCGTAAGATCCATTCGCGCTGGAGAGGGGCAAGCTTGGTTCGCTGAAGGGCATGGTAAAAAGAGCCGCGGCATAAGCTGCCCATGCACCAAACCCGACGATCATCAGGCGCTTCAGGTTGCGGACATGGCGGTTCAAGTCCGCGTCGTTCAACTGCTTGTAGCGGTTGCCGCCGGTGAATTTCCAGAGCCCCCGCATCGGAAAGATGGAAGACTTCTCCACCGCGAGAAATGTCGCCGGATGTCGGTCGATCAGGGCGTCCCGCACCTTTTTCAAATACCAAAACTGTAAAATGCAGCAGATGAAGAACACGCCGAAGGGAAGCAGGATCAGAAGCGGCATAGCGCGTTGTGGCAGGCGAAATTAGCCCTGTAAATGAAACGACGACAGCCTCTGCCTATGAACCGAAAGCCGCAGCGACGGAGGCACGCCGTATCAAGGCATGTCAGCGTTCGGGCCGATGCCCGCAACTGGATCGCCCGCCGATAGTTCGATGAACGCGCCGAGCGGAGATGAGCTGGCCAACCTCTAACGGGAGCAAGATCCATGGCCAGGGCAATGATGTTGGGCGCGGCACTCTCGCTGATTCTGGCGGGATGCGGTGCGGTTTCGGGGCCGAGCGACAAGCAGATCGAGGACCTGACGCGGCAGGAGATGATCAGCAACCCGGGTACCGACGATCCGGCGCAAGGCGCCGTGATGGTCGCGGCGGCGCGCAATGCGACGATCTCGAAAAAGGGACTCTGCAACACTTCGAAGCCCGACATCTACGCCTGCATGGTCGACGTCACCGTCAAGCTGCCGGGCGCGCCCGAGACCAAACAGACCATGGTGGTGCAAATCGGGAAGAGCGCCGATGGATGGAAGGTAGTGGAGTAGCGGCTTGCCCGCTCGTCACGCGCGTCCTCGGTCGCGTGAGCGCATGCGGAGCCTCTAGGATGTCGATCGGCTGCCGCCTTTGAAGCTGTCGATGCGTAAGCGGCCGAACTTGGTGCTCAAGGGGCGGGCAGTTTTCGGCGATGAAGGCATGACAATTGCCATTGCGCCGAGCTCCGCAGAATGGCCGGAGACGCCTCAAAGCCGACCCAATCGAGTTGTTCGGGAGGCGGTCCGGCGGATTGCGAACGAACACTATGGAGGCGGCACACCAAAAAGCTTCCATTCGATATCGGCGGTCATGGCAGCGAAGTCACCCGGAGCAAATACGAACGCTACAACACGCATCATTTTGCCTCGGCTCAAAACCGCCCAAACGTAACGATTGCCCAGATCCGTCTGATACAGTGCCCGGAATCCTACCGCATCCAGATCGCCCGGAGGTACGAAATTCTCTTCGCGGATAACATTTAACATCGGCCGTTCGTGAAATGCTTCTCGAACATTCGCGATGATCTCAGCGCGTGAGGGATGGCTCTTCCAGTCCGCTACAGACACGGCAATTGATGGCCGATCTAATATATTTGCAGGCTCGCAACGCAGGGAAGGAGCGACATCCGCATTCCCTGGCTCAACTGTGCATGGCACGTCGAAAATCTCTCGAGGTACGACGCCGAACGGGAGGCTTAAGGCGTCGCCCACCTGCGCTTCCGGTACCGGCTGGGCTGCAGCGCTCGTCGCGAAAGCAGTTGCCGCGACGATGAAAGCCCCCGTCACGGCAGATTTGAAAGACCGACATGTGCGATTCATGATGGGGACATAACATGGAAAAAAGAGGTCAACTATCCACCGCTTTCCGCTGTAATATCCGGCTAACTGGCGCGGTCGCCGCGCGTGGCCGATAATGGCGCGCACTCCGCTCGAAATTTTCGTCGATCGATTCAATCGCGATCCGAAGCGGTGCACCATGGAGGCTGGCCGGAGAATGACGAAAATCCGGCGCGCTCTTTCTCATGACGGTCGCGGCATCATTGCCTCATCCGTCCCCGCTAAGGCGATACGCCCCTGTTAACGGCACGGACCTTCCCTGTTCCGCGGAACGCTTACCCTGTTATCCGCGAACAGCGTAAACGACCATCAGCATGTTGAGATACAAGTAAAATATCTCCAACAAAATTGGAAATATCAGGGAAGAAAAAAATCTCTTCCCTGTTCCGACCCTGTTATTGGCCAGGAACAGGGAAAGCGGGGCGTCCGTTCACCGTCGGCGGTCCACGGGATTCGGGCGCGGCGGACCTGGGATGAGAGCGCCCGAATGTCCGGCATTGGTGGTTAGGCGACAGGCAGCTTTTGGCGCAGAAGCTCGGCATAACTACCCTTGTCGCTACACCCCATTCGCCGATCACAGCAGGTCCTTACGGGTTTTGGTGGTCGAAAGTTTGTTCAAGCATAATGTGGAGAGTTCGCGCCGCCGGTGTCCAGCAATCATATATCGACGAAGTAGATAGATGCTTGCCTCCGGCAGAAAGTGACATCTTCGGTACCCCGGAGTTGCTTGGAGCGAAGAGAGCGTAACCTCTGCCATTGGCGGCAACGCACTTTTGATTAGACGCCCCATTTACGAGTACGGCATCAAAAGCCTTGCGGACGCTAGTGAGTTTTTCGCCGCTGAGCCGGCCTTTGCGCGATTGCGGCGACGGGAGGTTGGTGGGCCAACCTTCCGTCGGGGTGACGATTGAGTAGCTCCCGGTCGAGAAATCGAGATACAGAAGCGTCGGAGGCGTAAATTCCGACATCTCAATATCAGATATGACGACGGTCTCCGATTGCCTGGCTTCCGCCGACGTCGCCAGACTCGCAGCAACGCCTAAAATGACGGCGAAAAGCATAGTTTTCCAATCTTATTGGATGGCTGTTTTGAGCGTAAGCGATAGCGCATTGGGCATCTATAACCGGGCTGAAACCCGTCGTCCCGCCTCACGACCACCCCTATTCCACCCCCACACCCCCAGGCCCATCCCGCTCCAGCAACAACTCCCGCAGCCGCTTCGCATGCACCCGCCCCGCGGCAATCCGCGTGCCGCCCTGCAGGATCACCTCGCGCCGCCCGGTCGGCGTCCGCCGCACCTCGGTGATCCGCGACAGCCGCACCAGTGCCGCCCGGTGCACCCGGATGAACTGCGCCGGATCGACCCGCCCCTCGAACGCGCGGATCGACAGGCGCAGCAGATGCGATGTCGCGCCGGTGTGGAGCCGCACATAATCGTCCTCGCTGCTCACCCAGTCGACCAGGTCGAGCGGCACGCGCGTCAGGCTGCCGGTCGCGCCGCGGATCCACAGCTCGGTCTCATAGGGCGACCGCGCCTTGGCGTGGAACTCGGCGCGCAGATCCTCGATGATCGCGCGCATCTCCTGCACCTGGCCGACCGAGCTGTCCGCCGCCAGCCGCGCCCGCGCCCGGTCGATCGCCTCGCGCAGCCGCGGCGGGTCGATCGGCTTCAGCACATAATCGACCGCCGAGACCTCGAAGGCGCGGATCGCGAAATGGTCGAACGCGGTGATGAAGATCACCGCCGGCGTCACGTCCCTGGGCAGCCGGTCGAGAATGTCGAACCCGGTCCCGTCGCGCAGCCTGATGTCGAGCAGCGCGATGTCCGGCCGTTTCTCCGCGATCAGCGATACCGCCTCGTCGCAGCTCATCGCCGATCCCAGCAATGTCGCGCCGGGAATGCCGCCAAGCACGATCTCCAGCCGGCGCAGCGCCAGCGGCTCGTCGTCGACGGTGACGATGCTGAACGCGCTCACCGCGCCAGCTCGAACGGAATGGTGACGCTCACCTCATAGGCCCCCGGTCCGCGCACGACCGACACGCGCTGCGCCGGCCCATAATGTTCGGCCAGCCGCTCGCGCACATTGGCCAGGCCGATGCCGTTGGTGCAGGGCGCCGGCGTCGAGGGCCCGACCGTGCCCTTGTTGCCCACCCGTACCACCAGCTGCTCCCCATCGCGCTCGGCCGACAGGCGGATCGCGGTCGGCGGCATCGACTTGGCGACGCCGTGCTTGATCGCGTTCTCGACCAGCGGCTGCAGGATCAGCGCGGGCACGGCGGCGCGGCGCAGTTCCTCGGGCAGGTCGATCGCGACGCTCAGGTCGGGATAACGCATCTGCTCGATCGCCAGGTACCGGCGGTGCACGTCGAACTCATGCTCGATCGGCACGTCGATCAGCGGGTCGATCGACAAAGTGGAGCGGAAGAAGGTCGACAGCCCGGTCAGCATCTTCTCCGCCTCCGCGCTTTTCCCGTCCAGGATCAGCGAGGAGATGGAATTGAGGCTGTTGAACAGGAAATGCGGGTTGATCTGGTTGGAAAGCGCGCGGAGCTTGGCATTGTGCGCCAGGTTGCGCAGCTCGGCCGATCGCCGCGCCTCCTCCTTCGCGTCGAAACTGTATTCGATCGCCAGGTACAGCCCGGTCCAGGCAATGAAGAACCAGGACCAGAGCGACAGCACATGCGCCGCATCGTTCCAGCTGATCACGATCATGCGCAGCGTCCGCCCGTCGAACGCGGCAAAGGCGAAATAATTGAGCCAGGCAAAGAGCTCGGCGACCAGCGGCGCGGTGACCGCGAGCGTCAGGGCGCGGGTGCGGAAACTGCGATGCGACAGGCGGCGCAGCAGCCGGTGCATCAGATAACAGACCGAGATGCCGATGCCGTAGACGAGCCCGCGCACCCCGGCCACGGCCAGCTGGTGCGGATTGCCCGCCAGATAGCCGAAAAAGGTGAAGATGGTGAAGCTCGCCCCCCACATGGCAAGCGTCACCACCAGCTTTGCCCTGGCTTCCGCCCGGGTCTCGACGCGGCCCCCCGCCCGGCCATCCCGCACGTCCGACTCCTCGACGTAAAAGGGCTCGCGCCCGGCATTGGGGGTCAGACCGTCCACGCGCCGGGTGTCGCAAATCATCCCCGGCCTGTCGACTGACGCTCACCCCCTCGGAATCGACGTTCGGCCGCTCGGGCGCCGGCTCAGGCCGTGACGACGACCGGGTCGACACCCCGGCCGAGGCCGCGCAGCGTGATCATCGCCATCGGGATGCCGACACAGACGATATGCGCGAACAGCGCGCTCGTCACGCCGCGCGGCTTCAGGCTGGGGAACGCCTCCGGCCAGCGCAGCGGCAGCACGATCCAGTACATGACGAGATACAGCGCGACGCCATAAGCGATGCCGGCGATCAGCGGATGCGCCGCGACCAAGGGCAGGCGCCACGCGGCGGTGACGAACACCCCGACCATCACCGCCATGATCGCGAAATGCACCGCCAGCCCGGCCAGCGCCGTCGGCACGCCGCCGCTGTTCATGCCCTCGCCGAACGGCCCGCTCGCGACGCTGTGCAGCACGTCGATCGGGGCGGTGCCGCGCAGGCCGGCAAAGACGATCGCGTAGAGGATATCGAGCATCCCGCAGATCAGGGTCGCGCTCAGGATGGTCCTGCCGACCGCGGTCATGCGTGTTCCCTCCCCGGCACGGCCGGCCAGTGCTCGCCGCAGATCCACAGCGACGTCGATCCCCGGACATCGGGCTCGACCCGCAGGCGCAGCCCCCAGCCGCGCACCGTCTCGATCGGATCGGGCGCCCCCGCCGCGGCGAATCTGCGCCGGATGCGATAGACATGGACCTCGATGGAGTCGGTGCCATAGCCCAGCCCGCGCAGGGTCGCGGCAATATCGGCGTAAGCGGCGCGACCCCTGCGCACGAGCAACCCAAGCATCGCCGCCTCGGTCGGGGAGACCGGTATCGCCACGCCGTGGCGCAGGATGCCGGCCGGCCCGGCGGTGGTGGCCAGCGCGCCGCGCCGCGCCGCGACGCCGTCCTGCTCGATCACCGGCCGCCAGATCGCCGGCGCTGCCGTCGCGCGGCGGGGTATCTCGGGTATCGCAGGTGCGTGCATCGGGCTCTCCCACCGCGGTCTCTTCCGCAGAACAGCCGGTGCCGCGCCGAAACCCAAGCCTTCAGCGGTCCAGCGCCATGATGGCGCGGGCAAAGGCCTGGTGGTTCGCTCGAACGGTCGTTTCGCGCGGGCGAGGCGCAGGGGGCGCCCATATTCTCGATCCCGTCAGTCGGGGTTATCGCCTCGCATGGCGGACAGCACCGCCGCCAGGTCCGCCGACCACAGGTCGAGCCGCGTATCGCCGGGTCCGCAGGCGGCCGACCAGTGGAACTTGCCCACGCGCGACACCGACGGCCCGATATTGAGCCCCGCCGAACAGTTGATCGCGGGCGGCAAGGGGCCATCGTCCCGCCAGGCGCCCGCGCGCAGCGTCGCCAGATGCAGCGTCGTTCCGGCTTCGCCCTCGGCATCGCCGCGCGTGAAGATGATGTGCCGGGAATCGCCGGCAAAGGTCGCGTCGAACTCGTCCTCGCCGGTCTCGATCGCCGCGCCCAGTCCGGCCGGCGCGCCGATGCCGCCCGGTCCGACCGGCACGAGATAGAGATCCTGCCGGCCCGATCCGCCCGGCCGGTCCGACGAGAAGAGCAGCATCCTGCCGTCCGGCGACAGCGAGGGCGCCCATTCCTTGCCTGGCGTGTTGACCATCGGGCCGAGCGCGCGCGGCGTGCCATAGCGGCGCGTGCGCGGGTCGAACGCGACGCGGTACAGATCGTCCCCGCCCGCGCCGCCCGCCCGGTTGGAGAAGAACAGGACGCTGCGCCCGTCGGGGGCGAAGGCCGGGTCGAAATCATTCGCGGCGCTGTTGAACGGCAYCGGCACCGGTGGCGACCACCGCCCCCCGACCAGCCAGGATTCGACGATCTCGAGCGCCCCCCGATTGACCACGCCCCACAACCGGTGGCGCCCATCGGGCGAGACGGCGAGCCGCACGTCCGACATCGGCGTGGAGATGGCGAGCCGCTCCACGGCGGGGGTGGCCGCCGGCGCGGCAAGGGCGGTCGCGGCAAGCATCGAGGCGAGCGCGAGTCGATGGGAGGTCATGCGAGGATCATTCCCGCGGTACCGGCGCCAGGCAAGCGCTGGCCGCGCCGACGGTCTTATCGTGTCGGTCAACGTCGCCCGAAACGCCCTCCCTTGCCCTTCCCCGGCGGAGGCCGGGGTCCAGTTGGGGGAGGTTCGGAAATGAGCGCCCCACCCAGTTACTACGGCCTTCCCAACTGGGCCCCGGCCTCCGCCGGGGAAGGGCAAGTGGGTGGCGCAACCGCGCCTGTCACGACATGATCGCCGCCATGACCGCCCCCATCACTCTCCGCCGCGCTGGAGCCGCGGACGCCGCGACCATCCGCGCGCTGGTCCGCGAGGCCTATGCGCCATGGGTCCCCATCATCGGCCGCGAACCCCGGCCGATGAGCGCCGATTACGACCAGGCGGTGCGCGATCACCGTATCGACCTGCTCTATCTGGGCGACACTCTCGCCGCGCTGATCGAGACCATCGACGAGGCCGATTGCCTGCTGATCGAGAATGTCGCCGTCGCCCCGGCCTTCCAGGGCAGGGGCCTTGGCCGCCACCTGCTTGCTCATGCCGAGGCGCTGGCGGCCTCCGCCGGCCATGCCCGTATCAGGCTCTTCACCAACAAGCTGATGGAGGCGAACCGGCGCCTCTATGCGAGCCTCGGTTACGGTTTCGACGGCGAGGAGGCCTTCCCCGGCGCGATTGCCGTACACATGAGCAAGCCTATCGGCCCGGTTTCCGGTCGGCCTTGATCGCCACGGTCACCGTCACCCCGGCCTTCACATCGGTGGTCGCTTTCCATTCCCCCTGGCCGACCCCGAAGACGGTGCGGTCGATCACCGTCGATCCCCGCATCGTCGCGACATCGCCGTCGATCGTCAGGGTGAAGGGCAGGGTCAGCGGCCGCGATACGCCGCGCAGCGAGAGCGTGCCGATCGCCTCGTAGCGGTCGCCCGAGCGGTGGCGGAATCTGGTGGCGGCGAAGGTCGCGGTCGGGTGCGTCGCGGCGGCGAACCAGTCCGGGTCGGGCAGCGCGCCTTCGGTATCGGCGACGCCGGTCTTCGCCGAGGTCATGTCGATCGTCACCTTGACCGACGACGCGTCGAGCGCGGCCGGATCGAACAGGATGACCGCATCCCAGCTGCCGAAGCGCCCGTCGACCGGCCCCTCCGACCAGCTCGTGGCGAACGACAGCGACGAGGCGGCGCGCCGCACCGTCCAGCGCGACGGCGCGACCGGCGTCGCCGTCGCTTCGGGCGTCGGGCTCGGCTCGGGCGTCGGCGGCGCGCCAGGCGTGATGGTCGGCGAGGGCAGGGCGGCCGGGACGGCCGCGGCGACAGGCACGGGCGTCGCGGCGGGCGCCGGCCCGGCCAGCGGGGTCAGCCGGATCAGCGTCGCGATGGCGGTCAGCCCGATGATCCCCGCGATGGCGACCAGCGCCGCGGCGCCGAGCGACCTTGCGGGCACCGGGATCATCCGCGCCAGATCGCCGCCGCGCTCGAGGAACTGATGCTTCAGCGCGCCCGCGACGTGCAGGAACAGCACGGCATAGGAAAGATAGATCAGCGCATGATGGCCGATCTCCGCCGCTTCCTCGACACCCGCCTTGGTCCCGGGCGCGAGGCCGGGCACGCCGGGCACATGCGGCCAGGGAATGGTGCTGAACAAATAGGTCGGGATCGCCGTCTTGCTCGCCGAGACGAGCAGCCAGCCGGTCAGCGGCAGGCCGAGCAGCAGCCCATAGAAGCCGACATGCACCGCATGGGCGAGCCGCTTTTCCCAGACCTTCATCGTCGGCGGGAAGGGCGGCGGCGGATTGGCGATGCGCCAGGCGAGCCGGACCAGGGTCAGCAGCAAGATGGTGATGCCGACCGACTTGTGCAGCTGGAACACCGCAAAGGTCTCCGGCCCGCGCGGCCCGTCCATCCGCCAGCCGAGCCCGATCTGGACCGCGAAGCACGCCGCGATCGCCCAGTGCAGCAGGATCGCGCCGGTCGCATAGCGGGCGGGCGGCGGCGGGGCGGCGCTGGCGGGCTCGATCTGCGTGTCGGTCATGGCGAGGCTCCGCGGGAGGGGGCGTATCGGTACGATAGCGGCGGCACCGCGCCGGGCAAGCGTGCGCAGCCGCTATTCATCGCCCCCGCTATTCATCGCCGGTGCATTGGGGCATCATTATCATCATGAGCATGCGCCACGCTGCCCTTCGCGCCGCCATCGCCGCCGTCCTGGCCACGCTTTCCGTTTTTCCCGCCGCCGCTCAGGTGCCAGCCCAGATACCGGCCGCCGCGCCACAGGCGCAGCTCGTGCCCGCCGCCGTGCCGGTGGAGACGCCGGCCGCGGCGCTGGCGCAGGACGCGGCCGACTATGCCCGGCAGAACCGCGTGCCGCTCGACGAGGCGATCTTCCGCCTGCGTGCGCAGCAGGAAAGCGTCGCGGCGACTGACCGGATCGCGTCGCTCTACAAGGATCGGCTCGCCGGCATCTCGATCGAGCATCATCCCGAATATCGCATCGTCGTGCTGCTTACCGGCGATCAGCCGGTCGAGGACGCGGCGGTGGTCGCGGGCGGGCGCACCATCGGCATCACCTTCCACACCGGCGCGCCGGCGACGCGCGACCGCATCGTCGCGGCGATCGAGAAGCACCAGGCTGAAATCCGCGCCGCGCTGCCGCGCCCGCCCGGCATGGGCGTCGATCCGCGCAGCGGCGAGCTGGTCGTGATGGTCAATGGCGCCGATGTGGCGGCGATCGATCCGGTCGCGCTCAGGCAGAAGCTGACCGATCTGGCCGGGGTGCCGGTGCGCATCCGCATCCTCGGCCGCGACGCCAACAGCGCGATGGATGTGGGCGGCGGCTCGCGCGTGGTGGGGATCAACCCGGTGGACGGGCGGCGCTACGCCTGCACCACCGGCTTCGTCGTGACCGACGGCGCGCGCACCGGCGTGGTTACCTCGGCGCATTGCCCCGACACCCTCTCCTATGTCGATCGCGCGCGGCACGAGACGCCGCTCCAGTTCATCGGCCAATGGGGCTGGGGGTTCCAGGACGTGCAGGTCCATGTCAGCGACGCGGCGCTTCGGCCGCTTTTCTATGCCGACACCGCGAAGACCGAGGCGCGGCCGCTCACGACCTGGCGCAACCGCATCAGCACGCGCGCAGGCGACGTCGTGTGCCACCGCGGCGAGACGACGGGCTATAGCTGTTCGCAGGTCGAGCTGGTCGATTACGCGCCCGCCGGCGATCTGTGCGGCGGCGCCTGCCTGCCGACCTGGGTCGCGGCGAATGGCCCGGTCTGCCGCGGCGGGGACAGCGGCGCGCCGGTATTCAGCGGCACCGTCGCCTTCGGCATCGTCAAGGGCGCGAGCTACCGCGCCGACGGGAGCTGCATCTTCTATTATTACATGTCGACGGATTATCTGCCGCCCGGCTGGTCGCTGCTGCACGGCGACGGGGCGGGGCGTCCCAGTCCCTGAAGACGAACAACCCCGCCAGCGGGGGGGGGGGGAGAGCTGGCGGGGCGTTCTAGATCTGAAGCGGCACGAGGGGGGACAGGAAACCGCTTCGGGAATAAGAACACCCAAGCGGAAAACTGGTTCCCGAGATTTTTCGAAAAATCGAGCGCGCCTGGCGCGTGTTCGAGTTGGGTATCTACCCTCTCCGTTCCCCCTGAGCTTGTCGAAGGGCTGTCCTTTCTTCTGCGGAAGAGAAGAGCAAGGCTTCGACAACCCCGGATCAAGTCCGGGGCCGAACGGGGAGGGGTGATTCCAGCCAACTATGTTTTGCTCGGCACCGGAGACGGCGCAACCTCGTCCAGCTTCTGCTCGAATATCGCCGTCGCCTTGGGGCCGAAACAGACGAACGGGATATGGGCGATCGCCCGTGGTTCCTCGGCGAGAAAACCAGTCCCAGTCGGTCGCGCCGTATCGCATGGCTTTTCCTGTCGCATCCGCGCGCCCGGAACCAAGCCCCGGAACCAAGCGCGGCATGCCATCGTTGCCATGCCGTGGAAACGAGGAAAGCGCCATGGTGCTCGACCCCGACGAATCGCCTTTTCATGTGGTGGAGCAGCGCGGGTTGAGCCGCGGCGCGATGGCGACCGTCCTGCTGGTCATTCTGGTCGTGATGGGCGCGCTCGTCTTCCTGAGCTGACTGGTTCGAGCGGCTCGACCGACAGCTCGAGCATCAGCGCGACCAGCCGGTCGTCCAGGCTCTCGTCATCTACGTCCCAGCCGTAGCTCGATCGCAGCGCCTGGCCGGTACAGGCAAGCTTGTCGCGATCCGGCGGGACGGGGAGGGCCGTCTCGGCCGACGCGGCAGCGCGGCCGCGCCAGGAGGCGATGCGGCGCCACATGCCTTATCGTGACGGGATCGGCGGATAGGACGGGCTGTCTGCCGGGCCGGAATCGGCCAGTTCGAGACGATCGGGCGATCGCTCGGCCAAGGCCGTCCGCGATCCATAGGCGCTGCCGGGATAGATATCGCCCGGTGCCTCATATTGACGTTGCGTATAATAGGGATCCATGCCGGCGGTGGTGTAGGCGCTGGCCAGGACGCCTGCAGCAACGCTGCCGGCAAGGCATGCCGCCGCGATGGCGATCTTCGGTACCTTGCCTGACAGGTCCACGGCCGATTCTCCCGGTTCGGGCAAGGAAACGACCGGCAACCGGACCTGTTCCTTCCGTTCGCTGTGCTGGTCGTCGGGCGGGACGGGCCGAGCCCCCCGCGACGCGCGTCAGGCGGCCTCGGCCGCCGGCCCGCCCTCCGGGTCGTTGGCGCGTTCGAGATAGGATTCGGCGATCAGATAATGCGCGTGCACCACCGCCGGGTGCTCGGCGCGTTGCGCCAGTTCCAGTTCCTGTTCGGCCCGCAGGATGTACCAGGATTCGTCACGTTCTTCAGCCGGAACGACCGGCGCCTTCTCGCGCATTTTCGACAACTCTCAAGGGGGGGTCCGCTCGCCCCCGAAGACGCCCGGCCCGTGGATCGGTTCCGCCGGAATCGACGAAACGCGGCGGATCGCGGTGGATCGCTACAACCGGCAACAACCGCCAGAGTGGCTGTAGGCGCTGTTGTTTTTCCGGCATGTTCGGAAGGATTACAGGTAGGTCAGGATATGGCCCGGTTCGATGTCGGGGACGTTGCCATTGGCCACGTCAGCAGGAGGTTGATGGCGGAGCAGCAGTCGAACCTGAATAGCGACAGGTGCTTTTGACGGCGAAGTGGAACAAATGATGAAGAGCATCCTGGCATCCCTGCTGGCGTGTACGAGCGCCGCGCTCGCCGCGCCGCTCACCCCGAGCCAGTTGAATGACAGGCCAGATGACTATGACGGGAGCGCCGTCGTGGTGAAAGGCTATCTGGCGATAAGCCCGGGAGGGCATGTACTATACAGCGCGAAGGCCGATCTCGATCTGTTTTCCGACCTTGCCAAGGTCACGGATCTCAAAAGTGCCCTGCACCGATGTCTGACGATCTATTACACGCCGGCCCTGAAGAAGAAGCTGATGGCGCGGAACATGGCCGATGTGGTGCTGAAGGGCAGGTTCCACGCCCATTATATCAAGGAGGACGTCGTCGACCCCGGCGCCTGTGTCGGGCCCACGGCCATGGTCGTCGAAGAGATTCTTCCGGAAAAGGCCGGCTGATCCATCGCCTTGACCTGTCATCCGCGAGAGCGGCGGGCCCAATGACGAGGCGCACAAAGACGATCAGCAAGCAGATCCAGTATGGGTCGGGTGAGGTGCCTTGCTCCGTGCGGGATCGCGGGCGATGGTCGGCACACGCAATCACCCTGACATCATTTAACCGCCGCGTCGTCCTTTGCGTCTTGCGACTCCGCACGAAAATCATCAGGGCGCGGGCGTCATCGGCGCGGCTGAGTCAGCCCGCCGGTTGGTTACCGTTTCGACGACATCGAGGAGCAGCATGATGAAGTTTGTTATGGCCAGGGCGGTCGCGCTGGCCGCGGCAGTCGCCGTTCCGGCGGCGGCGCAGGACGTGCCGCGCACCTATCTCGATTCGACCGGCAAGGCGGATCAATGGTCCGGCGGCGTGCGGATGGTGCCGATCAAGACGCCCAAGGGCGAGTTCAACGTCTGGACCAAGCGGGTCGGCAACAATCCCAAGCTGGCGGTGCTGCTGCTCCATGGCGGCCCCGGCGCGACGCATGATTATTTCGAGCCGTTCGACAGCTTCCTGCCGCGCGAGGGGATCGAATATATCTATTACGACCAGCTCGGTTCGGGCCGGTCCGATAAGCCGACCGACACCGATCTGTGGACGCTCGACCGCTTCGTCGACGAGGTCGAGCAGGTCCGCGTCGCGCTGGGCCTGGCCAGGGACAATTTCTGCGTGCTCGGCCATAGCTGGGGCGGCATTCTCGCGATCGAATATGCGCTGAAATATCCGGCGAACCTGAAATGCATGGTCGTGTCGAACATGATGGCCTCGATCCCGGCCTATAACGCCTATGCGCAAAAGACGCTGATGCCGGCGATGGACCAGAAGCTGCTCGCCGAGGTCAAGGCACTGGAAGCGAAAGGCGACACGGCCAACCCGCGCTACATGGAAATCCTGGTGCCGCTGCATTACGAGCAGCACATCCTGCGCCGCCCGGCGGCCGAATGGCCCGAACCGCTCAACCATTCCTTCGCGCAGCTCAACACGCAGCTCTACACCTTGATGCAGGGCCCGAGCGAACTCGGCGCGAGCGGCCGCCTGGTCAATTGGGACCGTTTCGCCGACCTGGCGAAGATCAGGACGCCAACCCTCGTCATCGGCGCGCGCTACGACACGATGGACCCGGCCTATATGGCGGCGATGGCGAAGAAGCTGCCCAACGGCCAGTTCGCGCTGATGCCGGAGGGCAGCCACATGGCAATGTATGACGACCAGCAACGCTATTTCGCGGCGCTGACGGCGTTCCTCAAGGCGCGGGAATAGGGCCCCCTACAGCCTATCTTCCGCGAGCAGCTCCCGGGTTCGCTTCAAGGTCGACAATAGCGCCGCCTTATAGCCCTGCTCGCTGTCGAACTGCGCCTGCTCGGCCCGTTCCTCCGGGCCGTCGGGCGCCTTTCCGCGCAGGCCGAGATAGCAATAGAAGCGCAGCAGCAGCAGCGCGCCGCTGTCGTCTTCGAACAGTTCGTTGACGATCGCGCCCTCGCGCGGCCCGCTGGCCTGGAAGAAGGTCACCTTGCTCCCCGGTTCGAGCGTGATGATCTCGCGCAGGTCGAGGCCGCCGATGGTGGCGTCGCGCACGAAATGCGTCGCGCTTTCCTCCACCACGTCGCAGCGTGTGCAGAGTCCCGGCGGGAGGAACAGGCGCGCGTCGCGAGCCTTGCGGACCAGGCCCTTCCAGGCCTGGTCGCGGGTCAGGGGGATCTCGCCTGCCGGGTTCACCGGGACGGTGGCTGTCGAATACATCATGGTCGTGTTCCTTCTGGCGGGGGTTTCAAGCCGCGCTCTCGGCGGCGAAGTCCCGGTACGTGCGCAGCGGGCGGCCGAGCATCGCGGTGAGACGCTCGACGTCGCCGGCATCGGGGATCATGCCGTCGGACTGGAAGCGCTCGGCCATCAGCCGCATGTCGAACGCGGTCCAGCTCGGCAGATGTTGCCGGAGATTCTGTTCGAACCCGGCGGTGTCGTCGCCCGGATAGACGACCGGGCGGCCCAGCACGTCAGACCAGATCGCGGCGACGGCCGTACCGGTCAGCGTGTCGGGGCCGACGAGATTGAACCGCTCGAGCGGCAGCGGCGTGGCGGAACGCTGGCGGCGGAGCAGCTCGAGCGCCGCGATCTCGCCGATGTCGCGCGTGTCGATCATGGCGAGGCCCTTGCCGCCGATCGGCATCGGGTACACGCCGTGCCCCGTCACCACATCCTTGATGGTGAGGTCGTTCTGGATGAAATAGGCGGGGCGCAGGATGGTGGCGTTGAGGCCCATCTGCTCGATCATSCGCTCGRCGSCGAACTTSACCGCGAAATGCGGCACGTTCACATASASGTCRSYGTGGATCACCGASAGATAGACGATCCGCTGAATGCCCGCCTCGCGCGCGAGGTTGAGCGCGACCAGCGCCTGGGTGAATTCGTCGGCCGCGACCGCGTTGAGCAGGAACAAGCTGGACACGCCCGAAAGCGCGTCGCGCACGGCATCGACGTCGAACAGGTCGCCCCTAGCGATGGCGACGCCCGCCGGGAGGTTGGCCTTGGCGGGATCGCGGACGAGCGCGCGGACGTCGGCACCGCGCTTGACGAGCTGTTCGACGACCTGGCCGCCGATGGCGCCTGTGGCGCCGGTAACGAGAATGGTCATGAGGTATCTCCTGTGCTTTGCCGAAGCGGCACCCTGGAAATAGTGTTCCATATTTCTGCCAATAGTCGCTATATCTGGACACATCGTCTCATTGGTGGAACGGATGGACCTTCTCGCCCTCACCGATTTCAACCTCGTTGCCCGGCATGGCGGCTTCGGCCGCGCGGCGCGGGCGACCGGGCGCCCCAAGGCGACGCTGTCGCGCCGGGTCGCCGATCTCGAGGCGAGCCTCGACCTGCGCCTGTTCGAGCGTGGGTCGCGCGATCTACGGCTCACCGAGGAGGGGCGCGCGCTGTTCGAGCGGTCGGGCGCGCTGCTCACCGAGCTCGACGAGACGGTGGCGGCGATCGCCTCAGGCGGGGAGACGCCCAGGGGCAGGCTGCGGATCAGCGCGCCCTTGCTGTTCTCGCAAACCGCGATGGGGCGCCTGGCCGCGGGTTTCGCGCTGCGATATCCCGATGTCCGGCTCGAGATCACGACCGAGGACCGCGCCGTGGACATGGTCGAGGAGGGCTATGACCTGGTGATCCGGGTCAATCCCGACCCGGACGAGACGCTGGTCGGCCGCGCCTTTCTGAGCGATCGGCTCGTTGCGGTCGCGAGCCCGACCCTCGTGCGACCGGCTGACGGGTCAGCCGTCCCGGCGGTCGCGCGCGGATCGATCGACACGGCGGCGATCTGGGAGATCGAGACCGCGAACGGACCCGAGACCATCCGCGTCGCGACGGTGCTCAGCCTGTCGTCGCTCATCATGGTCCGCGATGCGGTGCGGGCCGGTGTCGGCGCCGCCCGGCTGCCGATCTCGCTGGTCAGCCATGATCTGGCGGCCGGCACGCTGACCAGATGGGGAGACGTGGGCGGGCCCGAGATCAGGCTATGGGCGCTCTACCCGTCGCGGCGGCTGCTCAGCGCGCGCGTCGGCGCCTTTCTCGATTTCCTGAAAGAGGCATTCCCGACCGGGACGCCCGACGAGCTTGCTGCCTATGTCGCTGGATAGGTGGACGCGCTTGCCCGATCGGACATCGATGCGATGATTCAGATCGACGCAACCGCGACTGGGGGCAACAGCGTCTCTTTGGCGGGAGGCTAGGCCGCAGCCATCGCTTCCGGCTCCGCGGCTTTGCGGCTTACGGTCACGGCGTCGAGGGGCACGTCCATCGTGTAGACGAAGCCGCTGGGCCTGTAGTCAAGCGCGACCTGGCCCTTCAGCTGCTGGCCCAGCGACGTCATCATCCGCGTGCCGAAACTCTTGCGGGTCGGCTCGCTGACGAGCGGCCCGCCGGTCTCCACCCATTCGAATTGAAGGCGATCGCCATCGACCCGCCAGGCGAGATGGACCTGACCTTCGGGAACGGACAGGGCGCCGAACTTGGTCGTGTTGGTGCAAAGCTCGTTCAGCGTCATCGCAAAGGCGATCACGGACCTCGACGTGATGCGGATATCCTCGCCGGAGACGCGGAAGCGACCGCTGCCCTGGTCGAACGGCTCGATCGCGCTGCGGATGGTGCTGTCGATCGTCGCGTTTTCCCAGCTTACCCGGGTAAGCAGATCGTGCACACGGGCGAGCGCCGCGAAACGCCCGTCGATCGCGGCGCTCGCATGCGCCATGCTGGGCGCGGTGCGCAGGCTCTGATGGGTGATCGCGCCCACCGTCGCGAGCATGTTCTTGATCCGGTGGTGCAGTTCCGCGTGGATCAGGTGCTGCAGCTTGTCGGCCGCCTCGCGTTCCTCGGCCTCGATGCCGGCCTGGACGAGCAGGGCGCTGGCGTCGATCCCGGCCTGCTCCAGCGCCAACCTGAGGCTGTCGTTCTCGGTGGTGAGCGCATCCTTGAGTGGCTGATTCTCGTCGATGATCAGTTGCTGCTTCTCGGTATCGAGCACGGTCTTCAGGAGCAGGGCCTTGGCATCCATGCCTGCCTGCTGAAGGCGATGGCGAAGCTCCTTGTTCTCCGCGGTCAGGGGATCGTCGGCGGCGATCAGGGCGGGCATGACTTTCAGCACACCCGCGCCGACCATTTTCTGGAGCTCGAGAATCATCTGCTGGATTTCGAGCGGCTTGGGGAAGAACCGGCTGTCGACCGGCTTGTCGGCATCCGTCACCGCGATCTGCCCGGAGACCAGCACGATCTTGATGTGCGGCCAGCGCGAATGGACCGCATGAGCGAGCTTCAGGCCGTCCATGCTCCCCGGCATCTGAATGTCGGTGAACAGCAGCGAGATATCGTCGCGCGATTCGAGGACCTGCATCGCTTCGTCGGCGCTTACGGTCTCGATCGGGGTGAAGCCGGCGTCCTCGACGATATCGACCGCACGCATGCGCAGGACCATCTCGTCCTCGACAATCAGGACGATCGGTGTGGGGCCAGGCGCCGTCATGGAAAATACCTTCGGGTGCTCCGCTCTTCCCGACTGGGAGACGAAAGGCCCAGCATGGGCGTGCGCGGCGGTGCCGTGACTGTCAAGCAATGCCGATGGTCAGTGGTGGGCAGGTGGCGCCCGAACTGGTAGCTGAGCGTTGTTCGGGGGATTGCAGCGTGATTGTCGGTGATCGAAATTCGTTCGCGATCGAAAGCTCGATCACGAAAGCCTATCCCTCTCTTGGCCTGCTGGCGCTGGGCTATTTCGTGGTCCATATCCGGGGCAAAACATATGGCGTGCAGGAACCGACGCGACGATGCTGGCGTGTTCGTTTGATGAAGTACTAAGGCGCCTTGATCGGCGCGGCACGCATCGAGTTTCGTATCTGCTGGAGATTGGCGCTCCGTTGATTGCCGAGGCCTATCTCGACGCCAGATACCGAGAAACCACGCGGATCGATTATTTTTCTCGTACAAAATCGGCGTTCACCGACGATCTTTATGACGTCAAGGTCCCATGGGCGCCGGATGGAGACGCGGCCTTTGACGACGGCAGCTACATCCTGCAGTTCGATGTTAGGGAAAAAGTTCGCCTGATCGCCTTCCAGAACCTGGAGTGCCCGGTGGAGACTGCCAATTCCGTCGAAGAAATCTGGCTCGAAAGCGATATATTCTACGGCGTTCTTGCCGAATGGAGCGAGCGGTTTGCCGCGGACTGGGCGGACCGGCTAGGCGACGAGAATCCAGAGGCCGGCCCTCTCTGATATTGCCGCGTCCGTCAGCGCGGAGGAACCGTCTCTACCCGCAAGCCGTCGCGTTCCTCATCGCCAATCCATCCCGCGGCTTTGAGATGGATGACGGCGGAGCGTGCCACCGGGGCGATCACCCCGTTCGAGAGGTGGAGCCGCATCGATCGGGCGTTCCCTTCCACTTTTTGCACCGCATGGCCAGCAACCCACCAGGAGCGATGCGTCCGCAGGCCGTCGGTCTCCATGGCCTCGATCGCGCGGGCGAGGGGCATCAGGATCAGCTCCGATCCGCTCGGCCGGTGCACCCGGACGTAATGATCCTCCATTTGCAGCGCGAGCACGTCCCTGCCCAGCGGGCCCGGGGTTGAATCGAGGAGCGGCGGGGAAACCGGATCGGGCGGTGGGCGACGCGTGATGAACGCGGCGCCGACCATTGCGATCAGCCCGATCGTCGTCGTCTGGGTGAACCAGAGCAGCCAGGACGGCCCGAACCGGCTGAGCTCGGGCCACAGCCAGAAGGCGACCGTCCGTGTCGCGATGGCTTCGGGTATGCTGAGCAGCAAGGTCGCGGCGATCAGCGAAAGCCACCATGTGAGGGACCCCGCGCGCGCGAACGAGGTGACGAACCGGAACCCGGCGCCGTAGAGCATCAAGGCCAGCAGTACCGAGGCGATCCAGTAACCCGTGCGCTGGACGGGGCCGCCATTCGCATAGCTGCCGAACGGGCCCAGCGCCGCCAGGATGCAGCCGGCGACGATCGCGATACCGATCCAGCGCAGCACGGACAGGACTGTCCCGCCGGCAAGACGCTCGCGGATCGCGGGAAATATCATGCGGGCGTTCTACCGCGACGGTGACGGCGGGCAAAGCCCGTTCGCCGATCCGCGAACCCATTCGCCCATTCGCGAAACGCGGCTTTCGCCGGGTGTTGCGACATGCCCATCAGCGCCGCACCCCTGATGGAGATTGCCATGTCGTTGCGCCTCGCCTTTGCCGCCCTTTTCCTGTCCTCGCTCCTGCCGCTCGCCATTCCGGCGGCCCATGCCCAGCCGGTACAGGCCGGTTTCGAACGGCGGACCACCGCCGACGGGATGGAAGTCGGCATCTGGTATCCGGCGTCGGGTACCCCCTCCTGGCAGCGGCTCGGGCTGTTTGCGCAGGAGGTGGTTGCCGACAGCAAGGTGCCGAGCGATCGACATCCGTTGATCGTCATGTCGCATGGCACAGGCGGCGATTTTTCCGGCCATGTCGATACCGCCGTGGCGCTGGCCCGCGCCGGCTTCATCGTCGCGGCGCTGACG
Source organism: Sphingomonas sp. P2_B6 (assembly GCF_056404755.1). Taxonomy (NCBI): domain Bacteria; kingdom Pseudomonadati; phylum Pseudomonadota; class Alphaproteobacteria; order Sphingomonadales; family Sphingomonadaceae; genus Sphingomonas; species Sphingomonas sp. P2_B6. The sequence goes on from NZ_JBFUDK010000019.1 coordinate 48,191, forward strand.
CATCCCGGCGACAATTGGCGCGACAACAGCCGGGCCACCCGGGTCGAGGAACGCCCGGTCGCGGTCAGCGCCCTTATTTCGTACATGCTGGGCGCGTGGCCGGGGCATGCTTCGATCGATCCGGCGCGGGTCGGCGCGTTCGGCTTTTCGTCCGGCGGGTTCACCGTCCTCGCCGCGGCAGGCGGGCGGCCCGACCTGACGCGCCTGGCGGATCATTGCGCGCAGCATCCGGCCTTCTTCGTGTGCACGCTGCTGAAGACGCAGCCGCGCACCATGGCCGGCGCCTGGCCGGTTATGCGCGATTCGCGCATCAAGGCGGTCGTCGCCGCTGCGCCGGCGCTGGGTTTCGCCTTCGATCGCGCCGGGCTGGCCGAGGTGCGCGTGCCGGTGCAGCTCTGGCGGGCGGATGACGACCAGATCCTGCCCGCGCCCTTTTATGCGGATGCGGTGCGGGCGGCCCTGCCCACCGCGCCGGAGTTCCACGCCGTGCCCGGTGCCGGCCATTTCGATTTCCTCGCCCCCTGCGCCGACCAGACCGCCATGCCGCAACTGTGCCGGAGCGCGCCGGGCTTCGACCGGGTCACCTTCCATGCGCAGTTCGACGCGGAGGTGGTGCGGTTCTTTACGGCGCGATTAAAGCGCCAGCGCTGATCGGCCAAGCCCGAGGAATGACAGGCGCCAGTCGCAGAAAGCCCTGTTTCATTGTGCCACCGACCCAGCTAGGTTGCTGGACGAATCATATAGTATATTTGATTGCCTGATCCCGAAGCCGGGGCTGGCGCATCGGGGGAGAGGGCATGCTGAAGTCGGTGGTGATCCGTGTCGGTCGTTCGATCGGCAGCGCGGCGGGGTTCGTAGCGCTGGTTTTGCTCGCCGCGAGCGGGGACGCGGCGCCCGCCGCGCTGGCCCAGGCGGAGGCAGCGCCGCCCAAGAAGATCCTGTTCCTCGCCGGCCCCAAGGAACATGGCCCGCCCGGCCGGCACGAATATGAGAAGGACCTGCGCGAACTCGCCTGGTCGATCGATCATGCGGGCAATCTGAAGGGCCTGAAGACCGAAGTGATCGTCGGCCGGCCGCCGCGCGACCTGAGCGTTTACGAGGATGCCGCCGTCATCGTGATCGATGGCAATGGCGACTGGCTCAAGCGCGAAACGGGCATGCTCTTTCCGCAGGCGCAGGACACCAATGGCCGCGTCTATGACGCCGAGGCGACTGCCTGGCTGAAGAGCTTCGACGAGCTGATCAAGCGCAAGCATATCGGCGTCGTCATGTTCCACTACACGATGTGGATCGATAACTGGGCGGGGCGGGCCTATGTGCTCGACTGGCTGGGCGGGACGTGGATCCCCTATGCCTCGCACAATCCGGTCGACACCTGGGCGGTGAAGCCGCTGGCGCCGAAACACCCGGTCCTGAGCGGGGTGAAGCCCTGGACGTTCCGCGACGAGATGTATTCGCGCTATTTCCTGTTCACCAATCCGAAGCGGACCGAACTGCTGTCGGGCATGCCCAAGGATCCCAAGAATGGCGGGCCGGACCCGATCTCCTGGGCCTATGAACGGCCGGACGGCGGGCGGGCATTCGTGTGGGGCGGGTCCGACTTCCACGACAATATGCACGGGTTCGCGGACTATCGGCGGTTCCTGCTGAACGGCATCGTGTGGGCGGCGGGCGCCGATGTGCCGCGCGGAGGTGTCGTTTCGCCCCCGCCGCCGGAGATGTGAGGGGCTCCGCCGCGTTCGGCCGCGCGCCGATGCGACATCCCGGCGCGGTATTGCCGCGCCGACACGTGCGCTTATCGCGGCCGTGCGACCAGCGCCGCGATCGCTTAGACTGCGGTGCCGACGAGCTTGCCGATGCCGGCGGTCAACGCCATGGCGAGGGCGCCCCAGAAAAAGACTCGCAGCACCGACCGCATCACTGGCGCACCGCCCGCCCTGGCCCCCAGCGCGCCGAGCAGGGCCAGGCACAGCAGCGACACGCCGGTGACGAGCGCGATGATCGAGCCGGCCGGCGCGACCGTCACCGCCAACAGTGGCGCGGCGGCCCCGACGCTGAACGTCGCGGCGGAGGTGAACGCCGCCTGTAACGGCCGCGCCGTCGAAACCTCCGAAATGCCGAGTTCGTCACGGGCATGGGCGCCGAGCGCGTCCCTTGCCATCAGCTGGTCCGCGACCTGCCCTGCGAGCGCCGGGGTAAGACCCCGCGCGACATAGATGCCGGCCAGTTCCTCGCGCTCGAAGCCGGGCTGATCGCGAAGTTCCCCGCTTTCGCGGGTAAGGTCGGCCTTTTCGCTATCGGCCTGGGAGCTGACCGAGACATATTCGCCTGCCGCCATCGACATCGCGCCGGCGACGAGAGACGCGATGCCGGCCAGCAGAATCTCCGGCCTGGCCGCAGAGGAAGCGGCAATGCCGACGATCAGGCTGCCGGTAGAGACGATACCGTCATTGGCGCCAAGCACGGCCGCGCGCAGCCAACCGACGCGCGAGACGGTGTGGCGTTCGGGATGGAGCGGCAACCGAGACATCAGCGCGTTATCGCAGCGCCCGGGGACCGTTGCACTACGTAAAGTACCGAAGCCGTCATCGCGCCGGCATCGTTTCGATCAGACGCGCAAAAAATGCCCGGACCGCGAGGCCCGGGCACTCAGTTTTACGCAATCCTGCGCTGACATCCATCGAGGGAATCGGCTGAACGTCAACGCAGGGTGAGGTTGCCCTCCTGCGCATCGCGGCCGCTTCGGCTGGCCAGTCTAGAGGAACGGCCGAAGCGATCGTGATCCGGACCGGTTGGGGCGGCGCCAGCGCGGCACCGCCCGTCCCCGGAATTGCTTAGAAGTCGACCTTCGCGCCGACGCGGAACGAACGGCCCAGGATGCCGGCTTCCGACACCACCGGGTTGTACAGATACGCGCCATAAGTCGTCGCATCGATCGATGCCTTGCGGTCGGCAACGTTCATCACGTCCGCATAGAGCGTGAAGCGATCGGCGACCTTGACCTGCCCGTGCAGGTCGACCGAGACGAACGACTTCACGTTGCACGCCTGATAGGCTTCGCCGTCCAGGTTGGTCGGGACGAGGCTGCAATCGCCGGCGGTGCCGCCCTGATCCTCGGCCGAATAATCGTAACCGCTGGTGTAATAGGCGGTTGCGGTCAGCGACCAGGGTCCGACGTCCAGCGTGTTCTGCCAGTTGCCGCGCCAGCGCTGCGTGCCCGAGCCGGCAGTCAGGTTGAAGTTGCCCAGCGTGCCCGCATAATGCTCGGTATGGCCGTCCGGGAAGCTGGTGTTGAGGTCGATGATATAGGTCGCCTCGGCATCCGTGGTGAACTTCACGTTGGAGCCAAGGTTGAACACGCCGCGCGCGCCGAAATCGAGGCCCGAGGTGTGGATCTTGTTGGCGTTGATGAAGCTGCCCTGCGCAAAGGCAACACGCTTCTGCGCGTTCGGATGATCGACGTCGGCCTCATCCTGGATGATCGTCACGCCGTTATAGCTCAGCTCGCCGGTCGCGTAGTAGTTGTCGATCGCCGACTGGAAGTTCACCGCGGTGATCGCGTTGGTCTTCTGGATGTTGTAATAATCGACCGTGAAGCTGATGTTGTGGACCGGCTCGAACACCGCGCCGACGGTGAAGTTGCGCGACTTCTCCGCCTTCAGATTCGGGTTGCCGACCGTGGTCTCGCCGATGCTGTAGGTGGTGAGGTAGTTGTTGAACTGGCCGGTCGGCGTCAGATGCTGGCTGCTGAAGCTGGTCGGCAGGTTGCCCGGCGTGACGGTGACATAGCCCGAGGTCGGCAGCGCGCCGGATTCGGCGAAGCTCGGGATACGGAAGCCCTTCGAGAAGGTGCCGCGGATCGCGAGCTGCTTGATCGGCGTGAACTTGGCGCCGATCTTCGGCGAGAAGTTGCTCTGGCCGCTGCTGTAATGGTCGTACCGGCCCGAACCGTTGATCTCGAGAATGTCGAGCACCGGCGCGTTGATTTCGAAATAGCCCGATTCGACCTCGCGCTTGCCGGTCGCGCCAAAGGCGTTCAGGCGGAAATAGCGCTCGGTCGGGCCGGCATAGTCCGGGTTGCCGCTGGGATCGTACAGCGATTCGTGACGGAAGGCGCCACCGACGGCAACCTGCAGCGGACCGCCGGGCAGCTGGAAGAAGTCCCTCGAGACGGTGCCCTGGATCTGGTAGAGATGCGAGTTCTGGTGGTTGATCTGGGTCGGCGTCAGATAGTCGAGCGCCGCCTGGCTGGTCTGTTCCGGATGCACGAAGTTGTACGAGCCATCGGCCACTTCATCGAGCAGATGCTGGATATAGACATAGCCCTTGGCCGTCGTCTTCAGCTTGCTGATCATCGCGGTACCGTCGATCGCATAGTTCCAGTCGCCACCGAACGTGCCGTGCAGGCCAAGCGCCCCGCGGAACACGTCGCTCTGCGACGAATTGAACTCGATGCTGGTCGGCAGGCGGCCGGCGATGCGTGCCACCTGGCCCTGTGCCGCGAACGGGTTGTTCGGGTTCAGGGTGCCGTTGGCGGCGGTGCAGGCGGCGGTGGTGCCGCGCGCGCAGATATAGACCGGCAGGGTGATGACAGTCGCGCCGGCCGAGGTGCTGTAGGCCGGGAAGTCGATGCCCGCCGGAGCGTTGGCCCGGAAGATGCTGGCGAGGCCGGTATAGGCCGAATAGCTGTGCTCGTAATTGAACTCGGCGGTCAGCTCGCTGCCGCCCAGCACGTTCGCGGTCAGATGGGCGGAGCCGCCATAGCGGTGCATCTCCGGCTCGATCTGGCCGTAATCATGCGTGACGTCCTGCTGGCAGACGGTGCGCGGCGCGGTCGGGTTGTTGGCGTACTCGGTGTCCGTCAGCGTGTAGGACGTCAGGTTGCCGCAGCCGTTGAGCAGCTGATAGCGGCCGAGCGCGGTGGTGTTGGTCGCATCATAGGGGCGGACGATGAACGCGTCGGGCGCGGTCGACAGGCCGTTATAGATGCCGTTGGTGACGCCGTTCGCGATGTTGTTCGGGCCGCAGACGCCGGCATGGCAGAGGCGGGTCTGGTCGTCGGTGTTGAACGGATAGTCGCGGTCGCGATTGTACAGCGCAGACTGGTCCAGATAATGGCCGCTGACATAGACGTTATAGCCCTGCTCGCTCAGGTCGCCATAACCGAAGGTCGCGCTCAGGCGATGGTTGGCCGCGTCGCCGCGCTGGCTCACGCCGGCCTCGGCGGCGGCGTGGAGACCCTTGATCTCCTTCTTGGTGATGATGTTGACCACGCCGGCGACGGCGTCCGCGCCATAGGTCGACGAGGCACCGTCCTTCAGCACGTCGACGCGCTCGACGATCTCGTCGGGGATGGTGTTCAGGTCAACGAAGTTGCGCGTGCCGTCGTCAGCCAGCGGGTAATAAGCGGCGCGCAGGCCGTCGAACAGCACCAGCGTGGACGAGGTGGTGAGGCCGCGCAGCGACACCGACGACGCACCGCCGGCGAACGCGCCGTTCGCGGTGAAGCTGTTGGTCAGCGCCGGGCCGTTATTGGCGGCGAGCGTCTGGATAGCGCCCTGCACCGTGGTGATGCCGCGCTTCGCGATGTCGTCCGCGGTCAGCACGGTGACGGGCGAAGGCGTCTCCGTGTCGGTGCGGCGGAACAGCGTGCCGGTGACGACGATGTCCGCGCCGCCGGTATCGGCAGCCTGGTCGGTCTGGCCGGTGGCAGGGGCGTCCTGCGCGAAGGCGGGCGTCGCGGTCAGCGACAGGAAGGCGGCTGCCGTGGCGGCACCCGCAAGCAACCTGGCTTTGCGCAGGGAGGGAGTGGCATTGATCACAGAGAAAGCTCCTCACTGATTCCGCAGCCGGCGCGCGATCGCGCCGCCTCGAGCGGACTTATGTTTTCAAGTCTCTGGGACCATGCATCCCGGCCCCCCGAGACATGATGGAGCGGCAATGAAACCGGGCAGCGGGCGCTGTAAAGAATGTGTAGTGCCGGCCAGTTTTTTCGGGAGACGACGTGCCTGAAAAGCCACGAAATCTGTTAGTTAATCCGAACCGGGCCTATGCGCGCCATGTGATGAAACGGCATGGCATGGACCAGAAACGGTCATAAGCAGATGCCGTAATAATCAAATAAAACGGCCTCATTTTCATCTCAGCCTGTCGCCATTGGGGAATGGCTCAGCAACATTTCCTTACAAAAGGGACATGTGTGCTGGCGTCGGACTCCCAACGGCCTTTCGGGTCCTGGACACCGCATCATAGGGGAGCGGATCGTCATGCCTCGACACGGACTCTTGCAATAAATCGCCGGTAGGCGAGGCTGCCGATGGGGTCGAAAGTCGGGTTCTGTCTGAGCCTGGGCGGGGCGGTCAGTGTAAATGGCCGTCGCAACAGGCCCATAATAGGACCGTTACAGCCCTAATATCTCGATCGCCTAACCGCTCGTCGTGCCAAGATTGACGCCAGATGAACCGAATTCGGGCCGCAAGCGCATATAGGGCCGAATAAGACACAAAAATATGGCGTCGGGACGGACTGCATAGACGACGCCATATGTCTCAATCCTCACCAGGTGACGCAAACATGACAAATTTGTCATGTTTGCCGACAAGAGCAGCAGAAAATCGGCCGAAATGGTCCTTTGCGTTCGGCCCTCATTGCCGTCCTCCCAAAAAAGCCGACTCCGCTTGACTCATTATCACGCTATGTGACATACACTGTATATCACATAGTGTATGTCAGGCAGCATGTAGATGACCATCGACCCCGATCTGTTCGAATCCATGCGGATGGAACTCCGCCGCGGATCGCTGGTGCTGGCGGTGCTCGCCCGGCTTACCGAGGAGCGGTACGGCTATACGCTGCGCCAGGCGCTGGCTGCCGACGGGCTCGAGATGGAGGAAAGCACCCTCTATCCGCTGCTTCGCCGGCTGGAGACGCAGGGGCTGCTCCACAGCGAATGGCGCGAGGAGGAGAAGCGCAGGAAGCGCTTCTATCGCCTGTCGCCGATGGGCGTCGCGATGCTCGCCGCGCTCACCACCGAATGGCGCGGCATCAACGCCTCGCTCGACAAGATCCTTCCCCTCTCCGGCGAAAGGCCCTGACATGGACATGCTCGAAACCTATCTCGACGCGGTCGCGGCGCAGCTGCCGCGCGACGCCGCCGACGACATCGTGGCCGAACTGCGCGACACCCTGCTGTCGCAGTTCGAGGAGCGCGAGGAAGCGCTTGGCCGGCCGCTGACCGACGAGGAGCGCGAGGAGGTGTTGCGCGCGATGGGCCATCCGCTCGTCGTGGCGGCGCGCTATCGCAAGGGGCCGCAGATGCTGATCGGGCCCGAGCTCTTCCCCTATTGGCTGTTCGCGGTGAAGGCGGGGCTGCTGATCATGGCGGCGGTTTATGCCCTGACCATGATGCTGAAGCTGGTCGGCAGCCCGCTCGATGCGGGGCAGGCCGTCGCGCAATCCTTTCACGGCCTGTTCGGCGCCGGGCTGACGGTGATCGGCCTGGTGACGCTGGCGGGCGCAATCTGCGAGCATTTCGGGCTGCGGCCGCCCTATCTCGACACCTGGCGGGTCAAGGATCTGGAGATATTGAAGTTCGGCGATCCGGCGCGCTGGGCGAAGCATCTCGGCATCGATGCGTCGGCGAAGAAGGCCGATCGGGACGAGCCGGAGGATTCTCCCCGTGGCAGTGCAGGAATGCGGGCACCCGAAGAGCGCCCAGCGCCGGGACCACGGGTGAAGAAGCTGCGCGGCTGGCCGGGATCGGACGCCTTTTTCTCGCTGATCGGTGGGTTGGTGTTCGCTGCCTGGTGGGCCGGCCTGCTGCACATCCCGGGTCTCGCGCGCTACGATCTCGACGGCGGCACGGTGACGGTCGCGGGCGCGCCGATCTGGGCCGAGCTTTATCTGCCGATCCTCGTCTATGTGCTGGTGCAGGTGGCGGTCGACGCGGTCGGCGTCTTGCAGCCCGCCGCGGTCCGGCTGCGCGCCGCGCTGCAGATACCGGTCGCGTTGGTCGGCATTGCGCTGGCCTGGACGATCCTCAATGCCGGCACCTGGTTCATCCTGAGCCGGGCGGGCGTCGACGTCCCGGTCGGTCGAAACGTCACCCTGGTCAGCGTCGAGGCACTGCGCGGCATGCACGGCCTCGGCCACACCCTGCAGGGTACGGCGACCGGCATCGGCGTGATCACGGCCTGGGTGCTGCTCATCACGATGATCTCGCTGGGGTTCAAGATCGGCAAGAGCCTGTGGCTGCTCTTCGCCTCGCGCCGCTATGCCTGAATGGTCCTGGAAAAGGGGTCAGAAGTGATTTAACGAAAAATCACTCTGACCCCTTTTTGATTGAGTCACGAACAGGACAGGCGGATCTGTTGCGCGGGCTTGTCGAACAGGATCGACGAGCAGCCGGACAGCGCGTCAGCGCCCAACATGAGCCGGTCGCGTTTCGGGTCGTGCTTGCCCTTGGCGACCACCACCACTTCATCGGGATCGCTCTTCGGGGCATCGGCCTCGGGGATGTCCCTGGTGCTCCCGCCGTCCGCGACCCGCATAGCGAGCGTGCTCAGCTGGAGATGGCCGATCGGGAAGGGGCGGTCGAGCGTCAGCGTGCGGACCGGGCGGGCGATGCCGAACGCGATGATCGCGGGGGTGGCCTCGCCCGACAAGGTGCCACCGAACAGGGCGGCGAGGCGCTTGCCCGCGCCGGCATTGGCGATGCTGCGCGGCTGGCGCGGGTCGAAGCCGACCCGGAGCGGCTCACCGCCGACCGCGATCGTCGCCGTGCTGACGAACCACCCGCCGAACAGGCCATTGCCGGTCATGGGGAGCGTGACCATGCGTTCGCCCGGCCGGGGCGGCCGAAGGTCGAAGCGCACGATCTCCTCGGGCACGCCGGCCGGGCCGATCGCCGCATCGGCGCCTTCGGCAAAGGGTCGCGGCGTCCATCCGACACGGTTCTTTTCGGTGCGTTGCCCCCAATCGATCCGCGTCACTTGAGTGCGCCCGATGACGCGTTCCGTGCCGATGACATAGGCGACCCCGAAACCGAGCACGCCGCCACCCTTCAGGTCGGCGCGCGCCGCATAATCGGCCGTCATCAGCAACAGGCCCGGTGCCGCGGGATCGATCCTGAGCTTTCCGGGGGCGCCGTTGATCGTCACGTTCACCACGCCGTCGCCGGGGACGACGCGTTCCGTCGCCGGGGCGGAGGCGCCGACCAGGAGCAGCGCCGATGCTGCCGCGATGAATGATCTCAAGGCGACGCCCTCCCACTGACCATGGGGAAAGCTCGCCTTCAATTGCGGCGTGAGCATGTCGCGGGCGCTCATCAGGCCGTCGCGCAACCTTCCGCACGCCCCGAACCGGCGTCACGCCGCGATTTGCGTGGCTCCGGGCAGGAACGGGCCGACCACCGCCAGTGCCCGCCTGACATACTCGTCCTTCTGCCCGACCGGCGCGACATAATGCATCGCCGCTTCGGCATCGGCCATGCCGGCGCCGCGCGCGATCATCCAGGTCGCGAGATATTGCGCGGCGAGGCATCCGCCCGCCGTCGCGACATTGCCGTGCGCCACGAACGGCGCGTCGAGCACCTCGACACCGGCCTCGATCACCCAGGGCCTGGTGGTGAGATCGGTGCAGGCGGGTAGGGTGCCGACCAGGCCGAGCTTGGCGAGCAGCAAGGTGCCGGAGCATTGCGCCCCGATCAGCTGGCGCGCCGGGTCGAGCGCGATGCGCGACAGCATCTCCGGATCGGCGGCGATCTCGCGCGTCCTGATGCCGCTGCCGATCAGCACCGCATCGGCCTCGGCGGCGAAGTCGAGCGGCCTTTGGCGGCGGACGGTCACGCCGTTCATCGAGGTCACTTCCTCGGTCGGGCAGGTGATGTGCGCCGCCCAGCCCTTCGCGCGCAGCCGGTTGAGGATGGCGGCCGCGACGAACGAGTCGAGCTCGTTGAATCCGTCGAACGTCAGGACCGCGATCTGCACGATGATCTCCTCAGGAGTCGGGGAGGGCGCCTTAGCAAGTCGCGGCCCGCGGTGAAACACGCGTAACCGACAGCCACTTGACTACCTGTGGCGATGTATATAACTAATCAGTTATTGAACTGACAGGTTATAGAACAAATGACGCCGCAGCATCTCGACGCCACCTTTGCCGCCCTGGCCGATCCGACCCGCCGCGCGATCCTCGCGCGGCTGGCGACGGGGGAGGCGACGGTGGGCGAGCTCGCTCATCCGTTCGCGATGAGCCAGCCGGCCATCTCGAAGCATCTGAAAGTGCTCGAACATGCCGGGCTGATCCGGCGCGGGCGCGACGCGCAGCGCCGGCCGTGCCGGATCGAGGCGGGGCCGCTGAAGGAAGCCAATGCCTGGATCGAGCGCTACCGCTCGATCTGGGAGGGCAATTACGAGCGGCTCGACGCCCTGCTCGCCGAGCTGAAAACCACCGATAAGCCCAAGGAGTGACGTGATGCCGACCCCCGTTGACGTGACGACCCCGTCCGACCGCGAGATCGTGGTCAAGCGCCGCTTCGATGCACCGCGCAGCCTGATCTGGGATTGCCATACCAGGCCCGAACTGATGCAGCGCTGGATGCTCGGCCCGCCCGGCTGGACCATGCCGGTGTGCGAGATCGATCTGAGCGTGGGCGGCGGATATCGCTATGTCTGGCGTAACGCGGACGGGCGCGAGCTCGTCTCGCAGGGCGAGCATATCGAGATCGCCGCGCCCGGGCGGCTCGTCACCACGGAGCGCATGCAGGGATTCGACGGCGCCTCGGTCAACACCATGGTGCTGAGCGAGGAAGGCGGGGGCACCTTGCTGACCCTGACCATGGTCTTCCCGACCAGCGAGATCAGGGATGGGGCGCTGCGCTCCGGCATGGCCGACGGCATGGCGATGAGCTACGACCGCATTCAGGAGATCGCGGACGAGCAGAAGGTCGGCTGACCATGACGGCGGGGGTCATGTCGGAACGGGTAGAGGCGGTGATGCGCGCGCTGCAAGGCGCGGCGTCGGCGCGGGTCCGGGACGAGATGGGCCCCCGTTTCGGCATCCACACCGACAAGGCGATGGGCGTGCCGATGGCGGCACTCCAGGCAATCGCGAAACCGCTCTACCCCGATCACGCGCTGGCCGCCGCTCTGTGGGAAACAGGGTGGTACGAAGCGCGGATGGTCGCCTGCATGGTCGACGACCCCGGCCAGGTGAGGCCGGCGCAGATGGATGCCTGGCGCATGGATTTCGACAATTGGGGGATCGTCGACACGGTCTGCGCCAGGCTGTTCGACCGGGTGCCCTGGGCCTTTGCGAAGATCGACGACTGGGCCGGGCTGAACGACGAATTCGGGCGCCGCGCCGCGTTCGCGCTGCTGGCGTGCTGCGCGATCCACCGTCGGGGCGGGGATGCCGACTATCGGCGCGGGCTGGCGCTGATCGAGGCGTACGCGACCGACGATCGCAATTTCGTGAAGAAGGGTGTCAACTGGGCGCTGCGGGCGATCGGCCTGAAGGCGAGCGCGGCATTGCAGGCCGAGGCGCGGGAGACGGCGGCGCGGCTGGCCGCCTCGCAGGACCGGGCGGCGCGGTGGAACGGAAAGGATGCGCTCAGGGCGTTCGCGAAGGCGGATGGGAAGGTGGCGAAGGGGGCATAACCCTCCCGTTCGTCCTGAGCTTGTCGGGCCGACGGCGAGCGAAGCTCAACGACTGTTCTTCCCCCTTCGTCGAGAGAAAGAACAGTGCTTCGACAAGCTCAGCACGAACGGAAGAGAGATGTTGGTAGACCGACAGCACCAAGGAGTACCACCATGATCACCATCTACAATTTCGCCGGCGGCGCGCGTGGGCTTCGCGTCGCGTGGCAATGCGAGGAAATGGGGCTGGCCTATACGCCGGTCTCGCTGACCTATCCGACGCCGCCCGACTATCGCGCGAAATATCCGCCGGGGTCAGTGCCGTTCCTCGAGGACGAGGGCGGCGTCGGCCTGGGCGAATCCGTCGCGATCATGCTCTATCTCGCCGAGTGCTACGGCCCGACGCCGCTGCTGCCGCGCGCTCCCGCGGCGCTGGCGCGGGTGCTTCAGTTCACCGTCTTCGCCGAAAGCGCGATCGGCGGCACGATGAACGCGCTGATGGCGGCGAAGTTCGGGGCGCCCGAGGCGGACAAGACCAACTGGTCGGTGCGTCTGGGAGAGGGGAGTGTGGCGAGCGGTCTTGCCTATGTCGCCGCGGTGCTCGGCGACCGGGCGTTCCTGGTCGGCGACGACATCACGCTCGCCGATATCGCGGTGGCGCCGGCGCTCGGCATGTGGCGGGCGGCGCTGGGCGGCGAGATCCCCGCACCGCTCGAGGCGTGGCGCGCGCGGCTGGCGGAACGGCCGGCCTATCAACGGGCGCGGGCCGCGTTCCCACGCTGACCCGGGCGCGACCAACCAAGTCCAATTCGGACCCATATCCGCCCATTTACCGCTATCTCAAGCGCGGGGCGAGGGCGGAACGCTTGCGACTTTATTTCCCGTTCGGCCCTTTCGCGGTTTGCTTTAAATACCGTTTAGGACCTATATTGGCGCTCGGAGTAGGGGCTCCGAGGGGGGAGAATGAGGAAGGTTTTCAAACGGAAGGCGGCCGTCACGGTCGCGTTCCGGCCGGAGGTCGCACCTGATTTGCGGGACGGTGCGCAAAAGGCGATCCTGGCGGGGCGCTACATGATTTTCGGTGGCGCGGAGGAAGGCACGGCGACGCTGTTGCTGAGCGGCGAACCGCGACTGGTCGCGATCGTGCGCAAGGCAGCCGAGGAGCCCGGTCAGGCGCCGGCGTTCGACGTGCTCGCGGTGCGCGAGGCGCAGGCCGATATCGATCGCGAACGGGAAGAGCTGAGCCGGCTTTAGCAATAGGGCGGCAACGCAGTGGCGAATCGTGATGCTTCCCGGCTAGGCTCCGCGCCAACCATCGGGAGCCTTTGCCATGACCAATCCCAGCCCCTGGGCGCATCACCGCAGCGCCGGCATTGCCGACGACATCGATTTCGAAATCAAGGGCCAGGAACTGCAGTTCCTCGAGATCGAGCTCGATCCCGGCGAGAGCGCGGTGGCGGAGGCTGGCGCGCTGGTGTGGAAGGATGCCGCGGTCGGCATGACCACGGTGTTCGGCGATGGCAGCGGGGATAGCGGCGGCGGCTTCATGGGCAAGCTGCTCGGCGCGGGCAAGAGGCTGGTCACGGGCGAGAGCCTGTTCACCACCGTCTTCACCCATAATGGCTCGGGCAAGGCGCGCGTCGCCTTCGCCTCGCCCACCCCGGGCGCGATCCTGCCGCTGAAGCTGTCCGATTATGGCGGGCGGCTGATCTGCCAGAAAGACAGCTTCCTCGCGGCCGCCAAGGGCGTGTCGATCGGCATCGAGTTCCAGCGGCGCATGATGACCGGCCTGTTCGGCGGCGAAGGCTTTATCATGCAGCGGCTCGACGGCGATGGCTGGGTGTTCGTCCAGATGGGCGGCACCGTGGTCGAACGCCAGCTCGCGCCGGGCGAGCAGCTCCATGTCGATACCGGCTGTCTCGCTGCCTATACGCCGGGCGTGGATTTCGATCTGGTCGCGGCCGGCGGCGTGCGCAGCGCGCTGTTCGGCGGCGAAGGCCTGTTCTTCGCGCGGCTGACCGGGCCGGGGCATGTGTGGATCCAGTCTCTGCCCTTCTCGCGCCTGGCCGGGCGCATGCTGGCGGCGGCGGGCAGCCGCGGTGGCCAGAATCGCGGCGAGGGATCGGTGCTGGGCGGGCTGGGCGACCTGATCGGCGGCAACAACTAGGGTCGATTCAAATCTTTTGCCGCCAAGCCTAGCCACCTCCTGAACCATATTCCAGCCCCGCCGCTTATGGAATGGCTGGAACATTTGTAGTACAGATGGGTCGAATCAGACGCGGAGTGGGGCAGATGGGGCGCCAGTGGATTGGTTTGGGTAGCGTCGTGGCGTTACTCGCGCTTGCGGCGTGCGGCGACGAGAAGCCTCCACGTGCCGCGCCCGATGGCTCCCAAGGTCGCGCATCGCCCGCCCCCGGTCAGGTGGTCACATCCGCCGCGGCGCGCCAGCCCGTAACGGTGGCGGATGCAGCAAATGGCGCCGGGGCGGATCGAGCGAAGGAAGAGGTGCAGGAAGTGCCATTGCCGGCGCGGCCCATTCCCCAGGTCGGCGATATCGTGCCGAACGATTGGGCACCGCTGAAGGGCGGTTGGTCCCATACTGGCAGCGGCCTCTGCGGTTTGGAAAGCGATGATTGCGGCGTCGACCACTATGACCAGTTGCAACCCGGCGGCCCCAATATCGGCCACTCCCTCTATGTGGTCACGCAGGTTGCGGAACGAGCCGCCTCGGGCGGCATTTCGAAGGGGCGCGTCACCCTTGTCTTTTATGCTCGCCTCACCGAGCTGGAGTCGAAATTTTGTTCCATCGGCGGGCGCCCAGCGGTCGTCGCGTTTGCGGACCATAATTGGAAGAACGGCACCGCGTACATCACGGACGGCAAGACATTGCAGATCAGGCGGTGGCGCGACAAAGCGCCGCCGGATTGCCCGCCACCGGAGGATCCGGAGGAGCGGGACTAAGCCGCACTGCCCGCGCGGTTCGATCCTGCGACGAGGGATGAAGCGTCGATGTATTACGCTATATGTATGATCCAGTGGATGTCTCTACTCCCGCGACGAGGTCGTTACTTGGGAGATGACCGAAATGACGCGAAGAGGAAAATGGACGCCCCTCACGGCATTCTATAGCTCCATGTTCGGTCCGTTCATATTTCAAGCTGACGCCGTGAGATGATGGTTTCCATGACGCGCTGGCAATCCGTAATACTGACTGCGCTGCCTATCCAGTGCCGCGTTGCGCGGAACGGCTGGACGACGCGATGCGCAGGATGGTGAAGGATTTGACGTCTCCCTGAGCGGACATCTCGCCCCGCTCAGATCAGCCGGGCGTTTTCGCCATTGCCGTCCTCGCCCGTGCTGTGAAAGCCATCGGGCGGCGCGAGATCGTCGAGCGCATCGGCGTCCATGTCGGGCATCGACCCTTCGCCGGTCAGGTCGATCAGCGCCTGATCGAGCCTGAGCCCGACCGCGATCAGGCCCATCTCATCGGCCATGGCGAGCGCGGCGCGGATCAGTTCGGCGAGATCGGCTTCGGCCTGGCCCGCGGCGCCACGATAGGTGGCGCTCATGCCGGGATGAACCGACGCTGGCAGGAACCGGGGCAGGAACTGGCCGACCGAATCGGCTGGCAATGGATACGCATGAACATGGGCCCTCTTTTCCCTTCGATGCAGCGATATGAAGGGGCGTGCAACGGGTATCATACCCGATTCGGGACTCCACGGGCCTGTTGATGCCCGTGAAGGGCGCGTTGCGTTACTTTCGTTCCTCTTCGATATGCCGGATATGATTGGTATCAGGGCGAAGAAAGACTTTCGTTATACAGCCTTTGTTTGGCGATCGGGAGAATTCCAGTGGCCTGAGATGGACGAATCGCCGAACTTTTCCTCCATAATGGACACGATCATGGCACCCGCAGCCTCAGGCCGGCGTCTGGTCGAGCAGCGCCAGTACCGTCTCGGACGGGCGGCACAGTTTCGTGCCCTTGGGCGTCACCACGATCGGGCGGTTCACCAGGATCGGGTCGCGCAGCATCGCCCCCAGGATCGCCTCGTCCGGCACCGCCGGGTCGAGCAGGCCAAGCTCGGCGGCGGGCGTGCCCTTGTCGCGCAGCAGGTCGCGCGGGGTGGCCTGCATCGCGGCGAGCAGGCCGTCGAGCTGGGCGCGGGTCCAGCCGGTGCGACGATAGTCGATCACGACGGGACTGTGACCGGCCGCCTCGATCATCGCCAGCGCGTTGCGCGACGTGCCGCAATCGGGGTTGTGATAGATGGTGACGGGAAATTCGCTCATTGGGGACTCTCCTCGAGCAGCCAGCCGAAGACGATCGCCGCCGCCAGGGCGCCGGCGATCTGGCAGGCGATGAACAATGGCACCGATCCAGGGGCGATGCCGGCGAAGCTGTCCGACAGGCTGCGCGCCACCGTTACGGCGGGGTTGGCGAAGCTGGTCGAGGCCGTGAACCAATAGGCAGCGGTGATGTAGAGGCCGACCGCCATCGGCGTCGCCTCGGGCCGCGCCCGCTGCGTGGCGAGGATCGTACCGATCAGGCCGAAGGTCGCGACGGCTTCCGAAAAACCCTGGGCCGGGCCGTCGCGCAGCCTGGTCGAGACCTGCAGCAGCGGCTCGGCGAACATCGCATGCGCGGTCCAGACGCCGACCGCGCCGCCGGCAAGCTGGGCCGCGACATAAAGGCCGGCCATGCGCGCCGCGATGCCCCGCCGCAGCAGCACCACGAGCGTCACCGCCGGGTTGAAATGCGCGCCCGACACCGGCCCGAGCATCTGGATCAGTACCACCAGCCCCGCCCCGGTCGCAATCGAGTTGGCGAGCAAGGCGATGGCCATGTTGCCGCCGGCCAGCCGCGCACCCATGATGCCCGACCCCACGACGATCGCGAGCAGCAGCGCCGTGCCCAGGCCTTCCGCCGCGAGGCGGCGCGCCGCTGTCACGCGCAGCAGCTGGGTTGCGCTAAATCGGGCAGGGGCGCGCAGATCTCCGGCCGGCCGGCACAGCAATCCTCGATCAGGAAACCGAGCAGGCCGCGCATGCCCTCATAATCCGCCGAATAGATCACCGATCGGCCGTCGCGCCGCGACCGGATCAGCCCGGCATGGCCGAGGATGGTGAGGTGGCTCGACAAGGTATTGGGCAGCGCGCCGACCTCGCGCGCGATATCGCCCGCCGCCATGCCCTCGGGACCGGCCCGCACCAGCAGGCGGAAGACGGCGAGGCGGCTGGCATGGGCAAGGGCGGACAGCGCCTCGACGGCGACGGGCAACTGCATCAGCAACAAGCCTTTGCGGGAGCAGAGGCTGGGATGACTTCGTCCTCGCCATAGGAGGTCGCGCCGCCATGCGTGAAGAAACTCTCCCAGCGCACGCCGGCGGTGTCGGTCACCCAGCTCTTGTCGGATTTGGCGTAGCAGCAGGTGGTCGCTTCCTGGTCGAACGTCGTCTCGCCCGCTGCCTTGAGCCGCGTCGCGAGTTCGCCCAGTTCGTCGGCGCTGTCGACCTGGATGCCAACATGGTCGACCCCGGTAGCGCGGGCGCGCGACGAGATGGCGAGATTCACCCGCGGGTCCTCGAGCATCCATTTGGCATAATCGGGCTGCACCACGATCGGCGCTGCGCCGAACAGGGTGGTGTAGAAACCGATCGCCGGTTCGATCTCGGGCACGCTGATATGCAGATGCAGGCGCTTCATCGCGGGTCTCCTCTTGCTTCTATATTTCGAATATCGCCGAAATATCGATTCGACAAGCGGTTTATGCCGGTCTCAGCCCGAGCCAGTGCCGCGCCCCCGGCAGGTGCCGCAGGACCAGGCGTTCGGCCAGCAGCACCGCAACCAGGGTCACGCCGAGCAGCGGCAGGAACAGGCCGAGCCCGACCAGCAGCACGACGAACCCGATCGCGACGGCGCGCGGCGCCAGCGCGGGCGGGGCGCCGAGCACGTCGCCCGGTCGCCGGCGCCACCACATCACCACGCTGCTGACCGAAAGCAGGATCAGCCCGAGCGCGGTGGCGAGGTTCATCAGCTGGTTGAGCCAGCCGAACAATTGCCCCTCATGCACCGCGACGCCGTACCCCACCATCCGGTCGATCAGCCGGCGCTGGGCGAAGTCGCTGCGGGAGAGCACCGCGCCGCTCGCGCCGTCGAGCGTCAGGTCGGTGCGCATCGGCCGGTTGGCCGCGTCCGACTTGGCGGTCCAGGGCTCCCCCATGCCGGTCGGCGGGGCGATCAGCACCGGCGCGGCGAGGTTGAGCGGGGTGACGGTCGCGATCAGCCGGTCGAGCGGGGCGTAGGAACCCATCGGATGCGCCATCGCCATGCCGCCATGTTCGGCATGCTCGCCCATCATCGCGCGGGTGCCGGCATCGGCGGTGGCAGGTGCCTTCAGCTCACCGGCGCTCCCCGTCGTCCAGTCCTGCTTCACCATCTGGCCTTCGGCGACGGTCCGGATCGTCTTGAGATACCCGCCCCAGCTCTTCGCCCAGGGCAGGCCCGACAGCAGCATGAACAGCGCCAGCGCCGAGACCCAGAAACCGGTAACGCCGTGCAGGTCGCGCCAGAAGCGCCGCCCGCCGGATCGCAGCCGTGGATAGAGCACACCGCCCAGCCCGCCGCCACGCGGCCACCACAGGAACAGGCCCGACAGGATCATCACGATCGCCCAGGAGGCCGCCAATTCCACCAGATAGGAGCCCGCGGTGCCCGCGAGCAGCTCGCCATGCAGGCGGAACACGATGCGCATCAGCCGCTGGTCCTCGTCGACCGTCTTCAGCACGGCGAGCGACTGCGGATGGACATAGACCCGCGTCTCCTGCGCCCCCGCGCCGACGATCACCTGCACGGCCTGGTCGGGCGTGTCCGGCAACTGATAGCGGTGGAGCACTGACCCCGGCACCGCGCGCACCGCGGCGGCGGCCTGCTGCGCGGCGGTGGCGCGGGGGCCGGTGATGTCGAGATGGGCATAGGGCCGGTCGATCAGTGTCTCGATCTGCGGGCGGAACAGATAGATTGATCCCGTCACCGCCAACCACAGCACGAACGGGATGCAGAACAGTCCGGCATAGAAATGCCAGCGCCAGATGGCGTTGTAGCCGGGCCAGCGGCGTGGGGTGGTGCTCATGAGTGAGGTCCTTGGAGGCGGATCCGGCTTTGTCCGTTCAATATAAGCCCCTCCCCTTCAGGGGAGGGGAAAGGGGTGGGGCAGCGGC
>NZ_JBFUDK010000019.1:67050-160529 GCF_056404755.1 Sphingomonas sp. P2_B6
GGGCTCGATGCCCCGCTCGGCGCTTCGATGCTTGGGGTGACGCGTCCTTTTGTGCGCGCAGACGCGCGCCCCCACCCCCAACCCCTCCCCTGAAGGGGAAGGGCTGAAAGTTTACGCTCGGCCAAGCCGCGGCGCATCTTCAGAACCGCCCCCTGATGCCGGCATAGATGGTCCGCGGTTGCCCCGCATAGATCGAGCCGGTGGTGGTCGAGAGTACCGAGGCCGGGTTCTCCAGCCCGGTGGTGGCGTTCAGGCTGTTCGAGATGACCGAGGCCGATCCGACATAAGTCCGGTCGAACAGATTCTGCACCGAGGCATAAAGGCTGATCCGCGACCACCAGGCGTCGCCCTTGGGCGGGTCGTAATGCAGGTTGAGGTTGACCAGGGTGTAAGCCGGCATCGCCAGCAGATTGCTGTTGTCGATGACGTACCGGCCCCGATAGGTCACCTCGGCAAAGCCGCCCAGCCCGGCCAGCGGGCCATGCGGCTGATCGTAGCCGGCGCGGCCGTTGACGAAGGTCGGGATCACCCCGGGAATGGCCTTGCCCTCGCGGTCGAGCAGTTTCGAGAAACCGCCCGCGCTCAGCCGTTCGGTGAAGTCGGTATAATGATGGTCGTTATAGCTGTAGCTGCCCTCCAGCTTCACGCCGGAAACGGGCCGCCAACTCAGCCCGAGCTCGACCCCGCGATGCACCGAGCGCGGCACGTTGGAGGTATAGGCAAGCAGGCCGATTCCGGCCGACTGGCTGACCAGCTCATTGGTGAACCACTCATAATAGCCGGTCACTTCGGCCTTCAGCGTATCGCCGAGCGCGATCTCCGCGCCCACATCCACGCCGGTGTTGCGCTGCGATTTGAGATCGGCATTGTCGCCCGGCACGCCCGCCGCGGTAACGAACAGATTGCCCGCCTGGGGAATGCCATAGCCGGTGCCGACCCGCGCATGCAGCCGCACCGCATCGATCGCCTGCCAGAACAGCGCCACCTCCGGCGCGACGTTGGAGAGATGCCGCTCGGCCGGGATCAGGCTGAGCACCGGATTGCCGCTGACGGGATAGCTGTACGCGGTCTGCCGCACGTCGATGATCGATCGTTCCACGCCGACCCCCGCGATGAGCTGAAGCCGCGGCGTGATCTGCAGCTCTTCGCGCGCCCGCGCGCCCATGTTGCGGATGTCGCCGAACACCGTCTGGGTCGGCGCGCCGAAGCCGTTGCGGCCGGCGGGCGTCTTGTTGAAGCTGAAGCTCTGGTTATCGAGATAATTGTAGAACACCCCGACGAAACTGGTCGCGTCCATGCCGAACAGCGTGCCCCGGTTGGTCACGTCCGAGGTGATATTGTAGCTATCGAGCGTGCCCTTGAACGGCGTCGCGCTGGTCGGCTGGTTGACCACGCGGCTGTCGAACGTCGCCTGAGTCCGCCAGGTCGTGTCCGGGCCGAAATCATGCTCGTAACGCGTGCCGACAATCGTCCGCCGGTCGTTGCGGGCGAGATCGCCCTCGGCCGCGGTCTGCGCAATGCGCGCGCCGTTGATGCCGTTGACCAGCACGGAAATCGTCCCGCAGCCGGGTGCCGCGGTCGCCGCCGCCGCGCATCCCTGCTGGTACGGATTGGCGAGATACTGGTTGTAGGAGAGCCGGGTCGACAGGCGGAACTCGCCTTCATTGTAGATCAGCTTGGCCGCGACCCGGTCGTGGTCGCCAAGCGCATAGGTGCCGTACGCGTTGATCGTACCGGTTTCGTAGCCGCTATGCCCGGTCGCCCCGTCGGCCCGGACGAAACTGCCGAACAGGGCATATTCGTATTTCGGGCCGGCACGGCCGATGGTGGCATAGACATTGGCATAACCGTCGCCGCCGGCATCCGCGCCGGCCTCGATCCCGTCGATGTCGCGCCCGCGCCGGGTGCGGAAATTGACCGCGCCGCCCAGCGCATAATTGCCGTAGCGCGCCGACGACGGCCCGCGCACCACATCGACCGCGCCATAGGCATGCGGGTCGGTCAGGTCGAACCGGGCAAGGCCGTCGGGCTGGGTGACGGGGAAATCATCCTCGAACACCTGGATGTTGCGCGCGCCGAAGCCGTTGCGGGCATTGGAGCCGCGCACCGACACGCTGACGTCGCGTGGGCCATTGCCCTGCGTGACGGCGACGCCGGGCGAGAGCTTGACGATATCGGCGATGGTGGTCGCGGGCGTGTTGCGGAACACCGCGGCGTCGATGGTGGTGACCGTCTGGCCGGTGACCTGCGTGGTCAGCGACAAGGCATGGCCGGTGACGATGATGTCGTCCGTGGCGGGCGCTTCGGCGCGATCCTCTGCAACGGCGGGCGCCTTCTGGTCTAGCGTGGCGAGCTGCGCATCGATCTCGGCGCGCTGGCGCAGCAGGTCGGCGCGCTTCTGGTCAATACTCGTCTGGGCGGATGCCGCCGACGAAAGGGCGATGGCGGACGCGGCCGCGATCAACAGGGTCTTCATGGGAAATTATCTTCCTGATCGGCACGCGCCCCGCATCGGCGGCGCGCGCTGCAAAAAATGGCGGATCAGGAAGTAGCGGGCGGTCCTCGCAGGGGCGGACGCAGATGGGCCGGCGATGCCGCCGGCAGGGGGACGACGAAGCGCGCGCCCATGACCATGACGAACAGGATGGCCAGCGCGAGCAGGACCGGGTCGGCTGCCGCGAGCGTCGGCGCGGACAGGCCGGAGAAAGCGCAGGGCATCTCCGCCTTGCTCTGCTGATGGTCCTGGCCCTGTTCCTTGCCGGGAATCGGCATGGTCATGGTCATCGGCCCATAGCCGGAGCAGATCTGGATGATCATGCTGTTGCCCGACATGCCCGGCATATAGCCGGCCGGGATCAGCAGCTTCATCAGCAGCGCAGCCGCGACGATCCACCCGGCAAGGGCGCGATGGCGCAGGAAATGGCGGCGGAGCGCGGTCATCGGCCGGGCCTAGCGAGGCGAGGCGGGTTTGTCGATTTCAATGCGGTGGCATCTCCGCAAAGCATCTTCGCAAGCATCGCGCTCGAATAGTCTCGCATCCGGAACAGATGAACGCGTGCTGCAAGTCGCGTTCCGTGCATATTCAGTTGCTTATCCCTATATGGAGAGCAAGCCGGCACGGGGCGACGTTCAATTCGGAAACGTCTTCGCGCCCGCCCCCGAGGAGTGAACTGATGAAATCCCTGTTTGCCAAGGCGGGCCTTGCGCTCGCGCTGAGCGCCACCGCACTGACCGTCGCTGCCCCTGCCGAGGCGCAGCGTTATGGCGGGCGCTATCGTGGCCATGACAATACCGGCACCGCGATCGTCGCGGGCGTGGCCGGCCTGGCGATCGGCGCGGCGCTCGCGTCGAACGGCAATCGCGACCGTTATTATGACGATGGCTATTACGACCAGGGCTATTATGATCAGGGCTATTATGACCGCGGCTATGCCTATGACGGTTATTATCGCGCGCCTCCGGTGGTGATTTACAACGACCGCTATGTCGACCGTGGCTATTACAACCGCGGCTATCGCGACTATGATCGCGGGTATCGCGGCGGCTATGGCCGTGGCGGTTACGGCGGCCACGGTGGTGGCTATGGCGGCCATGGCGGTTATGGCGGCCATCGTCGCTAAGGCCTGACATTCCCTATCGACGCTGCACGCGTTGACTCCCTGCCGCCCGGCCAGCGATGGTCGGGCGGCTTCTTGCGTCACCCGGCGAGCAGCGCGAGATCGAGCGCCGACAGCGCGGCCAGGACGAGGCCCGGCGCGACATGGCGATAGTCCCGGTGCCGGATCACGGTGGCGACCGCGGCGACGCAGATCGCGGCACCCAGCCCAAGGCCGGCAACGCGTATGGCCGGCACCATGATGAGCGCGGCCGCCAGCACCTCCAGCCCGCCGGTCACGAGATGCCACCAACGCGGATAGCCCCAACGGACGAAATCGTCCCTGATCGCGGCCGAGCCAATTGCATTGACGACGCCGGCGCCGAAAAAGGCGAGCGCGAGAAGCCAGGATAGTATATCGGTGGCGGGCAGGCCGAACAGGGTCATGATGTGCTCCGGTATGTCGTGAAAGGGATCGGCGTTCAGGCCAGGAGCAGCGCCGCGCCAGCGGCCAGGATGACTGCGGCGGTGGCGCCGTGGATGCCATAGGCCGCCGCGCGGGTGCCGCCGCTGCGCAGCACGATCGCCGCGTCGCCGATCGGGATGATGCTGGCGGCGATCAGGAACGCGCCGAGCAGATGCGGCGCGCGGTTGGCCAGCAAGATCCAGATGAAGAGCCCCGATGCGATGTCGCGCACGCCCTTCGCGTACAGCCAGGGCGCCGATGACCGGGCCTGTTCCCCGGCCGGAACGCCATATCCGGCGGCGGCCGTTCGCGGCGCCACGAGGAAGCGCGCGCCGATGAAGATGATGCCGGCGCCGATCGCGCCGGCCATGATGGATGCGAAGGTGGTGACCATGGTCTAATCTCCTGTGGTCACGGAATCTAGCAACGCTAGATAATATGTCAATGAATATCTAGCATTGACCGAATAGCGAGCATCGGCGAGACAAGCATATGTCCGTGACAGACCGCCGCCAGCGAGAGCGCGCCAGCCGCCATGATCTGATCCTGGCGACGGCGCGCGATCTCGCCGAGGCCGAGGGGTGGGAGGCGGTGACCACGCGTCGCCTCGCCGATCTCGTCGAGTATAGCCAGCCGGTGCTCTACAGCCATTTCGACGGCAAGGACGCGATCGTCCGCGCCGTCGCGATCCAGGGCTTTGCCGAGCTTGCCGACCGGCTGCGTCAGGCGCGCGCCGACCTTTCCGAGCCCGGGCCTGTATTGCGGGCGGTGTGCGGCGCCTATCTGGCCTTCGCCGCCGAGCGGCCGGCGCTGTATCAGGCGATGTTCGTGCTGCCGATCGCCCTAAGATTCGCCAGCGACGACTCGCCCTCGGCCCTGAAGGCGGCCTTTGCCGAGCTGGCCGGCGCGATCAGGCCGTTCGACGCCGATCCGGATCTGCGCACCGAGCTGGTCTGGGCCGCGCTGCACGGCCTGGCGGTCCTGTGCCGCGGCGGCCGCATCCCGCCCGAGGGTCAGCAGGCGCGCCTCGACCTGCTCGTCGGCCATCTCGGCGAGCGCTGACAGGGCATTCAGGCGCCCGGCCGTTCACTCCACGATCGTGGTGAGCGGCTTGCCCTTTTCCAGGACATAGGTCGCCAGCTCGGCCGCTCTGGTCGTGCCGGTGTTGCGCGCCGCGTGCACGGTACCCGCCGGAACGAACAGGACCTCGCCCGCCTTGAGGGGGACAATCTTGCCCGCGACCTCATAATCCAGCGCGCCTTCGAGCACATAGATGATCTCCTCGCCCGGATGCGTGTGGCGCGGGAAACTGCTCAACGGGGCGAAGTCGACACGCGCCTGAAGCACCTCCCGTCCGGGCAGGCCGAGATCATGTCGCTGAAGGTCGGTACGCGTCGTGCCGGTGGGGCGGGTCTGCACGGGTGCCGGCGATGCGCCCCCGGCGAGAAGGATCGCCGCGGCCGCCAGGGTGAGGGGGATCGCTTGCATGGTTTGACCTCTCGATGCGAGGCAGACAGTCTGGACCTGGCCGTTCCCCTTTGCGAGCGCGAATAGGGATGCCTGGACGATGGCGATCGGGCGGGTCGAGCGTGCGGACATCGGCTGTTCCCTTCGTCGCCATCTGATAGGATCCCGGCGAGAGGGAGTTCGCCGCCATGACCGTCGATCGTTCTGAAGGATGGGACGCCGTCGCCGAGCAGTTCATGGCCGCCCGATCGGGCATAGGAGCGACGCTGGTGCGATCCTGGGCGCGAGACGCGCTGCCCCCGGCGACCGCCATCCTGGACGTCGGTTGCGGCTCGGGCGTGCCGATCGCGCAGGCACTGGTCGAGGATGGTTTCACGGTCTTCGGCGTCGATGCGTCGCCACAGTTGATCGCGACGTTTCGCCGCCGCTTTCCATCGATGCAGGCTGCCTGTGAGGCCGCGCAGGACAGCATGTTCTTTCACCGCCGCTTTGCCGCCGCCATTTCCGTCGGCCTGTTGTTCCTGCTCGATATGGACGACCAGCACCGGGTTCTTCACGGCGTGGCACAGGCGCTGGAGCCGGGCGGACGGTTCCTGTTCAGCGCGCCGCGCGAGGCGTGTGAATGGCGGGACGTGCTGACCGGCCGGCTGTCGCGCTCGCTTGGCCGGGAGGAATATGAACGCCTGCTCGACGCGTCGGGACTGCGCCTGCTCGATTGTCGCCTCGACGAGGGCGAAAACCATTATTTCGACGCGGTCAGGCCCTTATCGCCCGGCAAAGCGCTTTTGCGTCTGTAAGATTTCCCGCTGCCGCTCGACTATAGACTCGAACGGAGGGAATGGATGGACCAACGCCGCGCCACCCAGGATCGGGACGCTCGCTATGCCGATGCCGCGCGCCGCTATGGCGCGGCGATCGAGCGTCTCGCGCGCGGCTATGAGGCGGACGCCGAGCTGCGGCGCGATCTCGTCCAGGAGATCCACGCCGCCATCTGGCGCAGCTATGGCTATTTCGAGGGGCAGTGTTCGGAACGGAGCTGGGTCTATCGCATCGCGCATAACGTCGCGGTCACGCATCTCATCGCCCGCCGGCGCCTGAAGCGCGAAAGTCTTGCCGGGCTGCACGAGATCGAACTGCTCCCTGACGGCGGCGATCTCGAACGGGAGGCGGCCGGGCGGTGGCTGGTCGAGCAATTGCTCGCGACGATCCACCGGCTCGCGCCGGCGGACCGGCAGGTCATGCTGCTCTACCTCGAAGATCTGAGCGCTGCCGAGATCGGCGACGTGACCGGCATGTCCCCCGGCGCCGTCGCGGTGCGCATCCACCGCATCAAGGCATTGCTGGCCAGGCCCTATGCCGAAAAAGGAGCTGCCGCATGAGTGAGCCCGATATCGTCAAACAGGCGTGGCAGGCGAGCGCCGCCGATCCGGCCCTGCCCGATCTCGCCGCGGTGCGCGCCGGTGTCGACCGCTTCTACGCCCGCGTCCGTCGCCGCAACAGGGTCGAATATGCCGCGGCGGTCGTCGTCGTCCTCGGCTTCTCGGCCTATGTCCTGTTCCTTCCCTCGCTCGCGATGCGGATCGGGTCGGCGATGATCATCATCGGCACCCTGTTCGTCGTGCGGCAGCTCCACCGTCTCGCCGCGGCCACACCGCCGCCCGAACGTGCCGCCGCTGAGCCGATCCTGGTCCATCAGCGCGCCCAGCTCGCCCGCCAGCGCGATGCGCTCGCCGGCGTGCTGACCTGGTATCTGCTGCCCCTGGTCCCCGGCTTCCTCGTCTTCACGATCGGCCCCGTGCTGGAGCATGGCGGCGTGGCGGGCCTGCTGCATGTGCCGCTCAAGACCTGGATCGTGCTGATCGGCGCGGCGCTGGCCTTTGCCGGCGTGTGGCTGCTTAACCGGCGCGGCGCGGCGCAGCTGCGCGCGCAGATCGACGACATTGATACGTTGCTGGGGGATACACTGCTGGGCGGGAAGGAATGAAATGACGAACGGGAAACGAAAGCTGCTCGCGCGCGGTGTCGCCGCCGGCGCGATCATGGGAATGGCCGCGGGCCTCATCATCGCCCTGTTCGTCGCGCTGAGACCGGACCTCTTCGCGGCCCTGATGAGGTGACTATCGGCGATGATGCGCGAACGCGACAATGGTCCGGTCCGGAACATTCACGGCCGAACCGGCGTTGCGCCTCCAGTTAAATCAGGAGGATAGCATGGCCGATACGAGATATGACGACCGCGAGACCGTGGTGGTGGAACGACGCGGGATGAGCGGCGGCGCGATTGCCGGCATTGTGCTGGTGGCCATCGCCCTGGTGGTCGCCCTCCTGTTCGCGACGGGTTTCTGGAGCGCCGACGTCAAGGACGGCGCGCTGCCCAAGGTCAATGTCAGCGCCGATGGCGGCAAGCTGCCGGACGTCGACCTGAAGTCGAAGGAAGTCGTGGTCGGCACCACGCAGAAGACGATCGACGTCCCCAAGGTCAAGACCGAGAAGGAAACGATCGACGTGCCGGTGGTCGGCGTGAAGGACGACAAGAAATAGGATTCGGTACCGTCACCTGACGTGCCTTTGTCCGCCCGGCCAGCAATGGCCGGGCGGATTTTTCATGGGTCTGTTCGGCGACAGCAGCGCGACACCGCCGACGCGGTTGCATATGCCGCAATTGGTAACCATCGGCCGCCGCCGGGTTCAGTGGCCCGTAGGCGGCGGGCCGCCGGCGGAGGCGAACAAGGCCCGCGCCGCGGTCTTTTCCGGCGAGTCATAGGCGCCGTAGAGCACCGTATAGACCACCCGGCGGGCAAGGTCGGCCTTGCCCTGGCGCAGCAGCTCCTCGGCGAGATACAGGCGCGGCGCCGGCGCGGCCGGCACGCTGCGGATGACCTTCGCCATGCCCAGCATCGCCGGGTCCGGAACCCGTTCGCCGGCGCGCGCGAAGCTCTGGAAATAGGCGATCAGCGGCAGAGGGGCGTCGCCGTCGAGTTCGATCGCGCGCTCGATCGTCCTCCGTGCATCGGCGAGCTTGGCCGATCGGTCCGTCGCGGGCCCCGTAACGGCCTGACCCGTCAGCGCCACGCCTTTCCAGGCAAGGGCACGGGCATTGTCGGGCGATCGGGCGAGCACGCGTTCGGCGTCGCCGAGGCACGCGCCGTCATGGCCGCTGCGGCATTCGGCCTCCGCCGCGAACAACAGGGCCTCGCTGTCATAGGGCAGGTGCGCCACCGTATCGCGGACCCGGGCGAGCCAGGCTTCGCGGCGCTGCGTTTCCGTGGCCGAAAGGGTTGTGGCGGTGCTGCTCCCCGTCGGGATCGTGGCAAGGTGCGTGCCGAGCTCGACCCGCGCCTCGACCAGCGCTGCGCTCCCGGGCGACAAAGAGGTGACGATCGGGTCGGCAAGCGACGTCTGGGGCGGATCGGCGCGCGCAAAGGATTTCTGCGCCGCGACATATTTCACCATCTCGCGCTGGAGCTTGCCCAGATCGCCGAAAGCCCTGGCGGCCTCGGCCATCGGCACCCCGCGGTGGATCGCCGTCATATAGTCGCGAAACTGCTGGCTGCGCTCCGGTTTCAGATTGGAGAACAGGAAATAATGGGCAAGCAGCCAGGCGTGATAGGGCGACCAGCTCGCCTTCCGGCCGGCGGCGTCGAGATAACGGCCCGACAGGACGTCCCCGACGTTCAGATCGCCATAGGCTCGCAGTACCAGCTTGTAGTTTTCGGGCGGCAGGGCGTAGTCGATCGCGCCATTGTCGCGGATCCGCACGGTGGAGAACAGCGCGCCGACCCCGTCGAGATACCAGCGAGGATAGGCCGCGGGATCGGCGGTGAGAACGAAGCGCTGCGCGAAGGCGGAATAGAGCAGTTCTTCCCAGGTCCGGACGGCCGGCGCGTGATAGGGCACGTTGCCGCTGCACTCCCGCGCGCCCTCCGCCATCGAATCATCGCAGTCGAGATTGTAGGCGCGGTTGGTGTTGAGCTCGATGACCTGGTCGTTCCGCGCGATGGCCAGCACTTCGCCGTCCTCGCGCGGGTCATAATAGGTCCGATCGGGAAAGGCGGCGAGATACGGCCCTTCTTCCGCGCGCAGATTTTCGAGTTCCATCGTGCTGAATGCGGCTGGCGTGTCGATCAGGGTCACCTGCAGCTTCGCCGTCTCGTCGGGCTGGCCGCCCTGCCGATAGAGGCGCGACATCAGGGTATAGAGCCGCTCGAGATTGTTGGTGATGCGGGCGATATCGCCCATGCTGTCCTTGCTGAAGACGATCAGATGGTCGGACTCGGCCCGTTTCCAGCTGCCCTTCTTCTTGTCGACGACGCCGGTGACGACGACGTCGGGGCTGCCCGCTTGCCCGCTGGTCGTGGCGGGCTGCCGCGACGGGGTGGGGGCTTTGTCGGTCCGCCCCTGGGCGATGACGGGCGATGCGAGACACAAGAGCAGCAGAACGCACGACCGACCGACCGACATTGCACAATCTCCGGGGCTCATCCCGTTGAACTGTCTAGCAGATCGGGGCGGTCATGGACCAGATCATGTTTGCTCCGGTCTGGTTCAATCGCGTCGATTGACGCGCCAAAAATCATGCATCATGGTATGTTACATGTCTTGCCCTTTCAGCGATCCGGCGGCAGTGGCGCGCTATACGGAGGGACCGCCCCGGCAAGTGCCCGGTCTGGCCGATCTTCAGCGCATGGCGATGCTGCTCCTGTCGGAACAGGCGCCCGATTCGGCGGACATTCTGGTCCTTGGCGCGGGCGGCGGACTCGAGCTGAAGATGTTCGCGGAAGGACGGCCGCGGTGGCGTTTGCTCGGCGTCGATCCGTCGGCAGCGATGCTTGATCTGGCGCTCGTCACCCTGGGGCCGTTGGCGTCGCGCGTCCGGTTGCTGCAGGGCTATATCGACGACGCGCCAGCGGGGCCGTTCGACGGGGCGGCGTGCCTGCTGACGCTTCACTTCCTTGCGAAGGAGGAACGGCTCCGTACCCTGAAGGCGGTGCGACGGCGGCTCGGGCCGGGTGCGCGGTTCGTGATGGCGCATTACAGCTTTCCGCTGGCCCAGGCGGAGCGCTGGCTGTCCCGATCGGCGGCGTTCGCCATGTCCTCCGGCATTGATCCGGCACGGGCGTCGGCCTCGGCCGCGGGTATCATGGAGCATTTGCCGGTCCTGTCACCGGAGGAGGACGAGGCGCTGCTCCGGGAGGCCGGCTTCGACGATGTCGGGCTGTTCTATGCCGGGTTCGCCTTTCGTGGCTGGGTCGGCACCGCCTCGTAAACGGTGCCGGGGCCGCTATACTCGTCCGGCGCCGCAAGAGCGCCCAAGGGAGAGAAAGATGCGACGATGGTGGATCCTCCCCTGCGTGATGCTCGGCGCGCTGTCGCTGTCCGCTGCAGCGCCGCCGCGCGTTCCGGTCTTTCGGGCCGACACGCAGTGGCTGAAGCTGCCGCCGGCGATGAAGCTCGGCGAGATCACCGCGGTCGCGGTGGATTCCCACGACCAGCTATGGGTGCTGCACCGGCCGCGCAGCCTGGCGAAGGAGGATCAGCCCAGTGCCGCGCCGCCGGTGATGCTGTTCGACCGGAAGGGCACCTATCTGCGCGGGTTCGGCGGGCCTTCCACTGCCTGGGAATGGCCGGCGATCGAGCACAGCATCGCGGTCGACAAGAGCGGGCGCGTATGGATCGCGGGCAATTCCCGGACCGATCCGGCGGCGGGCGACGACATGCTGCTCGAATTCGCCAATGACGGCACACTGATCCGCCAGATCGGCAGGCGCGGGGCAAGCAAGGGCGATCTCGATACCGCCAACCTGCACGCGCCGGCCGACATCTATGTCGATGACGCCGCGCACGAAACCTATGTCGCCGACGGCTATGTCAACCGCCGGGTGATCGTCTTCGACAGCGAGACCGGCGCGTTCAAGCGGATGTGGAGCGGCTTCGGCAAGCCGCCCCCGGCCGATCCCGCCCCGGCATTGCGCGCGGTGGGTGCGCCCTTCACGCCCGAGAGCGGGGAAGGGCCGCAGGGCTTCAGCGGGGTGCACGGCGTCGAGCTGTCGCGCGACGGGCTGGTCTATGTCTCCGACCGCAACAACCAGCGGATCCAAGTCTTCACCAAAGCCGGCCGCTTCGTGAAGCAGGGCTTTGTCGACCGCAACATGGCTTCGCCGCAAACGGCGTCCGGCATCGCCTTCTCGACCGATGCGAAGCAGCGTTATCTGTACGTCGCCGACTGGGGCAATTCGGCGGTGCTGGTGCTCGACCGCGCCACGCTCGCGACGATCGGCACGATCGGCGGCAAGGGCACCGCGCCCGGCCAGTTCACCGGCCCGCATTTGATCGCCACCGACAGCAAGGGCGTGCTGTATGTGGCCGAGGTGCAGGGCCGCCGGATGCAACGGCTGGTGCCGGTGGGGCAGTAGCGGTGGCACATTCGTTCTTCGTCATGCTGAACTTGTTTCAGCATCCATGCGCGGTCACTTGATCCATGGGTGACGCGCTTGTGTCACCGGACCGCGCATGGACCTTGAATCACGTTCAGGGTGACGGCCGATATGGTTGAGCGTCAGCCCTGGCCCGCCTCATTGAGCATCGGGAAGCTGCGCTGGTGCCAGACCGGATAGGTCGGCGTCTGCTCGCTCGCCGCATCGAGCGAAGCGACCTGTTCCGTTGTCAGGCTCCAGCCGGTCGCGCCGATATTCTCGACCAGCTGCGCCTCGTCGCGCGCGCCGATGATCAGCGTCGAGACGGTCGGGCGGCCGAGCAGCCAGGCAAGCGCGACCTGGGGGATCGACTTGCCCGTCTCGTCCGCGACCGCGTCAAGCGCATCGACGATCTTGAACAGATGTTCGTCGGCGAATTGCGGGCCCGTGCCGGCAATGTCGTGCGCCCGCGTACCGGGCGCGGCGGGCTGGCCCCGGCGGATCTTGCCGGTCAGCTTGCCCCAGCCAAGCGGGCTCCACACCACCGCGCCCACGCCCTGGTCGCGCGCCAGCGGCAGCAGCTCCCATTCGTAATCGCGGTGGAGCAGCGAATAATAGGCCTGGTGCGCGACATGGCGCGGCCAGCCATGGCGGTCCGACGCGGCGAGCGACTTCATCAAATGCCAGCCGGAGAAGTTGGAGGCGCCGATATAGCGGATCTTGCCGTCGCGGACGAGCTGGTCGAGTGTCGCCAGGGTCTCCTCGACCGGCGTGTTGTAATCCTGGCCGTGCAGCTGGAACAGGTCGATATGGTCGGTCCCGAGCCGCGTGAGCGCTGCGTCGACCGCGTTGATCAGGTGCTGGCGTGAGGAGCCGAAGGCGTTCGGGCCGTCGCCGGCCGCGCCCGGAAAGGTCGCCTTGGTCGAGATCAGCAGCCGGTCGCGCTTGCCCTTGATCGCGTCGCCCAGAATCGTCTCGGCGAGCCCTGAGGAATAGACGTCGGCGCTGTCGAACATCGACACGCCGTGGTCGAGGCAGACATCGATCAGCCGCGCCGCGCCGCCGGCATCGGTCGATCCCCAGGCCTTGAAGAAGTCGTTGCCGCCGCCGAACGTGCCGGTGCCGAAACTCAAGGCGGGCACGCGAAGGCCCGAGGCACCAAGACGCCGATATTCCATGGCTGAGATCCCTGTTCCAGACGCGACTCGCGAGCGACATGCCATCCGCGGCGCGGCATTGCGGTTACAGCGCTTTCCCTGGTTTTGGCAGGCCCCGACTCGAAAGGCCCGCGCCCCGCATCGCGAAAGACAGAACGGGCGTCCGGCATCATTGCCGGACACCCGCGAAAACCCGTGCGGCGTCAGAATTTGAAGCGCACGCCGGCGGTGAAATAACGCCCGATCGCGTCGGCATAGGCCACATTGGGATAACGCAGGCCAATGCTGCCGGTGAAGCCGGAGGTCTGGTAGATGCCGCCCTTGGCATTGAAGACATTGGCGACATTGACGAAGGTCGTCACCTGCGAGTCCGAACCCAGATCATAGGACAGGTTCAGGTCGCTCTGGAAATAGGCCGGCACATCCGGGATGGCGAACACCTGGGTCGGGTTGCCGGTCCATTTGATCGACGAAGCGAAGCGTTCGAGGAAATCGAAGCCGAACCGGCCAATGCGGTAATTGACGGTGAAGTTCACCTTGTCGCGCGGCTGAGTCTCGGTGCCGGCGGCGTTGGTGATGACCGCGCCCGGGATGGTCTCCGTGGTCAGCGTCGGCTGGTGAGTCCAGAGTGCGCGCAGGTTCAACCGGCCGCTCAGCAAGGCGGTGGTATAGTTCGCCTCGACGTCGAAGCCCTTCGCTTCGATCCGCGCGATATTCTGGCTGAGCGAGATGTTGAGCGTCGGGAAATTGGCCGGCGAGGTGCTGTTGTACGAGATCGGCCGCACCAGCAGCGCGCAATAGGGCGAGGACCCGTCCGAGGCGAGGCAGAGCGACTGGACGATCGGATTGGTGCCGGCGACCGCGCCGATCGCATTGTCGATCTTGACATGGAAATAATCGAACGACAGGCTGAACCCGGGCATGAAGCGCGGGGTGAGTACCGCGCCGGCGGTGAAGTTCTGCGCGACTTCCGGCTCGAGATTGGGGTTGCCGCCGGCCAGGGTGTTGAGCTGCGCGGCGACGCCGGTCAGCGGATCGGTGACGCCCGATGCCGAGATGACCTGCGCCTGGTAAAGGTCCCACAAGGTCGGCGCGCGGAAGTCGCGTGAGCGGGTGGCGCGCAGCTTGAAGTCCTCGCTGACCTTCCATTCCAGGCCGAGCTTCCAGGTGCTCGACGAGAAATTCGCCTTCACATTGCTGTTGCCGACCGCGTCGTAGCGGGCATAGCGATACGCCCCGTTGAACGCGAGCAGCTCGACCAGCGGCACGTCCTTCAGCAGCGGGGCATTGACCTCGATATTGCCCTCGTAAATGTCTTCGCTGCCGATCGCGCCCGACTGGACTTCCTTGAAATGCCCGAGATTGGATACGGGATAGGAAGCCGCCAGCGCATTGCCCGCCGGCCCGAGGCGCAGATATTGCGGGTTGAAGCTATTGTCCGGCACGCTGGTCGTCACGCGCAGGCCGGCACGGCGATAGGCGCCGCTGACCGCGACCTTGACCGGCCCGGCCCAGCCGTCGAACGCGGTGCCGGTGATGTTCAGGCCGAAATCGTCGAGCGTGTTGCGCGCGCTCCACGACGTATCCTCGAAGATGAAGTCCTTCGCTGCCTGCGATGCGCGGCCCTCACCGAACAGGTTCAGCGGCGCGCAGCCCGGAAAGGCGCCCGGCGCGGTGATGCTGACCCGGCACACCACATTGCCGGTCGCCGGATCGCGCACCGCGTCGACCGCGGCGAAGAAATTCATGCTGTTGACGTTGTTCTGCGAGGTCAGCCGCGTGCGGTTGAAACCGTGCGTGTAATGCGCGTCCCAGGCGAAATCGCCGAACAGCCCGCCTTCCAGCCCGGCGGTCGCGGAGAAGGAATTGATCCGCGTCTCGAGCGCCAGATCCTTCATCAGATCGCTGTCGAAGCGGTTGATCGCGAAGCTGCTCGTGTTGCTGTTGGTCAGCGCGGTCTGCTGCGCCGCCGTCAGGAAGGCGTTGCCGCTATAGATCCACAGCGGATAGGAGCCGGCCGAATTGTTCGGCGCACCCGCCGTCGCATTGGTGATGTTGGTATAGATCTGGCTCGCGCCGAACGAGCGGTTCTTGGCGTAGCGCGCCGAGACATAGCCCTTGATCGTGTCGCTGAACTCATAGTCGAACCGGCCGAACGCCTGGGCCGACTTGAAATTATAGAGTAGCCATTCGTTATGGACATAGCCGCCATCGCCGCCGACCGCGGCATTGGCGGTGGCCGTCGCGGTGCCCGGGTTGAACGCAGCCAGCGAGCCGTCGGGGAGGAACTGCATGCCCGCGAACGGCCCGGTGCGGACCAGGCCGCCGGCCGAGGCGTTGCTCTGCCGCGCATTGTAGACGAGCGTGAACGGGCTGGCCGCGGTGCCCGCGCCGACCACCGCCGGATAGAGATTGCCGTAAGGGCGGCTGGCGGTGTCGTCGATGCCGTTGCGCTTGTAATATTCGCCGCTGAGCTCGAGATGCCCGCGCTCGCCGATATTGATGCCCCAGGCGGCACCGCCGCGCACCGAGAAGGCGTCGCCATAATCCGAGATGCCGGTCTGCAGCAGGCCCTTGATCCCGACATATTTATTGTCGGTGATGAAGTTCACGACACCGGTTACCGCGTCGGACCCGTAAACGGCCGAGGCGCCGCCGGTGACCACCTCCACGCGCGAGATGAGCAGCTGCGGCAGCATGTTGGTGTCGACGGTGGTGTCGAAGAAGGTGCCGGGCACGCGATTGCCGTCCTGCAGGATCAGGGTGCGGATCGGGCCGAGCGCGCGCAGGTTGAGGAAGTTGCCGGGCGTGCCGAAGCCGCGCCCATTGGCGTTGACCGCGTTGTTGGGCGTCGAGGTCGAATTGAAGGCGGGAAGCTTGTTGAGGCCGTCCGGGATGCTGGTCGGCGTGGTCGCCTGGAGCAGCTGGGCATTGACCACCGTGACCGGCGTCGGCTGGTTGTTGCCATTCTGGATGCGCGATCCGGTGACGACGATGTCGGTGCCGGGCGGGGCGGGCTGGTCGTCGGGGGCAGCGGGCGAGTCCTGCGCGGCGGCGGCCTGCGCAAAGGCGGGCACGGCCGTGCCGGCGAGCATCGTCGCGGCCAGCAGCGCGAGGCGACGGGTCACGACTCGATTCTTGACAGAAATCATATTTTCTCTCTCCCCGATGGGCGTCCTCCAGCGGGAAGCCGGAGTCGCGTCGTTTATTATTGGAGCCTCTGACTGCACTTGGCCGCCATAGACATATCTTGCATACAGTGACAACTGTCTGTGTACAATATGGCGGATTGCATTCCGATGCCTTATTGTCAGATTTAATCGCAGCCAAAACGGTGCAAACCCGCCGGCCAATCCGATTGGTGCTGACCATCGGCCAGGCTAGGATGGGCGCCAAAAGGGGAGGTTGTCTTGAATCCAGCGAAGTGCCTGTTCACCGTCCTGCTTGCCCTTCCCCTCGCCGCCGCGGCGCCACCGGCGGGCCCGGAACGGCGCGATTTCGGCGTCACGGCGGAGGGCCGGACGGTCGACCGCTATGTGCTGCGCAACGATCGCGGCACGCGGCTGGGCGTGCTGACGCTCGGCGCGGCGATCGACGAGATCAGCGTGCGCGACCGGACGGGCCATATCGCCAATGTCGTCATCGCGCTGCCCGACGTCGCGGCCTATGAGGCATCGCCGACCGTCGGCGCGGTGATCGGGCGCTATGCCAACCGCATCTCGCATGGCGGCTTTTCAATTGACGGTGTGCGCTACCCGCTCTCGCCGGATCCGACCGCGATCGTCTCGCATGGCGGGCGCAAGGGTTTCTCGTCCAGGGTATGGAAGGCCGAGCCGTGCACCACTGCCGGCTGCCGCAGCCTCACGCTGCGCTATCACAGCGCCGATGGGGAGAACGGCTTTCCCGGCGCGATGGACGTGGCAGTGACCTATACGCTCGGCGCCGACGATGCGGTGCGGATCGACTATCTCGCGACCACGACCAAACCGACCGTGGTGAACCTGACCAACCACAGCTATTTCAACCTGGGCGGCGACCGGGCGGGCAGCGTTGACGACCAGCGCATCCAGATCGTCGCGGACAGTTTCGCGGTGATCGACGACAAGCGCAATGCGGTCGGCGAGATACGGTCGGTCACCGGCACCCCGTTCGACCTGCGCAAGCTAACGCGGATCGGCGAACGCGTTGCCTCGAACGATCCGCAGATGCTGTTGGGCAATGGCTTCGACCATAATTTCGTGCTGACCAAGCCGGCGGCCGACCCCATCCCCGTCGGCGCGCGCGCCTGGGACCCGGCGAGCGGCCGCACGCTGGAGATGCGCACGACCCAGCCGGGGGTGCAATTCTACACTGCCAATCACTTCAACGGGAAACAGATGACGCGTGACGGCCGCATGCTGCGCCAGGGCGCCGGCTTCGCGCTCGAGACGCAGCATTATCCCGACAGCCCGAATCAGCCCGCTTTCCCCTCGACGATATTGCGCCCGGGCGAGACGTTTCGGTCGACGACGATCTACAGGTTTGGCGTCCGGCGGTAGCGAAACCGGGCTGGAACCCCACCCCCGATTCCGCCCCGGACGCTCACCGGATTGTCGAAACCATGCTTTAGCGGAAGAGCTCAGTCCTTGGACAAGCCGCGGGCGAGCGGCGCAGCATTTCGGCTCTATTCCGGCCCGATCGATACATATCGCGATGCTTGGGCGAAATGTCGGCCGGCGGCGATGATCCCTGCTAACGAAATGCCCTGCCTAGCGCGTTATGCAGCGCCATTTGCGATCGACGCGTTCCATGCTGCGGTTACAATGCAGGCAGTATCCGCGCCATACTCCAGAGACCTTGCGCGCCTTGCGTCGGTCAGGCTCATGCTTTCCGAACGCACACTTCAAGCGTCCCAATACGCTGGGTTTTGACGACTTCACTCATGATACTCCCTGAACAGGCAAGACGAGCCGACAGCGGATATTTCCGGTCCGCCGGCGTCGACGTGCCCGGCGGTCCTAATCTGCATGAACTGCGGTTGCAATATTGTTGCGGGAAAGGGTGCAGCATGAATTAGTCCTAATTACCCCAGGACCGGCTCGAATTCGGTACACGAGATGAGGAGAGCAGGCCCCAACGCAGTCGCCGGAGCGACCTCCTTCCGCCCTGCAAATGCTTGGAAGAACGATGTTGCCGGGACGGAGAGCGCCACAGGAACGGCGAGGCCGATGGCGCGTTGGGGTCGGTAGATCGCTTCAGGGCGAATCATCAAGGGAGTAGAGTCATGGCCGAGATCAACAGCGACGAAAAGGTCGTGGTCGCAAAGAGCAGCATCAATATCGCGAACATCATCATCGCCATCGCGGTGTTGATCGCGGTGCTCGGTCTGTTGAAATATATCGGTGCTTCGCCCTTCTGATCGATACGGGCCGGTCGCCGCCGAAATTTTTCGGATCCACAACCTGCTGGAATCCGGACTGCTTGTAGATTTGTCCACAGGATTCCGTTTCGGGGTCGGAACGCGAAGGCCGCGTCGTCGTTGATCGTTTCGCGAAAGCGAAAAGGGGAAGCGATGAACTATGCTGTAGCGGCCGTTCCTGCGGCCTTCAGATTGCGTCCTGGCTCCACCTGCCTGCGCGCCGCCGGCTCAGGTTCGGGCGAAAGCCTGTGCACCCGGCCACGCGGTCATCTCGGGCCGTGCCGGCACATGCCGGCGCGGATGATCGAACTCGCTTCCTAAGCCCGGTCGAACGCGTCGAGGATCGGGCAGGGGCCGCTTGCGCTGGTGTCGCACGCGTGCGCCAGCCGCTTGAGCGCAGTGCGCGCCAGCTCGAGCTCGGCGATCTTCTCGTCGAGCGCGGCGAGCCGCTCGGTCGCGAGCCGCCTCGCGCGGTCGCGGTCCTCAGTCGCGTCGAGCGCGAGCAGCTCGCCGATCTCCTCGAGCGTGAAGCCAGCGCCCTGCGCCGAGCGGATGAAGCGCAGCCGCCGCACATGATCCGCGCCATAGCGGCGGATGCCGCCGGCCAGGCCTGACCCGCCGGTGCGTGCCGGCTCGTCGATCAGGCCGCGGCGCTGATAATAGCGCACCGTTTCCACGCCGACGCCACCTTCGCGCGCCAGCCCCGCGATCGTTATCTCCGCCATCGCTTGACTCCGTACCATGGTCCGGACCCCATATGGGCCGGGTCCGCCCGCGAGCAAGGGCGCTGGAGATGCATGATGACGACCCGCCCGGCCGGACAGGCCACCCTCTACCGCATGGTCATGCCCGATCATGTCTGTCCCTGGGGGCTGAAGGCTAAGGACCTGCTCCGCCGCCAGGGCTATCAGGTGGACGATCGGTGGCTCAGGACGCGCGAAGAGACCGATGCGTTCAAGGCCGAGCACAATGTGAAGACCACGCCGCAGACTTTCATCGATGGCGCGCGGATCGGCGGCTATGACGACCTTCGCCGCTTCTTCGGCAAGCCGGTGCGCGATCCGAATGCGGTGACCTATCGCCCGGTGATCATGCTGTTCGCGATGACCGCGCTGATGGCGCTGGCCGCAAGCCAGGCCGTGTTCGGCACCCCCTTCACGATCCGTGCGGGCGAGTGGTTCATCGCCTTCAGCATGTGCGTGCTCGCCTTGCTCAAGCTGCAGGATGTCGAGCGCTTCTCGGCGATGTTCCTGAATTACGATCTGCTGGCGAAGCGCTGGGTGCCGTACGGGACGATCTATCCTTATGCCGAGGGCCTGGCCGGCGTGCTGATGGTCTCGGGCGCGCTGACCTGGCTGTCGGCGCCCATCGCGCTGGTGATCGGCGGGATCGGCGCGGTCTCGGTGTTCAAGGCAGTCTATATCGAGCGGCGCGACATCAAATGCGCGTGCGTCGGCGGCGACAGCAAGGTGCCGCTCGGCTTCATCTCGCTGACCGAGAATGTGATGATGGTTGCGATGGCGCTGTGGATGCTGTTCGGGGCCGGCGCGATGACGATGGGGGGCTAGAAGTGGGCACTCCACCCGTTTGTCCCGAGTAGCCATCGAGCTTGTCGAGATGGCATATCGAGGGACAAGCGTATCGTGCTCCACCTGTGCCTCGATACGAGCTCTCGATATGCCTTCGGCTACTCGATCTCTACTCGGCACGAACGGGTGGGTTTGTGCCTTCGGGGCCCTATTTCTCCGCTTCGGCCAGCGCCTTCATCGTCTCGATCGCGCCCTGGAAGCGCGGGTTGACGCGGTCGAACTGGGCCTTGCGCACCTCGTCCGAGGGCATCAGCGCGGCGTCGTAGATCAGCGTGTAGACGATGCGCGACTTGCCCGTGCCGGCCGGCTCGACCGCGAGCGTGCCGTTATAGGCGAAGGTCGCCATGCCGCCGGCGGTCTGGCCATAGGTATAGGAGTGCGCGGTGCTGGCGACCATCGGTTCGAGCGTGGTGTCGTTCAGACGGCGGATCGTGCCGACATCGCCGCTACCCGAGACGATCTCGCATTTCACCTTCAGCCACTCGGCGATCGCGCAATAGCCGCCGACCCGCTTCCACACTGCGTCGGCGGAGCGGTCGACCAGGATCTCCTTGCGGATCACGACATAGTCGGATGCCGCGGCCGGCGTGGCGGCGGCCATCAGGGCGACAAGGGCTGAGGCAAGGGCGGCACGTGCGATCATCGGTCATCCTGTCCGGTGGTTTCCGCGCCTTCCTATGGCGATTGCCGGAGGATGCCAAAGTGATTGTTCGAGTCACGCCGTGTCGGGTTTCACCGGCTGGGGATGGTTCGGCTCGAGGATCAGCGTCTTGCCCTCGACCCGCCAGGATTTGAGCCGCGACAGGAAGTTCATCCCGATCACGTCGGTGTCGCCGAAGGCGGGGGAGACCACCACGGCGAGGTCGCGCGCGACGATCGTGCCGAAGCGCAGTTCCGGGATCGTGCCGGTCAAGGCGTTGACCGTGCCATTGGCGGTGCGCAGCACGACCGGGAAGGGGGTATCCTTCACCTCTACCCCGGCGTCGGCCGCGGTTCCGGCGGAGAGCGCGGTCACCGTCGCGCCGCTGTCGACCAGCATCCGACGCTCGACCCCGCCGATGCGCGCATGCACCCAGAAATGCCCGTCATTCGCCATGCGGATTCGCACTTCCTTGCCGACCACTTCCTGCTTGTCGGCCTGGAGCATGGCGGCGACCTTGGCGAGATAGGGATCGAAGCGCCCGCGGTCGCGCACCAGCATCACCACCAGCCCGCCGAGCACCAGCCAGATGACCAGCGTGGTCAATGTCCGCACCACCGGCATGCGCCGCCCGATCACCGCCGCGATCAGCAGCCCGGCGAGCAGCAAGTAGAGCGGCGTGGTGGCGCCAAGATCGGGGAGCATCCTGCCTCTTCGTCCATGCGGCTATCGTCGAACGCGTAAATATCCAGCCGTCACCATGTATGAAGCCTGACCGTTCCGCGAAAGGCTGGCGGCATTCGTAGCGAAGCGCCCGCATCGGAGTGGCTGGACGACGCGCAGCGTAAGCGCTTCCATAAATGCCGTCGGCCGACGGAACAGTTTCAAGGTCGGATCGTTCAGGCCACGCCAACCGCATCGGGCTCACACCTAGTCGGGGGTAAACCAGGCCGGTTCGGACAGCATCGTCCGGCCTGGTTTCATTTCCCGCCCGTTTCCCCCGCCAGTTCCGATGCCGTTTCGGCAGCGCACCATCGTGCCTTTGCCGCGGTTCGCCGAACCCGTGCGTGTCGTCCGCTTGATCACCTCACCAGCTTGTGATTGAGCAACGCGCAGGCGGGGCGGGGGCCCGGCTTGAGCAATGACGAGCGGGACGATTGATGTTTGGTGCGATCGCTTTTGCCTATGGCCTGCTGACCAGCTTCGTGTTGTCGGGCGCAAGTCTCAATCGGAAGAAACGGCAGCCCAATCCGCCGGTCCTGGTCTATGTCGGCCATGTCTGTTTCGGCTGTTCCGCCGGGCTTTCCGTCCTGCTTTTCTGCCATGCGGGGCGGCTCTGGCTGCTCGGCGGCTGAACGCAAACGGGGCGGCCGAAGCCGCCCCGCGCCGTTGGTTTCGGGAACCGGTTAGCGAACCGATCCGCGACGTACCAGGTTGACGATCGCGAGCAGCACGACCGCGCCGAGCAGCGACACCAGGATCGTCGAGATGCTGTACCCACCGCTGGTGATCGGCGGAACGCCGAGCAGCGGCGACAGAAGGAAGCCGGCAAGGACCGCGCCGACGATGCCGACCACGACATTCAGGAAAACGCCCTGCTGCGCGTCGGTGCGCATGATCATGCTGGCAAGCCAGCCAATGACGCCGCCGACGATCAAAAGTATAATGAGACCCATCTTGCTCTCCATGACCAATGAAACAGCGCGGAGGCTTTCGCGGGCGCGCCGGGCTCTTTCATGAGACCTGGCAACATAACGGACGGAATCGCCTGGCGTTCCTTCCCCTGTAACGAAGTTGTTACAGGCCGAGCAAAAGCTGGTTCACGTCCTGCGCCGGTTCGTCGGCGTCCAGCCCCTCCAGGATCGCGCGGGCGAGCGTTTCCGCCGCCCGCGCGCGGAGCCGCGGATCGCGGACGGCGATGCCGATCCGCGCCCAGGCGGGCGCCGCCAGGATGACAGGGGCGAGATCGGCTGGGGCAAGGTCTGCGGCGAATCGGCTCATGTCGTGAAACTAGATCAAAACGGGAACATCGGAAAGCGCCAAAATGGTGATATCCCGAGGGGATGTCGCAGACGGCGTTGGCGGGGCGGCGATCCGGCGGCGTTAGGCGAAGCGCCGGCAAGCATGCTTCTTCTTCTCGCGCCGGCGCGTTACACGGTGTGATGTTGCGCGGCCCCGCTCCCAAGGACAGCTTCCTCAACCTGCGCCGCAAGAGCCGGACGCCCATCTGGCTGTCGCTCGTCTGCCGGGTGCTGCTCGCGCTCGGGCTGATCGGCATCGCGCTGTCGGTCCATTGGCTCGACCGGGATGGCCTGCGCGACAATGTCGACGGCCATGTCACCTTTCTCGATGTGCTCTATTTCACCATGATCACCATCACCACGGTCGGTTATGGCGATATCGTGCCGGTCACCCCGCAGGCGCGGATGTTCGACACCTTCGTGGTCACGCCGGTGCGGCTGTTCGTATGGCTGATCTTTCTCGGCACGGCCTATGATTTCCTCCTCAAGCGCGTCTGGGAGAAATGGCGTATGAGCGTGATCCAGCGGCAATTGAGCGGCCACTTCGTCGTGGCCGGCTATGGCACCAGCGGCGCGGAGGCAGTGTGCGAGCTGATCCGCCGCGGCAAGCCGGCGGACACCATCGTGGTGATCGACGAACGCGCCGCGGCGCTGCGCCTCGCCGAGGAATGCGGCGCGGCGGTGCTGGAGGGCGACGCCACTCGCAACGCGACGCTCGAGGCTGTCAAGATCGACAAGGCGCGCGCGATCATCATTTCGGCCGGGCG
This sequence comes from Sphingomonas sp. P2_B6, assembly GCF_056404755.1. Taxonomy (NCBI): domain Bacteria; kingdom Pseudomonadati; phylum Pseudomonadota; class Alphaproteobacteria; order Sphingomonadales; family Sphingomonadaceae; genus Sphingomonas; species Sphingomonas sp. P2_B6. Next base: position 90,564 of record NZ_JBFUDK010000019.1, read on the forward strand.
CGACGACACCTCGATCCTGATCGTGCTGACCGCGCGGCGCCTCGCGCCCGACGTGCCGATCAGCGTCATCATCCGCTCGGAGGACAATGAGGCGCTGGCGAAACAGGCCGGCGCCACCACGGTGATCAACCCGGCGAGCTTTGCCGGGCTGCTGCTCGCCGGGTCGACCCACGGGCCGCACATCGCGGACTATATGGCCGATCTCGCGGCCGCGGACGGCCGCGTCGCGTTGCACGAACGGCCGGTCAAGGCGGAGGAGGTGGGCCGCCCGCTGGCCCAGATCGGCACCGGCCTCGGCATGCGCATCTATCGCGGCGACAGCGCCTTCGGCTTCTGGGAAATCGAGGCGGGGCGCCTCGAAGCCGGGGACTCGATTCTGGAGGTGGTGCCGCGTTAGAATCCGTGCGCGCGACCCGGCGATCACGCCTTTTAGAGCATTGGGTACGGAGCTGGCGCCAACAAAGTTCAATTTGATGACAATCGCGTCATTTTTGTTGGAACTGCCATCACTTTGGTGCATTGTTGCTGCGAGAGGATACAAGCCGAAAAGGTCGCTTAAATGAGCAAAGTGATGCTGCCGCACCAGCTTGATTTGCTGCGGGGACACGCCAGGCTTTCCGGTGTCGTGGGTTTCATGATTGCCACGATCTTGTCATTGGCGATATGGGTGGTGCTGCTCCTTCTTATTCTGTGAGATGACCAGAGGACGGCGTCATACCGCGCCGCCTCTTGACCCAGATCATTGCGCTCCCGTTTCCGCGGGTGGATGCTCCTTCACGAGGAGACAGGCCTGTGGAGATTTCGTGGAACGAGGATGCAGTCGCAGCGGTTCGCCCGCGCGACGGCGACAGGGCGAGCGGAGATCTGGAAGTCGTTGCGCAAGGGTCGCTGACGCGCGTACTTGATAGCATTGCTGCCGGCTTCGCGGGGGATATCCCGCGCATGCGCATTTCCTTTCCCGAACGCTGCAAGCCGCCCTTCCGCTATGAGGGCGCCGAGATCGCCGCGCTGCTGGCGGAGCGCAGACGCGTCGCCGCGCTTGCATCGTCCGTCGCGACGCCCACCCAGGCCAGGCGGGTCCGGCCCCTGGTGCGATAACCGTCCTTCGTATCTGGAGTATCTTGCATTAAATCGGCGCCACCAACACCCGTTCGTCCTGAGTAGCCATCGAGGAGCCGCGTAGCGGCGTATCGAGAGCCCGTATCGAAGGACAGGTTCCGTGCGACAACCTGTCCTTCGATACGGGCTCTCGATACGCCTTCGGCACCTCGCTCCCTACTCAGGACAAACGGATCGGATTTAGCGCTCGCTCTAGCGGGGCCCAGCTGGACCGGCGGCATGCGCCGTTTCCCGCGGCGATCGCATGACGGTGGCATGATCGGATCGGTCAGAGCCGGTCGATAACGGGGCCATCGCAGCCCCAAGGAAAAGTGCGGGGGCAAGCGGGTTGCCATGGCGGCCGATGCCGACCATTTGCCTGCCTCCTCCACTCCGTCTGCGGCGCAACGCCCGGGCACAGGCAAAACCGTGACCGACCACGCTCCATCCCCTTCCTTGGCGCCCGCGGGCACCGGCATCATGCTGGGCGTCGCGGCCTATATAGTCTGGGGCGTGCTGCCGCTGTACCTGAAGCTGCTGCAGCATGTGCCGGCCAGCCAGATCCTGGCGCATCGCATCCTGTGGTCGGTGCTGATGCTGGTCGTCCTCGCGCTGTTGTTCGGGCGCGTGCGGTCGATCCTCGCGGCGGTGACGCGGCGCACGCTGCTGATGCTGATGGCCAGTGCCCTGCTGATCGGGGTCAACTGGCTGGTCTATATCTGGGCGGTGCAGAATGCCCATGTGCTCGATGCGAGCCTGGGCTATTTCATCAATCCGCTGGTCAATGTCGCGCTGGGCGTGGCGGTGCTGGGGGAACGGGTGCGGCGCGTCCAGGGCGTGGCGATCGCGCTGGCGGCGGCGGGGGTGCTGGTGATGGCGCTGTCCAACGGCAGCAGCATCTGGATTTCGCTGGTGCTGGCGCTGACCTTCGGCATCTATGGCCTGATCCGCAAGGTGGTGGCGATCGATGCGCTGGGCGGGCTGCTGATCGAGACGATCCTGCTCGCGCCCTTCGCCTTCGGCCTGTTGCTGGTCGCGCATGGCGGCGGCGAGGGCGCGTTCGGCCGCGAGACCGCGACCGACCTGTTGCTGGTCGTGGCGGGCGCGGTCACCGCGGCGCCGCTGCTGCTGTTCGCGGGTGCCGCGCGGCGCATGCCTTATGCGGCGCTCGGCCTGCTGCAATATATCGCGCCGACCTTGCAGTTCCTGCTCGCCGTCTTTGTGTTCGGCGAGCATCTGCGCCCGCACGACCTTGCCGCCTTTGCGCTGATCTGGACCGGGCTGGCGGTCTATGCCTCGGACAGTATCCGCGCGACTCGGGCGGCGGCGCGGGATGTTGTCGGGCTTCGGCCCTCGACCCGGTAGATCGGTCGTCGTCCGCCGCCGAACGGCTCAGGATTTCCCCGCATGGTCGCCATATTCCCAGTCATAGGGAGTGCCGGTTTCGCCCAGGATGAAGCGGACCAGCGCGGGATAGGCCGCCTCGGCCCGCACGTCGTTGGACAGGATCAGCACGCAGCGCTGGCCTCGTTCCAGGCAGACCATGGTGTTGCCGGTCTGCTCGTCATGCCCGCCCTTGAAGAAGCCATGCCCCTGCGGCCCGTCGAACACGATAACGCCGAGGCCCGCCGCCAGGCCCTTGCGGCGCTCGGCCACCGGCAGATCGGGCGCGAGATTGGGGAATTGATGCGCGGTCGCGATCGGCAGGCTCGGCTTGACCATTTCGGCGCGTGAGGCAGGGGACAAGCCGTCGCCGCGCACCAGCGCCGCGACGAATGTCGCAAGGTCGGCGATGCTGGTGTCCATCGATCCGGCCGCGCGCACGTTCGACCGTTCGTCATGCTCGACCGGCTCGCCCTTGTCGTTCCAGCCATCGGCCAGGTTGGGGCGGAAATCGGGGCGCCAGGTGAGGCTGGTGCGCGTCATGCCCAGCGTCGCGAAGATCGCATCGGTCAGGCCGCCGACATCGAGGCCGAGGCCCTGGGCCTTCCGGCCATGCTCGATGACGAACTGCAACAGGCTGAACCCTTCGCCCGAATAGCTGAACTGCGTGCCCGGATCGAAATGGATACGCAGCTTTTCATCGGGTTCGAGGAACCAGAAATTGCGGAAGCCCGTGGAATGCGTCAGCGCCATGCGCGGCGTGATGCGCCGCCAGCGATCGTCGCCCGCCAGGTCCTTGTACGGACCATATTTGCCCGGCGCGATCGCCGCGCTGTCATAATCGGGCAGGGGCCGGTCGAGATCGGCGGCGAACGGCGTATCGAGCGAGAGGACGCCGCGGTCGACCAGGGTCAGGGTGGTATAGGCCATCACCGTCTTGGTCAGCGAGGCGCCGTACATCACGGTATCGGTCAGCAGCGGATCGCCCTTGGCATTGCGGATGCCGTACGCCTGGACATGGACCACCTTACCCTTGTCGATCACCGCGATCGCCATGCCCTTCGCGCCGGTCTCCGCCATGGCGGCGCGGGCTCGCGCGTCGATCGCCTTTGCTGACGGGAGGCGTTGGGCGCTCGCGGGGGTGGCGATCAACGCCATCAGGCAAAAGACCAGGGTTCGCATGCCGCGGAATCTATCCGCGCCGGGGCCGCGGGGCCATCGGAAGTTTGACGCGGGCAATGTTTATTGTGCACCGCAGCAACAAACCGGCCTATGATCCGTTGAGCAGGTGCGGACGACTCGTTCGCCCCCTGGGGGACCGATCATGCGTACGCTTTCCGACACCATCACGCGGCTCGCCGCGGCCCAGGCCGGCATGGGGCAGGCGTTCGCCGGCGGCGCGGACCGGCTGACCGACATGGTCCTCACCGGCGCCAATCCGGGCCAGCTCGCGGCGCGCATCCATGTTCCCGAGGGATTGCGGCCCGGTGCGCCGCTGGTCGTGGTGCTGCACGGCTGCACCCAGAATGCTGCGGGCTATGATCACGGATCGGGCTGGTCGACGCTCGCCGACCGGCACGGCTTCGCGCTGCTCTATCCGGAGCAGAAGCGCAGCAACAACGCCAATCTCTGCTTCAACTGGTTCGAACCCGGCGATGTCGGCCGCGACGGCGGCGAGCCGCTGTCGATCCGGAACATGATCGGCCAGATGATCGCGGAGCATGATCTCGATCCGTCACGGGTGTTCGTGACCGGCCTCTCGGCCGGCGGTGCGATGACGGCGGTGATGCTCGCGACCTGGCCCGAGCTGTTCGCCGGCGGCGCGATCGTCGCCGGGCTGCCTTACGGTACGGCAGCGGGCGTGCCCCAGGCGTTCGACCGGATGCGCGGCCATGGCGGGCCCAAGGGTCAGGAACTCTCCGCGCGAGTCCGCCAGGCCTCGGACCATGACGGGTCCTGGCCGATGCTGTCGGTCTGGCACGGCACTGCCGATTCGACCGTCGCCGCCTCCAACATGGAGGATATCGTCGAGCAATGGCGCCTGCTCCAGGGCCTGGACTCGGCGCCGGCGCTGGCCGAGACGATCGGCGGCCACACCAGGCGGACCTGGACTGACGCCAAGGGCCGCGTCCGGATCGAGGCGCATGCCATCGCCGGCATGGGACACGGCACGCCGATCGCGCCGGCCGAGGGATGCGGCGCGGCCATGCCCTATATGCTGGATGTCGGGATCTGCTCGACGGGGCACATCGCCGCTTCCTGGGGCATTGCCGATGCCGCGCCGGCGTCTGCGCGCAAGGCACGGGCCGTGCCGCGCCAGGATCGCCCGGTGCCCGTCCGGCCCCGGCGCGTTTCCACCGCGGCCCCGCAGGTGGAAATATCCGGCGTGAAAAAGGTGATCGAGGATGCGCTGCGCGCCGCCGGGCTGATGCGCTAAGGCAATGCTTGCCGGGGCTTCGGCGCTCTCATAGAAGTGCGCCATGGCCGGTACCGTCTCCATCACCGGCGGCTGCCTATGCGGCGCGGTGCGCTATGAGGCGGTCGCCGCACCCGATTATGCCGGCTATTGCTGCTGCGGCGATTGCCGCCGCGCGTCGGGATCGGCCTATATCCCGTTCATGGGTTTCCCGGCTGCTGTGCTGCGCTTCAGCGGCGAGACGATGCAGGTCCGCTCGCCCGCGTTTCGCGGCGGGGAGGCAGTGCGCAACCGATGTGCGGGCTGTGGCAGCCTCGTCTTCGGCGGCGTGGTCGGCGAGGACGAGTCCCACACCATCTATGCCGGCACGCTCGACGATCCGTCCCTGTTCACGCCGACCATGGTGCTGTTCGATCGCGACCGCCCCGACTGGGCGGTACTGCCGCCGGGGATGACGGTCTTCCCCACCATGCCGGACTCCTAGCGCGAAGCTTAGTCAGCTGGAATCACCTCTCCTCGTTCGCCCTGAGCTTGTCGAAGGGCTGTTCTTTCTTTCGAGGAAGAGAAGCAGGGCTTCGACACCCCCGGATCAAGTCGGGGGCCGAACGGTGCAATCCAGCTCGAAAACGCTTTAGCTGCTGTCCTCGGCGGAAGGCGGGCTCTCGGCGGATGCCGCGACGATATCGATCCGCTGGCGGGGCGTGTGCTGGCGGTCCCTGCGGTTCTTCGACCGGCGGCGCCTGCGCGACCGGGCGAGGCGGGCCCTGACCATCGGCATCAGCATGGCAGCGCCGCCGGCGATCACGGTGATGACGCCGAAGGCGATGACGGGAAAGGAAAAGACCATGCCGCTCCCCTGTTCGAGCGACGTTGCGGCATGGCGCGACCAGCCAGTTGTCCCCGGCATCGTCGCGCGATCCACGCCCGTCGCGCCGCATCGTCCCATAAATCGCGGCGCGGCGCGAGAGGGAAGGGCGATGGCGGCAAATGGTACGGCTGAAAAAGAGAAGAGCCCCGGCCGAATGGGGGGGGGGCCGGGGCTCTAGGCAGGCGCGACCGGGAAGCGCCCGCAAATGCTGATTAACACAAATTAATTAATTTTTGGTGAATTTGTCCCCCTTAAGGGAGGACTGCCACCGATGCGCCGGGAAACGGATGAAATTCCACCCGTTTTTTTTCATCGACGGGCAAGCAGCTCGTCGACGGTTTCCTCGACGGATTCAGCATCGTCACCCTGGACTTCGCGTTCGAGCGCGGTGCGGATCGCGCAGATCTGCGCGTCGGTCAGATGCTCGATGCCGACGAACTCGCCCCGGGCATTGTCGAGCGCGCGCAGGATCTCGTCGAGCTTCGCCTGGATCGCCGCGCCGTCGCGATTCTGGCTGTTCTGGATCAGGAACACCGCCAGGAAGGTGAGTACTGTCGTCGCCGTGTTGATGACGAGCTGCCAGGTATCGGAATAATGGAAGATCGGGCCCGATACCGCCCAGACGATGCAGCACAGGGTGGCCAGCAGGAAGGTCGAGGGCCACCCCATGATCGTCGCGCTGCGCGACGCGATGTTGGTGAAGAAACTGTCCAAGGGGGCACTCCCGGAATAAAAGCTGTCCGGGAAACGACTCGTCTCCGAAATAGTGCCATGCGTCGCGCAGGCGCCCGGCGCGGGGAACGCGCTCGTCGCTGGATCGAACCCCTCAGCCAGTCTGTCGGCAGCTGATCGTCTTCTGCCTGGCTGAATCGGCCGGCGCTTTTACGGGGCCTTCGATCAAGGTCCCCTCGTCGCCGTTGGTCTGCCACATCAGGCTGTGGCCGGGCGTGCGGCCGGTTTCCGAGCGATATCTGGTGGTGGCGGTGTCGGACAGCATGTTGGTCAGCTGGAACGTCTTCGCATCGATCGTCAGGCGCAGCACGTCCCAGGCGAGATCGTGATCGATCGTCAATGTCACGCCACCCGTGCAGCTGTAATGCATGATCCCTTCGACCTTGCTGGCATCGCGCTTCAATACTGCGGAGCCGCCATTGGCGGTCGGTGGCAGGGCAATGGCATTGTCGACCGGGATGTCCATGGCCTTGACCGTAGGAGCCGGCACCGGGCCTTGCGTGGCGCTCTGGTCGGGCGCGGAGGGGCTGCATCCGGACAGCAGAAAAGGCGCCCCTAGAACCGTAACCAACCACCCACGCATCGACGGATTCTCCCGGATCCGCGCCTTCCCGTGGAAGGCGCCCTGATGGCGCTCCGCTACAGGGTCGGGCCGCGACATACCAGGCTCAGCCGGTGATCAGGTTGAGCGCCCGGCCCGCCGGGCCGATCGTCACGCGCCGGCCCCAGTCGAACGACAGGAAATCCTGCTCGATCCCGTCAGCGAAGATCACCCCGCCGTCGTTCATGCGCGAGGTGACGGCCAGCGGCGCATCGGTCAGCCGGCCGGCGCGCAGATCGGTGCCGGTCGAGACACTGGGAAAGGGTTCGCGCACGAAATAGGCGACCGCGCGTTCCTCCACGCCGATGGCGAGCGGCTGGTGCGTCGCTTCCATGATCGACCGGGCCCAGCCGGTCGCCCCCGTGCCCGACGCGACGATCAGCCCGCTCGACGACTGGTCCTCCTGCGCAGGGCCCGCGACCAGGCTGTAGCGCGCCGATTGATGGCTGCGATGCCCGACGAAGATTTCGTTCAGCGCGAGCAGATGCTCGCCCGTGTCGAGCGTCGCGGCGACCATGGTGCGGTGCTGGGCGCCGGCATCGCCCGCCATGCCGGCCGGAAGCAACCGGCCGAGCCGGTCGATCGGCACGCGGACGAGCACGCCGTCATACAGGTCGGGCGCGGGGTTGATGCCGAACACCGGCTGGCCGGTCAGATATTTCGCCACGTTCGCGACCAGTCCGTCCTGCCCGACCGCGACCACCGCGTCTTCCGGTCCGAACAGGAACCGGTCGAGATCGGCACGGTGGACCAGCGCCTGGCGCCAGGTGTCGGGCACCGCCGCCCGCGCCGCGCGCAGGGTGGCATGGAGCTGGTCGTGGTGGCGCTCGAGATCCTCGATCCGCTGCCCGCGCGTCGTCAGGAAGAAGCGCGCCTGCTCGCGCGTCGCATGGCGCGCGAGCAGCAGCTCATAATCGGTTTCCCGCGTCACGAAGACCGCGCGAGGCGTGATCGTGGACATCGCTCATGCCGCCGGCAGGGTGGCGGGGAGGGCAGTCGTGTCGCGCCTGAACTCGCCCATCAGGGTGGCGAGCAGGTCGGGCGTGACGTTCAGATGCTCGATCGTGTCGAGCTTGCCGGCCAGCTCGCGCGCGGCCAGCCCCAGCATCACTCCGGGCGGCAGGTCGCGATAGATCGCGATATGCGCGCGCTCGGTCTCCGCCCTGGCGCTTTCCACGGTGCGGATGCGCTCGGCCTCGGCCGCCGCCTCGATCTGCTGTGCCTCGGCAAGGCCGGTGGCGCGGTCGCGCGCGTTGCCGGTCTCCTCGGCGATCAGCTGCTTCTCGCGCCGCGCCAGCTCGGTCTTGTTGGCCAGTTCGTTTTCGGCGATCGCGCGTTCCTTGTCGACCGCCAGTGCCCGGCGTTCGAAGGTCGCCTGATCGGCCTTTTGCTGGAGCGCCTCGAAGGTCGGCGTCTGCAGCGCGCGTTCCAGCTCGCTGGAGGGCGCGAGATTGGTCAGCCGGATCGCGGCGACGCCGATGCCGATCTCGGCCAGCGCCGGATCGCCGCCCAGTGCTGCCTCGAGGGCCTTGCGCAGCGGCTCCGGCCCCGCATCGAGCAGCGCCCGCACGGAAGCCTGCGCCAGATATTGCAGCGCTGCCTGGTTGACGAGGCCGGCGAGCCGGGTCTCGATCTGCTGGATCGGTTCGCCCTTCAGCGCGCCGTTGAACACGCCGATGGTGAAATCGACCCGGCTTGCCAGCAGTTCCGGGTCGGTGACATGCCAGGTCAGGGTGCCCTGCACCGCGACCGTCTGGAAATCCTGGCTCCGGCCCTTCACGAACAGCGCCATCTCGCGGTCGTCCATCGGCAGCTCGGCCAGGCTGGCGGTCTCCGGCCGGAACCAGAAGACCAGCCCGCGCCCGCTCTGCCGCATGCGGCCGTTGCGATAGCGGATGACATGATTGCTCGCATCGCTGCGCAGCTGGGCGAGGAAGCCGAAATTGCGGATATAGGCCATGGTCATTCTCCTCGTGGAAAGGGGGAAGCGGGTGTGCGGTGGCGGAACAGTTCGGCCGGGCGGAACGACGCGCCCGTCTCGCGCTCGCCGGTCGGCTCGAGCCAGCCGCGGTCGAGCATGCGGCGGCGAAAACCTGGTTTGTTGAGCTGGGTGCCGAGGATCGCCTCATGCACGTCCTGCAGCGCGCGGAGCGTGAACCGCTCGGGCAGCAACGCGAAGGCGACCGCCGAATAATCGAGCTTGCCGCGCAGGCGCAGCATCGCGAGGCCAAGGATATCGGCATGGTCGAAGGCAAGGGACAGCGCCGCGCCGTCGGGCGCGTGCGCCGCGACCGGCCCGCCGCTCTCGCCGGCCCAGGGCACGACGATGGTGGCGAGCATCAGCTCGGGCGCTGCCGTGAGCGCGGCGGCGAAGCGCTCGGCGGGCAGCAGCGCGAAATAGGCGATGCTGACGATGCGCATGCGCGGATCGCGATCGACCGCGCCGAAGCTGTAAAGCTGCTCGATCCAGGCGCCTTCCATATGCGCGCGGGTCGCGAGCACGCGGCGCGCGGCATCGTCCAGGCTCTCGTCTGGCTTCACGAAGCCGCCGGGCAGCGCCCAGCGGCCGAGATGCGGATGGTCGGCGCGGCGCACCAGCAACGCCGCCGGCGCGCCGTCCACCACACTCATCAGGACAAGATCGACCGCGACCGACAGCGGCTCATAGACGGTGGGATCATAGTCCTGGAGGAAGTCCGACTCGTCCACGACGCGGCACCTTATATCCAACTCGCATATTACTTATGCGCGAGTCGGATATAAGTGTCAAGGACCGCCAAACTTCTACCTTCCCCGGCGAAGGCCGGGCCCCAGTAGGGAAGGTCGACGTAACGGAGCGCTACGCCAGCCAAAGATCGTCCCCCGACTGGATCCCGGCCTTCGCCGGGAAAGGAGAAAGGGTGCCGCGGCCGTGGGAGATTGGCGCCCGCGGAACCCGACTTTACGCTGCCAGCTTGCGGATTTCCGCCTCGGCGCTGTCGATCGCCTGCTGGCGCTGCGGCTCGCCCATCGCGACGCCTTCGGCGCGGATGAAGCTGATGTCGGTGATGCCGAAAAAGCCGAACACACCGCGCAGATAGGTTTCCTGATGGTCGAGGAACGCCGCCTGGGTGTCGGCGCCGTAAAAGCCGCCGCGCGACGAAGCGATGATCACCGTCTTGCCGCCCGCCAGGCCTTCGGGACCATTGGCGCCATAGCGGAAAGTGCGGCCGGCGACCGCGAGGCGATCGATCCATGCCTTCAACTGGCTCGGGATGCCGAAATTATACATCGGCGCGCCGACGACGACCACGTCCGCATCGAGGAATTCCTCGAGCGCCGCCTGGCCGGAGGCGAGATCGCGCTGAAGCGGCTCGGCTTCGGGCACCGCGCCCTGGGCGGCGGCGAGGTGAAGGCCGGAAAGGTGATCGACGGGGTTGGTTGCAAGGTCGCGGCGGACGATCTCGATGCCGGGGTGCAGCGCCTGCTGCTGTGCGACGATCGAGGCCGAGAGATGACGGCTCACCGAGCCCGGGCCGAGAATGCTTGAATCGACATGGAGGAGCTTCATGATGGTGTCCTTCGCAAACGAGGAAAGTGATTGCGAAGCGTCAGATATGGACTCGTTATATAGCGCAACAGCCTATATATTCATCTGGATACCATCTGGAAAACCGATACATGCTTGACGCCGTCTCGCTCGATCAGCTCCGCACTTTCCTCGCCGCGGCCGAGGAGGGCAGCTTCTCCGCGGCCGGACGCCGGCTGGGCCGCGCCCAGTCCGTCGTCAGCCAGACGCTCGGCACGCTCGAACGCCAGATCGGCGTGCAATTGTTCGATCGCAGCGCACGCTATCCGGCGCTGACCGAGGCGGGCAGCGCGCTGGTGCCCGAGGCGCGGGCAGTGGCGGGGCGGATGGATTCGTTCAAGGCGCGCGCCCGCGATCTCGCCGGCGGGCTGGAGGCCGAGCTGTCGGTCGCGGTCGACGTGATGTTCCCGATCCATGTCTTCGCGCATGCCGTGCGCGATTTCCAGGCGACCTTCCCGCACACGCCGCTGCGCGTGAATGTCGAGGCGCTGGGCGCCGTGGTCGAGCCGGTGGTGGAGGGACATGCGGCCTTTGCCGTGGTCGGCACCCTGCCGCTCGTGCCCGAGGATTTCGTGCAGGAACGGCTGCTCTCGATCCCGCTGATAATGGTCGCGGCGCCCGAACATCCGCTGGCGCAGCGCGCAGGACCGATTCCCCGGGCCGACCTTGCCGAGCATGTCCAGCTCGTCCTCACCGACCGGTCGGAACTGTCGCGCGGCAAGGAATTCGGCGTGCTCTCGCCCAGGACCTGGCGCATCGCCGATCTCGGCGCCAAGCATGAATTCCTGCGCGCCGGCCTTGGCTGGGGCAGCCTGCCCGAACCGCTGGTGCGCGCCGATCTCACCGAGGGGCGGCTGGTCGAACTGGTGCTGGAGGATGGCTGGCCGGAGGGCAATGTGCTGCCGATGCTCGCGGTGCACCGCAAGGATACGCCGCCGGGCCCGGCCGGGCGCTGGCTGATCGAGCGGCTGAAGGATACGGTCGCTCAATGCCCCGGCGGGCATGATTGAGGGGACCCGCATCGCCATCGCAATAGGCCGTTATTGATCCGGTAAGTGTCGGATGCCATTGCGCTTTGCTGACACGGAGCATGGCATTGCGCGCAACCACGATCATCAGGGTAGATGCCAGAAGGGGACGGCGCTGAGCCGGGTCCTGATCCTTGGCGGCTATGGCGGGTTCGGCGCGCGGCTCACGCGCCGGCTCGCCGGGCGTGGCTATCATATCCTCGTCGCGGGCCGCAATCCGGACAAGGCGGAGGCCTTTTGCGCGGAGGTCGACGGTACCGAGCCGGTGCTCGCCGACCGCAACGGCGATCTCGATGCGCTGCTGGCCGAGCATCGCCCCGACCTGCTGATCGATGCGGCCGGACCGTTTCAGAATAGCGGCTATGGCGTGCCGCTGGCCTGTGTGCGGGCAGGCATATCCTATCTCGACCTCGCCGATGCGCGCGACTTCGTGACCGGGATCGCCGCGCTCGATGCGGCGGCGCAAGTGGCGGGCATGACGATCATTTCCGGCGCGTCGAGCGTCCCGGCGCTGTCCGGCGCGGTCGCGCGCCGGCTCGCAAAGGGCATGGACCGGGTCACTCAGGTCGATGTCGCGATCAGCGCGTCCAATCGCGCGACCGCCGGCGCGTCGGTCGCCGCGGCGATCCTGTCCTATGTCGGACGACCGATATGGCTGTGGCGCGGCCAGTGCTGGACGTCCGGCTGGGGCTGGCAGGAATTGCGGCGCGAGACCTTTGCGGTGGCGGGCGTGCCGGCGGTACGCGGTCGCTGGGTCGCCCTGGCCGAGGTGCCCGATCTGGACCTGATGTCCGGCATGCTGCCGGGTGGCCCGGCGGTGGCCTTTCGCGCCGGCACGGAGATTGCGCTCCAGACCATCGGACTGTGGCTGCTGAGCTGGCCGGTTCGCTGGCTCGGCCTGTCGGCTGCGCCGCTCGCGCCCGTCCTGCTGCCGCTGCAGCGCCTGACCAGGCCGTTGACCAGCGATCGCTCCGCCATGTCGGTGCGTCTGGCGGGAGAGGATGAGGCCGGGCTGGTCGAACGCCGCTGGACCCTGATTGCCGAACGGGGCGACGGCCCCGAGATCCCGACGCTCGCTGCGGTCCTCATCGCCGAGGATATTCTTTCCGGCCGCATTCCGGCCGGGGCGGCGAATGCATCGCGCTTTCTCGATCTCGCCCGGTTCGAACCCTTGTTCGGGACGCTCGCCCTGCGCCACGAGGCAATCGAGACTCGTCTGCCGCCACCCCTGTACCGGCGCGTGATCGGCCCGGCCTTCGACGCGCTGCCGGCCGCGGTTCGCCGGGTGCATGAGGTGTGCCGCGACGGCGGTGCCTCGGGCGAGGGTCGGGTGGAGCGCGGTACCGGGCTGGTCGCGCGGACGGTCGCGCGGGTCATGGGCTTTCCGCCGGCGGGGACGCATCCGCTGCATGTCGCCTTTGCCGAACGGAATGGCGTGGAGACCTGGACCCGGTCCTTCGGCCAGCATGTTTTTTCCAGCCGGCTGAGCCAAAAGGGCGCCCGGCTGGTGGAGCGGTTCGGGCCGCTGCGTTTCCATTTCGACCTGCCCTCGGACGACCAGGGTCTCCGCATGGAGATGCGCCGCTGGACCTGTTTCGGCCTGCCGCTGCCGCTGGCGCTCGGCCCGCGCATCCAGGCGCGCGAATGGCAGGAGGGCGAGTGTTTCCGCTTTGACGTGACGGCCGCGCTGCCGCTCATCGGGCTCGTGGTGCGGTATGACGGATGGCTGGCTACCTAGTTTCGCCCGTCACCCCGGACTCGTTCCGGGGTCCATCGTGCCGCAAAAGCAAGGGTGCGGCGCCTGCGGAAACTTGGATGCCGGAACAAGTCCGGCATGACGGAGAAGCGACGCGGCGTTCAGCCCCCCATCGGCCCGCCCGCGAAATCGTCCTTCGCGATGGCATAGGTCACATGCCGGATCACCGCGTCGCCCATCCGATATTCCTGCACCCGGTCGGTCAGCACGCCGCCGATCTTCTCCACCGCGCGGCGCGATCGGAGATTGTCCTCGCCGATGCGGAAGATGACGCTGTCATAGCTGCCAAAGGCATGGCCGAGCATCAGCCTCTTCATCTCGCGGTTCCACCCCCCGCCCCAGCGCTCGCACGCGACGAAGGTCCAGCCGATCTCGACTTCGCCGGGTTCGGTGAACAGTTCCGAATAGCGCGAGAAGCCGAACACCGTGCCGTCGGCGCGGTCGCGGGCGACCAGCCCGCCGCGATCGGCCAGCGCATCGTCGAAAAAGGCGCGGAACACCGGCTCGCGATAGCGTTCGCGCATCGGGTGCATCGCCCAGATCGCCGGATCGGACGCCACCGCGAACAGCGCCTCCCAATCCTCCGGCACCTGCGGCCGCAAGCTGAGCAGGTCGCCTGACAAGGTCGGCTGGAAATCGAACATCGCGTGGCCCTCCCGTGGCGACATGCTCTGACGCCGGAACAAGGCGATGTCGTGGCACCGGTTTGGCATTGGTTGGTGCGCCTGTTAGCCATGTCTGCCAGGAAGGGGCGCCAATGATGGACGACACGAGCATTTGGCGGACCCGGCTCCTTTCGCTCGCGATCGTGGCCGCGATCTTCCTGCTTCCGGTGGCGACGCTTCTGTGGCTGACGGCGGTGCCGGGCACTTCCTATGCCGGCCCGCTTCCGCCGCTGACCGCCGGCGAGGCGCAGCTTGCCGCCAGGCTGCGCGGTCATGTCACCGCCATCGCCAGCGTGCCGCATAATGTCGAGCATCCGATCGAGCTCGAACGCGCGGCGCGGCATATCGAGGGGGCGCTGGCCGGCATGGGTTATACCGTGCGCCGCCTGAGCTTCAGTGCCGGCGGGGAGCGGGTGCGTAATATCGACGTGGTGATCGAGCCCGCCAAATCCGACGCGAAGACCCTGGTGATCGGCGCGCATTACGACAGCGCATTCGACGCGCCCGGTGCGAACGACAATGGCAGCGGCACTGCGGCGGTGCTCGAACTGGCGCGCAGCCTCGCCGATCTGCGCGGCAAGGCGGCGCTGCGCCTCCGGCTGGTGCTGTTCGTCAATGAGGAGCCGCCCTGGTTCCAGACCCCGCTGATGGGCAGCGTCGTCTATGCCGCCCAGTTGAAGCGCGGCGGCGAGCCGGTGCTGGGCATGATCAGCCTGGAGACGATCGGCTATTACAGCGATGCGCCGCACAGCCAGCATTATCCCTGGCCGCTCGGCATGCTCTATCCGGAGACCGGGAATTTCGTGGCGTTCGTCGGCACGACCGACGCGCGGGGTTTCGTGCGGCGGACGGTTCGGTCGTTCCGCGAGGTCGCGCAATTCCCCAGCGTCGGCGGCGCGGCACCCGGCTTCATCCAGGGGGTGGACTGGTCGGATCACTGGGCCTTTTCGGGCGAGGGTTTCCCGGCATTGATGGTCACCGACACCGCGCCCTTCCGCTATCCGCATTATCACAGCCTCGCGGACACGCCCGACAAGATCGATTATGACCGGCTCGCGCGGCTGGTGTCGGGGCTGGACCAGACGATCAGGTCGATGCGGTAGGGTCAGCGCCGGGCCGTCGCCAGTTCCTCCAGCCATGTATCGAGATGGCTATAGCCTCCGCCCGCCGGCCGCGCGGCATCCGCCGGATCAGCCGGATCGAGCTTGTGGGCGCGCTCCCAGCGATCGGGCAGGCCGTCGCCATCGCCGTCGCGCCACGGCGCGCCGGGCGGCAGGTCCGGCCAGCCGCCGACCTGCTTCTGGCTGTTGATGATCCCGCCGGTGCCCGCCGTCACATCGCCCACGATCCGCACATCCACCGCGTCGCGCACCAGCGACGCGCCCGCCCGCGCCAGCACTGCCTGCTCGCTCTCGGCCCAGCCCTGCGCCCGCACCGGCCTTATGGTGAGCGCCGCGATCCGGTTGGCCGGGTCCTTGATGCCGGTGACCAGGCTCATCGGATCGGCCGGCACCACGCCGTTCATCGCATTCCCCGCGAACAGCGATCTGGCCAGCGGATCGCCCTCGTCGAACGCGATCGCCGCCTTGCTCGACGGGCCGGTGCGATAGCTGTTGTCGATAAAGGCATAGGCGCTGTGCGACGCCTTCTCCCCGCTATCGGCATTATAGCCCGATCGCGCACCGCCCCAATTGTAGAAGAGGTTCGACCGGAACTCGATGCGCGGCCCTTCCGGGTCCTGGGCGGGCGGCATGTAGTTGCCCGGGCGCGGCATGCGCTGGATATGGTGCGCCCAGAGATTGTGGTGGAAGCTGATCTCCGCGCCATGCGCCGCGCGGATCAGCGATCCATAGCCATGCTCGCCCTTGGCGTGGATCGACCCGTCGAGCGATTCGGCGATGATCGACCATTGGATGGTCACGTCGCGGATATCGTCCTCGGGCTTGCGCTGCGGAATGCCGACCGACAAGGTCTCGTCGACCGACCAGCTCGCCGAGACATGGTCGAGGATGATCCGCCGCCCGCGCTCGACCGTGATGGCATCGGTCTCCACCCCCTCCTCGTCGCCGAGCCGCGACCGGATGAAGCGGATCACCACGTCGTCGGCGTCGACCAGCAGCGGCTGGCCGCGCAGGGTGATGCCGCCCCCCGGCGCGGTCTGGCCGGCAATGGTCACGCGCGGCTCACGGATCTTGAGCGGCTTGAGCAGGGTGATCGTCCCGCCGATATCGAACAGGATCACGCGCGGACCGCTAGTCTCGACCGCGGCGCGGAGCGAGCCCGGCCCGGCATCGGCCAGGTTGGTCACCCGCAGCACCTTGCCGCCACGCCCGCCGGCCGAACAGGCGCCCGCTCCCTCGGCGGTGGGGAAGGCGCGCTGGCATGTGTCATGGGCCGGCGATGCCGGTGCCGTCCCCGCTCCCGTCCCCGACAGCGCCCCCGACAGCACGGCACCGATCGCCATGATCCGCATCGCCCGCATCAGAAGATGAACCGCACGCCGCCGGTGATGATCCGCCCGGTGCTGGCATAGGTCTGGGTCACCGGGTTGGCGGCATACATGGTGCGATATTGCTGGTCGTTGGTCAGGTTGCGCCCCTCCAGCGTCAGCTTGGCGAAATCGGTCACGTTCACGCTGATCGCGAAATCGACGTTCAGCGTGTCCTCGTTATAGCCGAAATCGGCCAGCACCGGCGAGTTGCAGGCGGCCCCGGCATTGGTCGTGGTGCCGACGCTGCAGGTGCCCGTCGCGAGCGGGAAGCGGTTGACGTAGCGCTTGCGGTACGCGCCGGAGACGCGCGCCGACCAGACCTTGTTCTCGTAATAGAGCGTCGCGTTGAACGCGTCGGGCGAGGTGTTGAGGAACGGCCCTTCGGCAAAGCTGTTCTGCGCGGTCGCGGCGGTGCCGGTCTGGGTGGTCGAGAGCACGGTGCCGGTCAGATAGTTCAGCTTCGACTCGATATGCGTGTAGTTCGCCGCGATGCCCATTTTGTCGAAGGGCGCGGGCAGGAAGAAGAAGTCGGTCTGGAGATTGACCTCGACGCCCTTGATCGTGCCGCCCGGCGCATCCTGGAACTGGCGGATCGCCCAGGTGCCGCCGGCCAGCGTATAGGCCTGCAGCGTCGGACTGGTCATCGCCGCAACCAGCTGATTGTAGATCGCCGGCTCGAACACCGAGGAGAGCGGCGCCTCGCCCGCGATCTGCTGCGGGAAGGAATCGATCTTCTTGCTGAACAGCGCCACCGCGATCAGCCCGTTGTTGCGGAAATAGCGTTCGAAGCTGAGGTCGAAATTGGTCGCGCGGAACGGGTTGAGATAGGGGTTGCCGACCGTGACCGCCGGCGCCGCGCCGGCCGCGTTGAGGCCGCTGGCGAAAGCGGTGGTGCCCGGCGTCAGGCTGGCGAGTTGCGGACGCGAGATCACCTGTGCCGCGGCGAAGCGGATCAGGAAATTGTCCATCGGCTCGTAAGTGATGTTGGTCGAAGGCAGCCAGTCCCAATATTCGTTGCGCGCCGTCACCGGGATGCCGAGCACCCCGTCGGTGCCGCCGACATTGCCGAGGCCGTTCACCCGCGTATTGGCGATGCGCATGCCGGCATTGCCGCGCAGGGGCCGGCCGAACGCGTCGACATTGAAATCGACCTGGAAGAAGCCGGAAATGTCCTTCTCGGTCACCGCGTTGCGCTGGCGCCCGTCCGCCACGGCACGGTAATCGCCCCATTTGTTGATGCAGTTGCAGTCGATGCCGAAACGCTGGCGGAACTTGTCCAGGTCGGGCGCATAGAAGCTGGTCGGCGTGCCCTGAGTCACCTGCAGCCCCTGGCCGAAGCCGACCGTCTTGCCGAGATCGGTGATCGCCAGGTTGGATTCGAGCAGGGTCGGGTTGATCGCCTCGATGTCCTGGCTGCGACGGCCCTGGTCGCTGTCGAAATCGAACTGCTTGAACGTCCCGCCGAAGCGCAGGGTCATCTCCGGCAGCGCCTCATAGGTGAAATTGGCGCGCGCGACGCGGAACTCGTTGTTCACGAAGGTCTTGAAATAGCGGATCGTCGACAGGCCCTTGACCAGCGTCCAGCTCGCCGGCGCGGCGACGTCGAAGCCGGGGTTGAAGATCGGCATCCTGTCCCCGCCGCGATCGTCGAAGATATAATTGTCCCGGTCGATCGCGTTGATCTCGGCGAGCAGCCCGGTCGCGCTGAATTCGGACCGCGACCAGCCGATCGTCCCGTCCAGCTTCAGGTCGTCGCTGATGTCCTGGCGGAAATTGAGCGTCGCCTGCTTGAACTCGGTCGATCCATATTGCGCGTCGGAGGAGCTGCGCCAGTCGACATCGTCGAGCAGCAGATAATCCGCCTGGCCCGCGCCGTTGACATGCGCGCCGCGGATCTTCGTGTTCGGGCGGCCGATCAGCTCGTTGTAATAGCCGGTCAGGTTGGCGGTCGGCACGCGCCCGACCGAGGTCGCGGCGTTATAATAGTCGTACGGGTTGAGGTTGTTGGGATTGCGGCTGTTGAGCATGCCGGCCAGCACGCCGCCATAGAGCGCGTCGCCGCAGTCGATCGTCGCGCTCTGGGTGCAGGTGGGGTAGAGCGCGACACGGTCCGCATTGCCATTGGCCGTGCCGGCGGCGCGCAGCGTGTTCTGGGTGACGCGGGCATTGGTGCCGTTGCGGTTCAGGCCGATCGTGGTGATCGCGTCGGTGATGCTGTCCTGGTCATATTTCGAATAGACGAAATCGGCGATGATCTCGGTGTGGCTGGTCGGCTGCCACTGCATCGTCGCGGTCGCGCCGATCCGTTCGTAGCGCAGCTCCTGCCGGCCGATCGAGGGCAGAGCGGGGATGATCGTGGTCGGGGTGATCAGCGCATAGGCCGCCGGATCCGACCCGAAGGTCGCGCCGGTGCCCCCTGGCCGCGCGAAGCCGAAGGTGTTGGGCGTGACGCCGTTCAGCTGCGAGTTGCGATAGCTATATTCGAACGCGCCGATATTGCGGCGATAGGAATCGATCTGCTGTTCCTGCTTCTGATAGGCGCCCGACACGAGGATGCCGAACGTGTCGGTCAGCCTGATCGAGGCGAGGCCGGTCAGGCGCGGATTCCATGACTTGCCGTTCTCGCGATATTCGCCCTCGGCGCCGAGCGCGAAGCGATTGCCCTTGTTGGCGAGCGGCCGCCCGGTGGTGAGATCGACGATCGCGCCGAGCGAGCCTTCGTCGTTCACCGCCGCGGTCGTCTTGGTGATGGTCACGCCCCCGAACAATTCGGAGGCGAAGGTGTTGAAATCGAACCCGCGGCTGCGGTTGGCGCCCGCGTCCGAGGTATTGCCGCCCGCGACATTCTGCGCATCCGCGCCGTTCAGCCGCACCATCTGGAAATCGCCGCCCAGGCCGCGCACCGTGATGGTGCGGCCCTCGCCATTGTCGCGGTCGATCGAGACGCCGGGCAGGCGCTGGATCGATTCGGCGAGATTCGCGTCGGGGAATTCGGCGATGTCCTCCGCGGTGATCGCGTCGATGATCTGGTCGGAACGGCGCTTCAGCGACAGCGCGTTCTGCAGCGACGCGCGAAAGCCGGTGACGACGATGTCGCCCTCGTCCGTGCCGCTGGTCTCGCCCGCCTGCGGCGCCGGCACGGGGTCCGCCGCCTCGCCATAAGCCGGCATGGCCATGGCCAGCATGCCCATTGCCGAGCCGACCATCCATCGAGTGCGCCGTGATGCGGCCGTGCCGCGCGTGTCCAAGGTCATCCCGTCTCTCCCGAGCGGCCGGCGGATCATTCCGCCATGCCGTGATGTTTCGGGAATGACAGCGGTGTCCGTTCCGTAGCGTTCGGGCCAGGCCATTACCCGACGGCCTGTTTCCGATCCCATGACCCGTCACGGGCCTCCACTACGGTATTAGACATTGTTTTCAGCGTGATACGTGAAGCTCTGATCGTCTCCGCGTTACCACTACCCCCACTGGCATCCCCACCCCGTCAGACCTGCGATTATCTCGCAGTGCCATTTTGACACCGGTATCATCTCGTTGCGATCCGCCGCTGTCAAGAGCCAACAACCGCCGTATCTGCGGTACAGCGGAAGCGGTCGCTCTGCCTTTGTCCGGCCCCGCATCTCGGCTAAATGAGCAGGCGCACGGCGAACGGGCCGGTGCGGGAGGGGAGGAGTCATGACGATCGATCGCATGGTGCGGCACTGGCGGCCGCTGTTGCTGGCGGCGGGGCTGGCGGCGTTGCCGGGCGCGGTGACGGCGCAAGCGCAGGTGGCGCCGCCACCGCCGGAGGCGCGCGCCGCGCCCGTGCTGAACGACGGCGCGCATGATTTCGATTTCGAGTTCGGGCGGTGGAAGGCGCATATCGCGCGCCGCGTGAAGCCGCTGACCGGGTCCCGGACCTGGGTCGCGTATGACGGCATCTCGGTGGTGCATCCGCTCTGGGGCGGCAAGGCGAATATCGGCGAGCTCG
The DNA here is from genome assembly GCF_056404755.1 of Sphingomonas sp. P2_B6. Taxonomy (NCBI): domain Bacteria; kingdom Pseudomonadati; phylum Pseudomonadota; class Alphaproteobacteria; order Sphingomonadales; family Sphingomonadaceae; genus Sphingomonas; species Sphingomonas sp. P2_B6. Next base: position 111,140 of record NZ_JBFUDK010000019.1, read on the forward strand.
ATATATCGGGTCCGGCCGGGCGGATCGAGGGGATGAGCCTGAGGCTCTACGACGCGGCATCGCGGCAATGGAAGATCCGCTGGGCGAACGGCGCCGACGGGGCGCTGGGCGCGCCGATGGTCGGCGGCTTCGCTGATGGCCGGGGTCTGTTCTACAATCAGGAGGAGCTGAACGGCCGCGCGATCCTGGTACGCTTCATCTTCTCGAACATGACCGCCACCCGCTTCCGGATCGAACAAGCCTTTTCCGACGATGGCGGCACGAGCTGGGAGGTCAACTGGATCTCCGATTTCACCAGGCTGCCGGACGGGGATCGGGGGCAGCCGGGGCGATGGGGAGCGGATGGTTGACGCGATGGTAACGCTACCAGTTGCAGTTTATGGATGCTGCAATGCAATATTTGCACTTGCGATAAAACCTGCTGCAGCGCACAAAGATCGTGCCTTTCAGGCATCCTCTCCTAAAACTTTCACGGCCGGTCTCGTACCGGCCTTTTTTTTGTCCGCGATTCGGCTATGGAGACTCGCCGTCGTATCGCCTCAAACAAGAAACGAAACACAACAGGAGTGGGGAAGCCGCCGGAAAGACCGGCACCGGCGACGCGACAGCGCGGGGGATCGAGCAGCCAAAGGCGCTCTCCCCCGCATTTTCATTCCATCAACACATTGGCGGGCAAGGCGATTCGCCAGAAACGCGTCGTCACCCCGTCCACCCCGAAATCATTGTCGTTGACCAGCAACAGCGAGTCGGCGGACATCAGGGTGACGCCTTCCAGATCGGCGTCGATCCCAGGATGGTCGTCCGTCGAGAAGACCAGGGTCTTGGCCAGGTGCGAAAGCGATTCGCCCGCGGCGCTGCGTTCCTCCACCGTCGGCCTGGTGGCGATATCGAGCTGGCACGGGTCGAGCGCGCGCTTGTCGTCGAGCGTGACGGCGTAGAATTTGCTCGTGGCCGATGCGCGTTCGAGCACCAGCAGGGTGCGCGGTCCGGTCATCGCGATGTCACACAGCTTCAGGTCGGCGCGATCGACATCGCCGATCGCCGAGTCGCGCCGGAAGCTGCCGGGCTTGTCGAGCCGGTAGAGGAATTGCCGGGTCACCGCGCCGGTCGCCACCTCCATCTCCCACAGGCGGACATGCCGCGCGCGGCGATGCGTCTGCTCGTCGGGATGCGCGAGCGGGCTCTGCAAGGCGAGGTAGAGGCGGTGCCCGTCGGGTGAGAGCGCCAGCGCCTCGAAGCCGCGGTTGAGCGCGCGGCGCGCGGCGATCGCCGGCAGCGCCTCGACCACGGGATAATCGGCCCCACGAAACGCATCGCCGCACCCTTTGGGCACCCAGCGCACCAGCACCAGGCCGTCGGCGGCGACATGGAAGATCGACGGGCCATATTCGTCGGCGATCCAGAAACTGCCGTCGGGCGCGGCCGCGATGCCTTCGGTATCGGCGCCGGACGGATCGGGCGCGATCGGGGTGCCATGCGCGTCGAAGGCGGGTTCGCTGAACCGTCCCGGCACCGGCAGGCCGGACAATGGCCGCCCGCTACGATCGCGCAGCGCGATGGTGCGCAGGCAGGTCACCCGATTGCCCTCGACGCGCAGCTCGGAGATGGCCGGGCCGATGCCGGGAAAGGGCATGATCTTGGCGCCGGCCAGATCGGCAAGACGGTCAAGGCCCTCCAGCCCGTACCGGTCGATCGCAAAGGGGATCTTCATGTTGGGCCCACGATCGCCGACCGCCCACACCACGCCCGGCGCATCCCCCGCCCGCCGTGATAGCCCCGACCCGAGCCCGCGCGTGACGCGGAGCGTGCCGCCGGGCAGATCGAGCGTGCCCAGCAGCTCATCGGCATAATCGAGACGGACGGCATGGACGGAATCGCGATGGGTCATCGCCCCGCCATAGCCGCTTTGCGGCCGTGAAGCCCGTTCAGCGTTCGCGCGGCCGGTCGACCAGGCCGAAGATCGCCGGGCCTTCGATCAGCATGCCGACGCCGGGCAGGCCGGCCAAGATGCTGAAGGCGGCGAGCAGCAGCTCGACCGTGGTTACCGGATGATTGTCCGGCGGCATGGTCACCAGCAACCGCAGCGCGATCACCGCCGCCACGCTCGCCATCACCATTGCCGCTCCGATGTACCGGGTTCGCATCGCCATCGTCCCTGCGCCCCGATTGGCGCGCGGCCGAGATGGGCCCGGCGGGCGTTAAGCTTCGAGAGCGAACCACCGTTTCCGCATTAAGCCGGCATTGGCAGGCACCGCCGGTCATGGCGCTCGGCGCTGAGGCGATCCCGGTCGAGCGTGCGCGGGAGCGGCTCCGCGCTGGCTGAACGCGCACCGGCCCGATGCGTTTTCATCTTCACGCCGCCTGCCGATTCCTGCGACAAGCATCGCATCATGATGGAGTCGCCCGCGATGAAGATCCCGATGTCTGCTTGCCTCGCTCTCGCGCTTGGCGCCTGCGGTCAGCCCGCCCCGCAGCAGAACGCCGCCGCGCCGGCCACGCCCCAGATCGATTATCTCGGGCGGATCAACGCGCTGGCGCCGAAGCAGCGCGATGTCGTCTTCTACCGCGCGCTCGACGATGCCGGCAGCGATTGCCAGTCGGTGTCGAGCTCCGAGCCGCGCGCACCGGTGCAGGGCCGCCCGGCCTGGACGGCGCATTGCGAGGACGGGCGCGACTGGGTCGTCATCCTCCAGGAAAGCGGCATGCTGCAGATCGCGACCAAGGACGTCGACGCCGCGACGCCCGCCGGCAACGCGACCGCGCCTTAGAGAGGGCAGGTTTGTAACGGAACGAACTTCAGTTCCAGGCCTGCGCCTCTGGAGCGCCATGCGTTCACGGGACGCGCTCGCCACATTTTCCGTTCCCCGGCGAAGGCCGGGGCCCAGTTGGGGGACGATCGTGGCGGGTGCCGGATGCCGTCACATCAACCTTCCCACCTGGGCCCCGGCCTTCGCCGGGGAACGGGGAGGGCTAGCGCGAACTTCCTCCGGTCGATCACATTTAACGCACTCCGCTCTAACCCCCGGCGGGCGCCGCCCCGAACAGTTCGATCGTGAACAGCAAGGTCGCGCCGCCCGGGATCGGCCCGGTCGCCTCGGTGCCGTAGGCCAGGTCGGCGGGGATCGCGAACTCGAAGGTGTCGCCGACCGCCATCAGCGGTACGCCTTCCTGCCAGCCGCGGATCAGCCGGGGCAGCGGGAAGGTCGCGGGCGCGCCGCGGCCGACCGAGCTGTCGAACTCGGTGCCGTCGATCAGCTTCCCCGTATAATGGATCGTCACCCGGTCGGTCGGCGCGGGATGCGGCGCGCCGGCGGGGCCTGCCTTGATCCGGCGATAGCGCAGCCCGCTGACGGTATAATGCCAGCCATCGGCTTCCTTCAGGCTGAGCAGATAAAGCATCTGGCGGTTGTGCCAGCCGGCGTCCTGGCTGTTGACCGCATCGGGCGCCTCCTGGGCCGATGCCGCCGGCGGCAGCGCCACCATCACCATCGCTGCTGCCGCTGCTGCCCAGATCCTGCCCATCACATGCCCTTCGCGCTCATTGTCGTGGGCGCTCTATAGCCGGATGCGCGGTCAAGGGAATTGGATCAGGCAAGAACCGGCGCGATGTCGGTCCTGGCGAAATCGTCGCCGACATAGAGCAGGCCGCATCCACGCTCCTTCGCCACTTCATAGGCAAAGCAGTCGCCGAAATTCAGCGCGGCGGGGTGGAGCCCCTTGCCCCATAGCGCATAAGCCTCGGCGACGCGTCGCGCCGATGCGGAATTCACCGGCGCGATCTCGAAGCCGAGGCCATCGATCAGCGCGGTCAATTCCTCGCCGACATTGCGCCGCGCCGCCACGATCAGCGCTTCGGCCATGGTGCCGGCTGAAATGATCAGCTCCTCCTCGCCTTCAAGCGCCGCGATACAGGCATTGGCCTTCGGCTCGTCGAGCAGGATCGCCATCAGTGCGGACGTGTCGACCGCGATCACCCGGGCAGGCCGTCATCTTCATACAGGAAATCCTGGCTGCGCGCGGCCGGCGGACCAGCCGTTTTTTTGGCCGCGGCAGACGCACGCAGGGTCTCGAGCAGGACCCGGCGCGCCTTGCGGTCCGGCACCGGATGGATCGGTACCAGACGGACGGCGGGGTGGCCATGCCGCGTCAGCACGACCTCGTCACCGGCTTCGGCACGGCGCACCAGCTCGGTAAGCTGCCCTTTTGCATCGGATACCGACACGCGCATCGTCCTGTTCTCCTGGACCATTGAATGGACCATATAGGAGAAAGATAGACCATCATATGGTCCATATCAAGGCTTGGGCAACCCCGGATCAGGTCCTGGCCGAACAAGGAACGGCAGTTTTCCCCGCCATCCCCAGGATCACCGCACTTCCAGCGCCTTGGCCATGTCGAGATGGCTCTTCACCACCGGCGCGATCTCGCCGGCCGCTGCCTTGAGCGGTGCGACATCGCCGTCCTTCGCGAAATCCTCCATCAGTTCCAGCGCGTCATCATGCGCGTCGATCTGCCCGTCGATATAGGCCTTGTCGAAATCGGCGCCCTTCAGCTTGGCCAGATCGGCCAGGTCGTCATTCTGCTCGCCGGTCAGGGTCGCATCGGGGGTGATCGCCGGGCGCGCCTTGGCCGCCGCCGCCTCGATCTTCGCGGTGGAGGCGGTGTGCGCCTTGATCATGTCGTTCGCGAACGCCTTGACCTGGGCGGAGGACGCGCTGGTCAGCGCGAGCTTCGCCGCCGCGATCTCGAACGCGTCGCTCTTTGCCGCGGTATCGGCGAAGGTCTGGCCGCTCGGCGTCGGGTTGAGCGCGTCGCTCACCGCATCGGCGGCGTTGGCGGCGCCATTGCCCAGATCAGTCATCGCCTCGCCGGCGCTGTTCTCGACCGTGTCGGCGGCCTGCTCGGTCTTGGGGCCACAGGCGGCGAGGCTCAGCGCCAGGGCGGCCGTCGCGACGGAAGCGAGATATTTCATTGGAAGGAGACTCCTTGGGTACAGGCGGCTTCGAACGCCCGGACAAGCCCGCCGTTCCGCGACGCTCCGGTGCGGGGTGGCGTTGCGTCCGCTGTTCCGGCGCTGACCGGACGATCGTCATAACCTGCGTCAAGGGAGGCCAGCTCACTGGAACCGCGGGGGCCGAATCCGGTTGTGCGGCCGGAAGGGAGGCCGCCATGGCGACGCTGGTACGGACCGAGAAGCTGCCGGGCCTCACGCCGTTCGCGCTCGCCCTGCGCAAGGCGCTGACGACGGGAGGGTCGCGGCGCGTCGCGGGTTTCACCGCCGGCGGGCTGGCGATCGAGGTCCGCGCGACCGGCGATTCGCTGTGGGCGCTGATCCGGCGTGAGGGCAAGGGCGGCCTGGCGCTGCGGCTCGCCTTCGTGCCCGAGGGCGATTTCGACTGCACCGTGCACAAGGTCGGGACCGACGAAGCCGCGCGGCTCAAGGTGACGAGTCCGCTCGGCACGCACGACATCGTCCTGCGCTCCGGCGGCGAGGCGCTGGAGCATCTGCGCGTCACGATATGCCTCACGCCGGCGACGGCGCTGCTCGTGCCGTTCCTGCCGCGCGATCTCTATCCGCTCGATGCCAAGGACGATCCGGCGGGCGCGGTCGGCCATGTCGAGGCGGCGCAGCGCGGGCTCAACAGCGGCCTGCTCTATTTCCGGATGGAGGAGCCGGCCTTCGGCAACATCCTGTATTTCCAGAACCTGACCGCGATGAACGACTATTATCTCGCGACCGGCACGAAGCCCGACGGGGCGGTCGGCGGCGTCTGGCCCGAGCTCGGTTATCTCGTGCCGACGCCGATGCCGGGCGAGATGACGCCGGACAAGGCGCTCGACGCCGGCGTCACGGTCACGCTGTCGGATGCGATCCTCGTGTTTCGCCACGACGCGCCCCAGGCCGAGGCTGAATCGGCGCGGCAATTCCTCCAGATGCTCGGGGTCGTCTACAAGCAACTCGACCTGCCGATCACTGACTATCGCGACTGGATATCCCGGTCCGAAGACACGTTGCGCGATCTCGACACGGCGCCCGAGGCGATGATCCGCCATTACGGTCATCGCTATGTCCATCCCTATACTGCGGCCGAATATCCCGACATCATGGTGCAGATGTCGCTGCTCTCGGCGATCCATGACTGGGGCCGGTGGAGCGGCGCCGCGCACCCGCTCGAGCCGGAGTTCAAGGCGGGGCTGAGCCGCTTCTACGACCCGAAGCTGAAGACGCTGCGACGCTATCTGCCCAATGTCGGCAGGGACAAGAACAAGGATGCGGTCGACAGCTGGTATCTCTACCACCCGATGCTCAATCTCGGCCGGCTCGCGCTGCACGGCGACAAGGCGATGCGGCGGCTGTTCCTGAAATCGGTCGATTTCGGCGTGAAGGCAGCGCGGCATTTCCACTATGACTGGCCGGTCATGTACGACGTCACCGACTTTTCCGTCATTACGGCGAATGCCGGCGACGATCGCGGCCAGACCGATGTCGGCGGCATCTACGCCTGGGTCATGCTCCAGGCCTATGAGCTGACCGACCGCCACGAATATCTGCAGGAGGCCCGCGCCGCGATCGAGGCGGCGATGGGCCGGCGCTTCAACCTCAACTATCAGGCGAACCTGACGGCATGGGGCGCGGCGGCCTGCATGCGGCTATGGCGCATCACCGACGATCGGCGCTTCCTCGACCAGAGCTATGTCTATCTCGCCAGCTTCTTCCACAACAGCGAGATCTGGGAATCGGAGATCGGCTTCGCGCGGCATTTCCGCAATTTCCTTGCCGTCACCTGCCTGCAGGACGCGCCCTATATGGCGATCTACGAATGCTTCGACAGCTTCGCCGCGTTCGAACATTATCTCGATGATAGCGGGCCCGATCTCGAGCCGGCGGTGCGCATGCTCGTCGCCGAATATTGCAAATATGCGCTCGACCGGGCGTGGTTCTATTATCCCGATGCGCTGCCGAGGGAGATGCTCGCGACCGAGATCCGCAACGGCCATATCGACCCGAAACTATCCTTCCCGCTGGAGGACCTTTACGCCGATGGCCAGCCGGCCGGGCAGGTCGGACAGGAGATTTACGGTGCCGGTGCCGCCTTCGTGTTCGCGACCCGCTCCTTCCACCAGGTCGAGGGCGCGCCGTTCCTGCTCCATTGCAACCATTTCATCCGCGCGCGCGAACGTCTGGCGGATCGGGCCCTGTCGATCTCGCTCGATGGCGGGGAAACCTGCCTCGCCGCGTTCAGCCTGGTTCGCGCAAAGCGCCGCAAGCTGCCCAGGACCCGGGTCACCATGGCGGGCGGCGATGTGATCCGCCCGAAAGCCGTGACCGCGGATCGCATCGACTATGTCGTGCCGGCCAATGGTCGGCTGGTGCTCAGCTGGGATTGATCACGGCCAGATGCGGCGACAATCCCGGCCTATTCTGGCGGCATCACCGTCTGGTCGAGATGCAGATAGAGCGCGCTGAAATCGGCCGCGGCTTTCAGGCGGTCGAGATCGTCGAAGCGGACATGGCGCTTGTCGCGCCGGATCAGCCCGAGCTCGCTCAGTGCCTTGAGCGTACGGTTCACATGCACGCTGGTCAGGCCGACCGCGTCGCCCAATTGCTCCTGGGTGAGCGGCAGATGATAGCCCTGGCCATCGGTCAGCCCCGCCGCTTCCATCCGCACGGATACCTCGCACAACAGATGCGCGACCCGCGCCTTGGCGTCGCGGCGACCGACATTCAGCACCCATTCGCGAAAGATCGACGCGTCGATCAGCGCGTCGGTCCACATCGCGCGGCCGATCGCCGGATGGCGCAGCACCAGCTCCTGCAGCGCCACGCGGTCGATCTCGGCCGTCTCCAGCCGGCTCAGCGCCTGGATGCTGTGGTCGGCGCGATTGAGGAACAGATGCTGCAGGTCAAGAAAGTCGCCCGCCATATGGATCGAGACGATCTGCCGCGCGCCGGTCGCCGCCAGCTTCTGCCGGAAGGCGAGACCGGAAAGCACGAAGCTGCACTGTTTCCTGGCCGGCTCGCCCTCGCGCAGCACATAGGCCGGCGCTTCATAGGTCCGCTCGGTGAAGGGCAGCGCCATGATTGCCGTGCGATCTGACGGGCCAAGTGCGGTACGGCTTTCCAGCTTGCGCACCAATTTGGACAGGGGATGATCGTCCGACGACATGCAGGCTCTCCGATGGGCGGGAGCTCACGCATCTCTCAGTCGCCGGACCCGGACTTAACCCAATGACGATGGTCCGGCTTTAACACATGCAGTGCGGCAACGGGAACAAAAGTTGGAAAAAACAACTACAACCTATGTTAAATGATAGTGACGTCGCCGTGCCGACGATATGAAAACGCCATCACCGGGATATGCGTTTGGGTTCCGGTGGCTGAGAGACAGTCGCGCGGATCGATCAAGGTTAAGGACCGTAACGGCGCGGTGCTCACTGCCTGCGCGCTGACGCGGTGGAGATCAGCCCGTCCGGCTGACCATTCTCCGGTCATGTCGGCACCGGGTGACCCCTGATGGCATGGCCCCGTCACATCCCCCGGAGCGAAAGCGGTGGTGCGGCGTTCGGGCCTGATGCCCAGATATTATTTCCACATCCATAACGGCACCGGCCTCACCCCCGACGAGGAAGGGCAGGAACTGTCCGGCCCGGACGAAGCGCATGACGCGGCGCTGGCCGGTATCCGGTCCATCCTCGCGGACGAGCTCGAAGGCGGCGAGATCGACCTCGACGGTCGCATCGAGATCACCAACGGCGACGGCGCCGCCGAGCGGACCGTGCCGTTCGGCGAAGCCGTCGAGGTGCGCCAGCCCGGGAAAAAGAGCGGATGATCGAAAAGCATCTGATGCGCCTGCGCGCCCGCGACGACGTCAGCGCTGAAGAGGAACAGGCGATCCGCGCCGCCATGTTCGAACCCCGCGAGGTGGCGGCGCGCACCACGATCATCCATGCCGGGCAATTGCTGTCGACCTCGACCATGCTGCTCGACGGGCTGATGTGCCGGTACAAGGACCTGCGCAATGGCGAGCGGCAGATCACCGAGCTGCACGTGCCGGGCGATTTCGTCGATCTGCACAGCTTCTCGCTGAAGCGGCTCGACCACAACATCATGGCACTGACGCCCTGCCGGATCGCGGTGGTGCCGCACGACCGGCTGACCCGCATCACCGAGGATCATCCGCATCTCGCCCGGATGTACTGGTTTTCGACCAACCTGGACGCGGCGATCCACCGCGAATGGGAAGTGTCGCTCGGGCGGCGCACCGCGCTGTCGAAGACCGCGCATCTGTTCTGCGAGCTGCATGTCAGGCTCGGGCTGGTCGGGCTTGCCGACGAGACGAGCTATGACCTCAAGCTCACTCAGATCGACATCGCCGAATGCCTCGGGCTCACTGCGGTCCATGTCAATCGCACCTTGCGGGAATTGCGCGAACAGGGCGCGGTCGAATTCGGCAAGGGTCGCGTGACGATCGGGGACRTGGCCCGGCTGCGCAAGATCGCCGAGTTCGAGCCGGGCTATCTCTATCTGGAACGCCAGCACCAATAAGCCGGCCGGGCGCGGTTTGTTTCCGGCAGGAGCCATAACCACACCGTCATGCCGGACTTGTTCCGGCATCCAACGCGCCGCGAAAGCTGCACGGCGTTGGCGCGCGGCACGATGCCACGGCCACTGCCGACCTCGTTCGGCACCGTCCCGTGAAGAGAGCGGTTCACGCAGAGGCGCGGAGGCGCGGAGAGATCATGCCGAATCGCGCAGTTCCGACAATCTCCGCGCCTCCGCGCGAATCATCCTTCTTCGCGCAGCACAACGGTCAGCACGCACCCGGCACGCAGCAGCGCCGGGATCGGTCGGAACATCGGCACGAAGGCAGCACGTCGATTCAAAAGCGCCCGGGATCGTGGCAGCGTCGGCCGGAATCGCGCCTTCACGGCGCTCACGCTCTTTGACATCGCCGGCATCTGTTGGAAGATCCGCTTTCCCTTTTCCGGGCGGCATCTTCCCTGTTATCCGGGCACCGTTCGCTGTTATCCATAACAGGGATGGTGACCACATCTTGTTGATAAACATCGTCTTTATGACGGTCGGTCGACCGCTCGCAGCGGAAAAAACAATTCTTCCCTGTTCTGTCCCTGTTATGGCCGCGGAACAGCGAAAACCCGGCCCGAACCTTGTTGGAAATTCCTAGAGCCGCAGCCCGAAGCGCGGCCCGATCCACATCATCGCGAGATACAGCGCGACGGTCAGCGCGCACCCGGCGAACAGCGCCAGCCAGAACGGCACGCCGTGGCGCAACAGCGCCGGGATCAGCAGGAACATCGGCAGCGACGGCAACACGTACCAGAAGGTCGCGCCGGCATGATCGGCCATGGTCGCGGCATCGGGCTTGTCGTGCCACAGCCACATCATGCCCAGCACCGAGACGAGCGGCAGCGACGCGACCAGCGCGCCGAAGCCGGGACTGCGCTTCGCGATCTCGGAGACCGCGGCGATGATGATGCCCGAGACAAGGGCCTTGATCGCGAGATAGAGCATGACGGCGAGCCTAGGGCGGCCAGCGCCGATCGCCTAGATCATCGTGCGGTAAATCGGAGCAGCACAGGCGCTCGCCTCTCCCCTTTTCTTGCTTCCCCGGCGAAGGCCGGGGCCCAGTTGGGGGACGATCGTGGCGAGGTGCCGTGCGTCGTTACAACCACCTTTCCAGCCAGGCCATCAAAGCCACCAACACCCGTTCGTCCTGAGTAGCCATCGAGTAGCCGCGCAGCGGCGTATCGAGAGGGCGTATCGAAGGACAGGTTCCGCGCGACCACCTGTCCTTCGATACGGGCTCTCGATACGCCTTCGGCACCTCGATCCCCACTCAGGACGAACGGATCAGATTTAACGCTCGCCGCTCTGGGCGCCTTCGTTTCACTGTCCCTGCATCGCCCGCAATCCGGCGCCGTGCCTATTCGCTCGTGCTGCGATCCGGTTCCGCCGGCGCATCGTCCCCGGCCAGGTGCGCGTAACGGCCGGCCAGGTCGGCATGGATCACGCGCGCGGAAGCGCCGGTCTTCGCGGCCGCTTCGCGCTCCTGCTCGGCGCGGCGACGGAAATACTCGCGATCGGTCTGATTCGGCATGACAACCCCCATCAGTCAATGCGGGGAGCTCTCCACCTGCTCTCGGTCGCCGACTCGCAACGGTAGGCCCGGCGATAATGGAATCTAACATTTGTTGCGGTGGGAGTCTCTAACATCGCTCATGGCCGGCAATGCCCTTTTATCAGGTTGATCTGACGACATTCGGGCTGCCGGGCACCAGCCTGCTCAGTCCTCGATCTCGATCCACACCGGGGCATGGTCGCTGCTCTTCTCCCAGCCGCGCACCTCGCGATCGACCTCGGCCGCGACGAGCCGGGGCGCGACCGAGGGGCTGAGCAGCAGGTGATCGATGCGCAGCCCGGCATTGCGGGCATAGGCGTTCCGGAAATAATCCCAGAAGGTGTAGATCGTCTCGTCGGGGTGCCTGGTCCGCAGCGCATCGGTCCAGCCCTGGTCGAGCAGGCGGAAAAAGGCGGCGCGCACCTCGGGCGCGAACAGCGCGTCGTCGAGCCAGCGCTCGGGCTTGTAGACGTCGCGCTCGGTCGGCATCACGTTGAAGTCGCCGGCGATGATGACCGGCATGCCCGTCGCGAGCAACTCGGCCGCATGCAGGATCAGCCGCTCGAACCAGGCCAGCTTATAGTCGAATTTCGGGCCGGGCCGGGGATTGCCGTTGGGCAGATAGAGCCCGGCGATCAGCACGCCGTTCACCGCTGCCTCGATATAGCGGCTGTGCTGATCGTCCGGGTCGCCGGGCAGGCCGCGTCGCGTCTCCACCGGCGCGCCGACCCGGCTGAGCATCGCGACGCCGTTCCAGCTCTTCTGCCCGTGCCAGATCGCCTCATAGCCCGCGGCCTGGATCGCATCGGCGGGGAATTTCTCGTCCGGCGCCTTCAGCTCCTGCAGGCACACCACATCGGGCGCGCTCTCCTCGAGCCAGCGCAGCAGCACGGGCAGGCGGCCATTGACCCCGTTCACATTATAGGTCGCGATCTTCATCGGCGGCGTCCTCTCACGGAAACCTCGCAACATCGGCGGGTTGATCCCATCTAACGCATGAAGGAGGCCGCCGATGCTCGAACATGTGCCGCACTGGCTGGGGAGTCTGTTCAAGGGCGTGCGCGCCGGCCATGCCCGGCTGGTCATTGCCGATATCGACCTCGGCCTGACCGGCGATGCGATCGACCTGTCCAGCCCGGCCTTCGCCAATGGCGCGCGCCTGCCCGAGCGATTCACCGCTGACGGGGCCGGCGTGTCGCCGCCGCTGGTGTGGGGCCCAGTCCCGGAGGGCACGCTGAGCCTGGCGCTGATCGTCGAGGATCCCGACGCGCCGTCGCTGACGCCTCTGGTCCATGCGGTGGTCTGGGGCCTGCCCGCCGACGAGCACCGGCTGGCCGAGGGCGCGATCGCCGAGGACGGCGCGGGCGACGGCGATGGCCGCGATGTCGGGCGCAACAGTTTCTTCGCCCAGGGCTGGCTGGCGCCCGATCCGCCGACCGGGCACGGCTCGCACGATTATGTGTTCCAGCTCTTCGCGCTGTCGGAGACGCCGGCGCTCGGCGCCAATCCGGGCCGCGCGGCGATCGTCGAGGCGATCCGCGGGCGCGTGCTGGCGGCGGGCGTGACGACCGGCACCTATTCGCGCGGCGAGCAGGCGCCGACCGGCCCGGCGCGCCTCGGGCGCGCGGCGACGGCATAGTGGCGAGCCGGATCGACCTGTTCGGCATTCAGCCCGCGCTGCCGCCCGGCCTGCCCGCGGGCATCGACTATGCGCCGGACATCGTCACGCCCGATGAGGAACGAACGCTGGTCGAGCATCTCGACCGGATCGAGGTCACGCCGTTCCGTTTCCAGGGCTGGCTGGGCAAGCGGCTGACCACGTCGTTCGGCTGGCGCTACGACTTCGACGATGCGAGCTTCGGCCCGACCGAGCCGATCCCCGATTTCCTGCTGCCCCTGCGCGAGCGGGCGGCCGGTTTTGCCGGGCTGGCGGTCGCCGATCTCGTCCAGGCGCTGATCGTCCGCTACGATCCCGGCGCCGGCATCGGCTGGCACCGCGACCGGCCGGTGTTCGAGCATGTCGTCGGCATCTCGCTCGAGGCCGAGGCGACGCTCAGGCTGCGGCGGCGCACGGAACAGGGCTTCGATCGCGCCGCGCAGCCGCTCGCCCCACGCTCCATCTATCATCTGGGCGGGGAGGCGCGGCACGGCTGGGAGCACAGCATCGCCGCCATGGCGGTGCGCCGCTGGTCGGTCACCTTTCGCAGCCTGTCGGCAAAGGGCCTGAAGGTCGCCGGCTAGAGTCTTCGCGCCCTCACCGTGCGAGGGGGCCGAACAAGGGCATTGCAAGGTCGCGGCAAGCCCGCCTTAAGGGAAGAGCGCCGCGCGACTCTCCCGCTGGCCGGTCATCACCGGTTCAACTGGAATGCGCGAGGGCGAAGATCGTGACGTTGCGTATGGGAGCATCCGAATGAAGTATCTTGCTGGTCTGACGGCGATCGCAATGCTGGCCGGTGCCACCGCGGCGTCCGCCGCGCCGCCCGCCGATGCCGTGGCCGGGGCCGTGGTGTTCAAGAAATGCGCTTCGTGTCACAGCGTCGATCCGTCGGGCAAGAACGGTCTTGGCCCCACTCTGCGCGGCGTGGTCAATCGCAAGGCGGGCACCGTGGCCGGCTTCAACTATTCGCCGGCGATGAAAGCCTCGGGCCAGGTGTGGAACGACAAGAACCTCGCCCGCTTTCTCGCCGCGCCGCGCCAGGCGCTGCCGGGCACCAAGATGATCTTCATCGGGCTGCCCAATCCGCAGGATCAGGCCAATGTGATCGCGTTCCTCAAGCAGAACGGCGCCGGGAAGAAATAGCCCCGCCGCGTTGGCGCTGCGGATCGGTCAATCGTCCGATTGAGCCTGAAGCGACTTCTTGTGCTGCTGGAGCAGCTCCTCGGCCTTGGCCGAAAGCTGCTTGGTTTCCTCGATGCTCTCGCGCAACGCATCCTGCGTCGCTTCGATGCGGGCTATCTCGGCTTCGAGTTTTTTGCGCTTGTCCATTGTTCCCCACTTGGGGGCTTAATGCAGATTAAGGGGCGATGTTCCGCCAATTGTCGATAATGTGACGCAAATGCGACGAAGCGAGCCAATATCGTCGATATATCGTGTTGATCGGACTGGGTATTTATAACCGGTCCGGCTGCATCAGGTCGAGGCCCGGCCGATCGCCGGGCCCCGACACAAGGATTGAAATCAGCCCAAAGGTGGCCCCGGCGGCTGCGGGAAGCGCGAACGCGGTCCCTTGCCCCAGCTCGGCGTCGCCGTCTTCGGCGCATTGGCCTTGGGGTCTTCCAGATAGTGCGCGATGTCCCGCGCGGTCTGGCGGTAAAAGGCCGTGGTCAGCGCATCGCCGCCGGGCCTGGTCCTGAGCGTCGTCGCCAGGGTCGAGAGCTTGTCGAGCACATAGGCGCGCGCCTCGGGCGCGGCGTCGTCATTGCCGCCCAGGATCATCATCGATTCCAGCGCGACCTGCTGCGTCACCCGGCGCAGCGCGCGGTCGGACGCAGTGGCGTCGGCCGCCGCGCTCCAGCTATGCGCGAGGACGGTGTCGACCATTTCCGGAAAGGTCAGCGTATCGGGCTGGCGCGCGCCGAGCGCGATCATCCGGGTCGATTTGGCCGCGTCGAACAGCGGTTCGACCACCATGCCGGCGAGGATGCGCGCGGCGCGCAGCTGGTCGAACACGTCGTCGGTCGACAGGTCCTCGAGGTTGTTGCCCGGATCGGGGGTGAGCTGCACCAGCAGCGATTCCGGCAGCGCCAGGTTCTTCGGCTCGATCGCCTCCATCAACAGGCCGAGCGTGTCGCGCTGCAGCTTGGCCGGGATGAACTCGGTCGGCGGCAATGTGTCGCCCTTGACCACGATGTTCTCATAGAGGCCGCCGACATATTTCAGGCCGGATTCGATCGCGTAGCGATGGTGGAGATAGGCCATCCACAGCCGGGTGTTGCGCAGCGACCCGACCGGCTCGTCCGCCTTCAGCATGCCCTGTCCGTAATTGGCGATCATGATCGCGCGCGCGGCCATGTCCTCGCGCAGATTCTCGGTCGGCGTCGCGCGGTCGTCATACCAGGTCCAGCGCGGATCGGTGTCGGGGACGTAGATGATGCCCTTGGCGCGCATGTCGGCGATGATCGCGTCGAGCCCGGCCTTTTCCGACGCGGCGGGGAAGGGGGTGTAGGCGTAGCGCACCATGTAGGTGTCATAGGCGCCGATCTGCTTCTGGAAGCTCTCGCTGAGGTCGAGCTTGCCGTTCACCACCTTCACCCGGGGCGTCGGATATTCCATCACCGAGGCGCGGTTGTTGAGGCTCGAGGCGAAGTTATGGCCGAAACCCTGGGCATGGCCGAGCTCATGCGCGGTGAGCAGCGCCTGGCGCAGCAGCACCATGTCGCGCTGCCCCTTGGGCATCGCCGCCATCGCGTCGTCGCTCAGCAGATTGGGATCGGCGATGGTGATGCCGCTGCCATCGGCGGGCAGGCCGGCGCTGTAGACGTCCCAGTAATTGCCGACGGTGCGGATGCGGTGCGTGTCCATACGCACCTTGGACCCGATCACTTCGCCGGTGCGCGGATCGCGATAGGTGCCGCCCGAGGAGAAGCCGCGCTCGTCGCGGTTGATCCACAGGACATAGGCGTAGCGGATGTCCATCGGGTCCATGTCGGCCGGCGCATCGAGCGCGACGATCGCGTTGCTGAAGCCCGCTGCCTCATAGGATTTGTTCCACCACAGCAGACCTTCCTTCATCGCATGGCGGATCGGGGCGGGGATGGCGGGATCGAAATAGATGGTGATCGGCTTGATCGGATCGCTGATCGCGGCGCTCGGGTCTTTCTTCTCCAGCCGCCAGCGGGTGATCCAGCTTTCCTCCGGGCTCTCGCTGAACGGCTTCGAATAATCCTGGAACCGCACCGCGCTCACCCCGATCCGCGGATCGGCCTCGCGCGGGGTATAGCCGGTCGGCGCGCGCAGGAAGCTGTGGTGGATGCGCATCGTCATCATGCGCGGATCGGGCGTCACGCCCGTCACCAGCGCGCCGGGATTGTCGGCGACGAAGGTCGCGCTGGTCTCGATCTCGGTATTGTCGGGAAAGGCCTTCATCCGTGCGGGGTAGAAGCTGCTCTTGCCGGCATCGAACTTGAAGCTGCCCTGGTTCGCGCGGCGAAGCTGCGCCTCCACATTGGCGGCATCGCGCATGAAGAAGGAGGTCGCGTCGACCACCACCTTGCCGCCGCTCTCGGACTCGATCGGCAGCGCGGCGAGGGTCGAGGTGGGGAAGCTGTCCGCCACGCCCTGCGCATGCGCGGCATCGCCGTTGAGCGAGCGGAAGCGCAGATTCTGCTCGTTGACCAGCACCTTGCCGCCGACGCGGGTGAAGCGGATCACCGCGCTGTCCATCACGCCGCGATCGAACGGCAGCTCGACCGATCCGCCGCCGGTCGCGGCGGAGACGTAATAGAGCACGTCCGCGTCGAACATCGGCACTTCGAGCAGCACGCGGCCCTTCGCCGCATCGAAATAATAGGGGATGAAACCATCGACGCGCGCGGGCAGCGAGGCGCCCTTTGCCGGCGGGTCGGCCGGGCGCGCGATGGCGGATGGGGAGAGCGCGACCAGGCAGATCGCGCCGAGCGAGGAAGTGAGCAGCTTCGCCTTGTTCATGGACCTGTTCCGATAGGAGGGGGTGATCTGTGTCGGTAACCCCTCCACCGTCACCCCGGACTTGTTCCGGGGTCCATGGTTCCGCGCGCGCAACGACTGCGGTGTCTGCGGGACGATGGATGCCGGAACAAGTCCGGCATGACGGCTGGGGACGCGGGCGTTACTTCGCGGCAGGCGGCGGCGGCGAAGCGGCCGCCGGATATTTGACCCCCATCTGCTCGAGATAGCTGCTGTACTTGGTCGGATCGTAATAGAATTTCTCCATCTGCGGCCGCATCTGCGCCATCAGCTGGGTGTTGAGGTCGATCGCCGGCTTGTCCGCCGCGGTCAGCACCGGATCGTACTTCTGGTCCTTCTGCTGCACCGTGTTGAAATAGGTCTTGGCGTCGGCGATCAGCTTGGGCGTCGTCATCAGGTCGAGCACCGTCATCGCCACCGCCTTGGCGCCCGCCACGGCGCCCTTGTGCGCGATCGGGGTCGCCATCGCGATCGCCGCGGTGACGTTATGGCCGATCGTGCTGGGCACGTTGGAGGGGAAGCCGATCGTGATCGTCGGCACCGTCCACATGATGTCGCCGATATCGTCCGAGCCGCCGCCATTGGAGGGGCCGCGCGTCTCCGGCGTGGAGAGCGGCGCGATCGTGTCGAACAGCGGCTGGACCTTCAGGCCGTTGCTCTCCTGCACGGCCTTGGCGAAAGCTTGGTCGTCGGCGGTCCATTTCGGCATGCCGACTGCCTTGATATTGGCATAGGCGGCCTCGGCCATCGGCTTGTTGCCAAAATTGGGCGCGGCATAGCCGAGCACGCGCCGCGTGACCGTGGTGCCCGTCGCCATCGCCGCGGCTTCGGAGATGGTGTTGCCCGTCTCGTAGAGCTTGCGGATCGAATCGAAGGTCTGTTCGCGGAAATAATACCAGACCGATGCTTCGCCCGGCACGACGTTGGGCTGCCCGCCGCCATTGGTGATGACATAGTGCGAGCGCTGGGTGAGCGGCAGGTGCTCGCGGCGCATGTTCCACGCCATGTCCATCACCTCGACCCCGTCGAGCGCGCTGCGGCCCGCCCAGGGCGCGCCGGCGGCATGCGAGGTCTTGCCGTGGAAGCTGTATTCCACCGAGACCATGCCGTTATTGCCCATCTCGCCATAGCCGGTGCCGAAGCGATTGCCGACATGCGTGAAGATCGAGGCATCGACGCCCTTGAACAGGCCTTCGCGGACATAATAGGCCTTGGTCGCGAGCAGCTCCTCGGCGACGCCCGGCCAGATCATCAGCCGGCCCTTGATGTTGTTCTTGATCATCACGTCCTTGGCGGCGATCGCCGCGGCGACGATCAGCGGCATGCCGCTGTTATGACCTTCGCCATGCCCCGGCGCGCCCGGCACCATCGGCGTGATCTTCGGCGTGCCCGGCATTTGCGACAGGCCGAGCAGGCCGTCGATGTCGCTGCCCAAGGCGATCAGCGGGCCGCCTTCGCCCCAGGTCGCGGTGAAGGCGGTCGGGATGCCCGCCACGCCGCGGGTGACCTTGAAGCCCTCCTTCTCGAGGATGCCGGTGATGTATTCGGAGGTCTTGAACTCCTGGAAGCCCGGCTCGGCGAAGCTGTAGATCGAGTCGACCATCTCCTGCACCAGCTTGGCATGGGCATCGACGTTTGCGGCGGCCGCTGCCTTGAGCGCAGGCTTGGCCTGGGCGTTGGCGGCGGTGGGAACGTAAAGCGCGGTGGACAGCAAGGCGACCGTCAATCCAACCATCTTCTTCATGTTGAAATTCTCCTGATCTTTTCTGGTCTTGGGGTTTAGAAATCGAACCGGACGCCGACCCGGAACACGCGGCCGAGGACATCGTAGAGGTTGCGGTTGGTCTGCGGATATGCCGGGGTATTGTTGCCGGTCGGGCCGTTGCCGACGAGCACCGGATCGGTATCGAGCAGGTTCTTGATCGACAGGAACGCCGTGGTCTTGGCGCCGGCAATCTCGAACTCGTGATTGACCTGCAGGTCGACATAGATCGCACCGGCGATGTCGTTGCGGTTCACCGTGCGGTTCGCCACGGTCGAGACCGGGCAATCCGTGCTGCAGACGATATAGCTGTTGTCGTACACGCCGCCACTCACGCCGCGGCCGACCAGCTGGAAGCCCCAGGGCCCGACATCGTATCCGGCGGTCAGGCGATAGGTCCAGTCGGGCAGGCTGCCCGAATTCTGGCCGGCTGCCTCGGTCGGCACGTCGACGCCATTGTCGGTGTAGAGGCTGATATTCTTGGTCACCAGCGCGCGCAGCGTCAGGGCGCCGGGGCCGATCGGCTTGCGATAGCTTGCCTCGAAATCGATACCCTTGGCTTCGATGCCGACGAAATTGGTCGGCTTCAGCTCGATGCTGGTGATGAGCAGGCCGGTGGTGGTGACGCCACGGCCGCCGGTGGTGGAAATGGCGGCACAAGCTGCGGCATTGCTCTGTTCATAGCATTGCGTGACCAGCGTCTGGGCACCGATATTGGCGATCGCCCCGCTGAGCTTGATCTGGAAATAGTCCACCGAGAAGGCGAGGCCGGGGATGAAGCTGGGCGTGAAGATCGCGCCGACGCCGTAGGTCTTGGCGACTTCCGGGCTGAGCGCCGGGTTGCCGACGGTGGATTCGTTGAACTGGTCGACGCGCTGGTCGATGCGCGTGCCATTCGGGACCGGCACGTTGACGGTATTGGTGCGGCCCGTGCCGGGCGCGAACAGCTCACCCAGGTTGGGCGCGCGGATGTCGCGCGAGATGGTGCCGCGGAACTTGACGTCGCGGATCGGCTGCCAGGTCACGCCCGCCTTCCAGGTGCTGACGGTGCCCGAGGTGGAATAGTCGGTCAGGCGGAAGGCGCCGTTGAAATCCGCGCCCTTGAACAGCGGCACGATGGTCTCGAGATAGGCTTCCTTCACATTATATTTGCCGAAGGTGGGCAGATAGTTGCCGTAGATCCAGGTGCCGCTGGTCACGCCATTGGCGACGCGCGGCTGGAACAGCGGATCGACCGATCCGGTCACCGATTCCTGACGCCATTCGCCGCCGAAGCCGAGCGAGATCGGGCCGGCCCAGAGATCGACCAGGTTGTTGGTGAACAGGTTGAACGCCGCCACGTCCTGCTTCAGCGTCTGCTTCCGGAGCGGTTGCAGGCCGTCATACAGGACATAGGCCAGCGCCTCGGGCGAAACGCCGCCCACGCCGATGCGGTTGATCGGCACGCAGCCATTGTTGACATTGGCGGCGGTCAGGCGCGACCGGCAGACGATGGTGCCGGCGGCGATGCCCGACGCGTTGCCGGCCGGCGCCACCACCGCGTCGGTGGCCAGCGCCATGCGATCGATGTTCCAGGCGTTGGTCAGCAGCTCGTTGGTCTTGGTGATGCCCTTCTGGTAATAGGCGTCCCAGTGCAGCTCGCGGTCGAACAGGCTGAAATCGCCGCTGGCACCCACGACGTAGCGGAACACCTCGCGGGTATTGTCGCTGCCCTGGGGCGGGATGCCGATATTGCTGGTCCCGATCGTGGCCGTGGTGACCTTCGTCGTGTTCGCGGGGTTCGCGTTATAGGCGTTGACCTGGTTGAGGAAGCTGGTCGGCAGATAGGCGTTGACCAGCCCGCCATTGGTCGCGGACGGCGCGATCTGGATGGTCACGCCCGTGGTCGGCGTCTGCTGGTAATAGCTCTGGCCCTGGTAGCGGGTGTACGCCATCTGGCCGTACAGCTCGAACGCGGGCGAGAATTCATAGGAGATCCGGCCGAACCCGCTCTTGCGGTCCTCCGATGGCAGCAGGGTCGCGCTGCTGACATGGCCTTCGCGGCCGATCAGATAATCGCCGCCGACCATCCATTGCCCATTGGAAGGGCCGAACACGAAATTATTGACGGAGGCCTTGCCGGTCGCCGGATCGACCTGGCCGAAATAGACGCCCTTGAACGGCCCGGTGCTGATCAGGCCGCCTTCGGTGAACTGGCCGGTGCCGATCCCGCCCTGGATCAGGCGCGCCGGATAGCAAATCGTCGAAGCCAGCGCGTCCTTGCACGCGGTCTCGCTATAGGCGGGGTTGTCGATCTGGAAGAAGCCGCTGTCGTTCCAGTCGCGGTCGATCGACTGGATGCCCTTCTGGGTGAAATATTCGCCGCTGACCAGGACATGACCCTTGCCACCGGCAAAGGGGGTGCCGGCCGTCAGCGTGAACTTGTGGTTCGGGCCGTCGCTATAGGTGGTGACGCCATATTCGTAGCTGCCCTTGATGCCGGTATATTTCTTGTCGAGGATGAAGTTGATGACACCCGAAACGGCGTCCGAGCCATAGGCGGAGGAGGCGCCGCCGGTCACCACTTCGACCCGCTCGACCAGCGCCTGGGGAAAGGTGTTGACGTCGACCACGCCGCTGGTCGCCGAGGCGACCGAGCGCTGGCCGTCGAACAGCACCAGGGTGCGCTGCGACCCCAGGTTGCGCAGGTTGACCGACGCGACGCCGGCCAGGCCGTTGCTGAGCGAGCCGTTCGAGTTCGCCGCGGTCGAGCTGCCGCGTACCGAGGGAAGCGTGTTGACGAAGTCGGCGATGTTGGCCGGCGCCTCGGCCTGCAATTCCTTGCTGCTGATCACGCTGACCGGGGTCGGGGCATCATAGCCGTCGCGCACGATGCGCGATCCCGTGACGGTGATCTCCTCCTGGGGCGCCTCTCCGGCCGCTGACTGGTCCTGGACGACGGTGTCGACCGGTGCCGTGTCGCCGGCCGCCGGTGCCTTGTCCTCGACGCTTGCCATCATCGCCGGCGCTGTCTGCGCATTGGCGATGCCGGGCATGGCGACGATCGCCAGTGCCAGAATCCCGGCGGTCGAAAGGCTATGTCGCCTGAAAAGCCGGCGGTCGGAAGTCGTGTTCGCGCTGAATGAAATTGTCATGGTCGCCCCCGATTATTGTTACTCCCTGGGCAACCTCTCCCTTCACTCTGTCCCTTTTCGGAACATTGTCATTGAACGCTATAGTTACTGGCCGATGTATGTCGCGCGCACCTCACCTGCGACGCCGACCTGATGGTCAGCGCCCCGAATATGACTCGCGCAGTGCAGTCTCCCTGGTGAGGCAATTCTCTGCGGAATTGCCCTGACGCAAGATTAGCAGAGTTCAGATAGGAGATGTCGCTATTTTCACGCGCAGATTGACGATGTTTGCGTAGATTCTTTCACGAATTGTGCATCGAGCGCTGGTTCCGGGCGCCACCACTCGTCAGCTAGCCCGATTCCCGCGTTACCACCGAATCCGGTCCGAATCGCTCGCTCAGGCCGGGCCCTTGAGCAAGACGGGCGGAACCGATCGCTGCGCCACTTCGCGCATGACGAAGCTGCTGCGGATCTTGGCGACATGCGGCAGCATGGACAGTTCGCTGCGATAGACCCGGTCGTAATCCTCGAACGACTTCACATGGATGATCATCAGGAAGTCGACATTGCCCGAGACGAAGCTGCAATAGGACATGGACGGGCATTTCACGACGGCGGTCTCGAACTCCATCAGCACGTTTTCGGCCTGGGACCTCAGTTCGATCATCACGATCACGACGATGCCGAAGCCAAGCCGCGCCATGTCCAGATCGGCGGAATAACCGCGCACCGCGCCGCGTTCCTCCAGGATCTTGCGCCGCCGGGCGACGGCGGTGCTCGACAAATGTACGCGTTCGCTCAGCGCGACGTCGGAGGCGCGGCCGTCGCTCGCCAGTTCGCGGAGGATGCGATAGTCGATCGCATCGATGTCGGTCATGCCGGAATCGTTCACGCACTGTCCCCTTTGCGCATCATTTGATCGATTGTGCGTCGCAACATGAATTGATGCAACGCCGATGGCAATGCGGCTAGGGGATTCCGGCGAGAGAAATTGATCGAACCGCTACGGCGCGCGTGTCGTCCAGGCGATCGTCGATGTTGCAGCGCCGCGCGTCATTTCGGGGGAGACCGTCTCGGGTGCCGCCACTGGCGCGTCGATCACCGGCTCGACGGACAGGGGATCGGCATAATCGTCGGTGACGACTACCCGCGTGCCGAGCCCGATCACGCCATAGAGCTTTCTGGCGAAGGCGATGGGCACGCGGACGCAGCCATGGGAATCGGGATAGCCGGGGTTCCGGCCGGCATGGATCGCGATCCCGTCCCAGGTGAGGCGCATCATGAAGGGCATGGGCGCGCCCGAATAAAGGTTGGAACGGTGCTTCGCGTCCTTCTCCAGGATGGTGAAGTCGCCGACGGGCGTGTCGAAGCCGGGCGCCCCGCTCGAGATCGGGGACAGGCCGATCAGCGTCTCGCCGCGATAGACATGGATGCGCTGCAACGGGATGCTGACCAGGATCCGGATGTCGCCCGTGCCACCGGCGTCGTTCCAGAGGAACTGGCCCGGCTCGAGCGCGGCGACCATGTCGCTGGTGAACGGGGCGCCGTCGGCCGCGCGCGCCGGCGTCGCGGTCCAGGCAAGGAGGAGCGCCGCGGCAAGCGACCAGATCGAACTCCGGGATAACGGCATGAGCACCTCGTCGTCGCGCGTTCCCCCTTCGAGGCGTCAACGGCCATGGCGTGATTTGGTGCCGTCACTTTGGTCGGGAATTGACGGGAAAAATCTGATAGCCTGCGCAGAGGAAGACCGTCGAGGCATGTCATTGCGGGATGAAGAAGCGACGCCCACGCGGCGCACGATCTTGCGGACGGGCGCGGGCGTCGTCGGCGCGCTGACCGCTGCGCTGGTGCTGCCCGATCCGCTCGGCGCCGCCGCCGCGGCGGCATTGGGCGACTTTCCGCCGATCGCCGCGCCGTGCAAGGTCCGGCCAGCCCTGCTCGGCCAGGCGCTGGTTGCGCTCGACCGGCATCGCGACCGGATCGAGTTCGACGACCGCGTGGCCATCGTGGATTTCAGCGCGCCGTCCTCCCAGCCGCGCTTCTATCTGGTCGATCTGCGCAACGGTGCCACCACCAGCTTCCTCGTGACCCACGGCAAGGGTTCCGATCCGGATCACAGCGGCTGGCTGCAACATTTCTCGAACGACGATGGCTCGCTTTGCTCGTCCGAGGGCAGTTTCCTCACCTCCGATTATTATGTCGGCGATCACGGTGCCTCGCAGCGATTGCTCGGGCTGGATCCGACCAACAGCAATGCGGAAGACCGCGCGATCGTCATCCACAGTGCCTGGTACGCCAACCCCGAGCTGCTGCTGGTCCAGCCGATGCTGGGCCGGAGCGACGGGTGCTTCGTATTCGGCGAAGCGCAGATCGACTATGTGTTCGACCGGCTCGGGCCGGGGCGGTTGCTGTTCGCGGCAAAGATCTGACGCCCGGGAGTCTGAAGCATAGCCTCAACGATGGTGGCATCCCCTGTCGACGGCTGCGTCACGGATAGGCCAGAATGAAGCGGTCGCCTTACCGCAGGATCGCCGCATGACCGCTCTGCTCCCCGCCGAACTCGCCTGGTATGTCACGGGCCGTTTCTACCGCACCCCCGACGGCACGCTCGCCGATTTCGGCTATTTCCTCCATCTGCCGTTCCTCGACGTGCCGTTGTTCGACGGCCCGCGCAGCGAGACCACCGCGCATTTCACCTTCGCCGCCCGGCCGTTCGACGCGAAGGCGGTCGACAATGGCGCATTGTCGCTCGGGGTGGATCCGGTCGGGCAATTCTCGCTCTATCTGCAGCGTCGACCGGCCGGGACCTTTGACGATCCCGCCTCCTTTGCGCTGGGCGAGCGGATCGCGACCTTTCGCCGCGCCAGCCTGGTGGTGGGAACGACGGTGGCGGGTTCGTCGGTGCCGTTGATCGGCACCAACGTCTTTTCCGCGCGCCTGATCGACAGCCGTCCGTTCGATTTCGCCGGCGGCCGGCACGATCTGGCGGCGCATCTCGGCGCGGGCGTGACGCAGTTCGGTACCTCGGCCGAGACGCCGATAACGCCCCCGCCGGCGGGCTATGATCTGGTGCTGCCCTTTACCGGATCGGCCATCCTGCTGGGCTGACCCCGCGCGCCTCAGCCGGCGCCCGGTCCGGCCGGCGGCTCGGGCACGACTTCCGCCTTCCAGGCAAGCTCCGGCCGCAGATATTTGCGCGCCAGTGCCTCGATATCGGCCGGCGTCATCGCCTCGAACTGGGGCACCGCGGTCAGCGTCTGTGGAATATACTGCGGCCGGTCGACGATATAGGTGAGCTGGTTGAGCCACCAGCCATTGGTATTTTGCGCCCGCCGCGCCGCCTCCACCAGCGGCTCGCGTGCCCGCTTCAACTCGTCCGCGCTGATCGGCGTGTCGCGCAGGCTCGCGGCGATCGCATCGACCGCCGCGAAGAAGGCAGGCAGCTTGCCGGGCGCGGTCTCCGCCTGCACCGAGATGGCGCCATAGCCCTTGTAACTGTTGGAATAGCTGGCCGATACGCCCGGTGCATAGGCCAGTGCCTGCTTCTCGCGTATCTCGTCCAGCGCGCGCAGCTTCAGGACGGCCGCCAGCATCTCGATGCGGCGGACCTCGGTCAGATCGTCGATCGCATCGGTCGCCGGCCAGGCGACATAGCCGAGCCCCTGTTCGGCGAGTCCCTTGTGCATGAAGCGGAGCGGTGCCGCCATCGGCGCGGGGAAATGCCGCTGGTCGGCGCCGGGTACGGGGATGCCGGGCGCCGGGCGCGGCGGCAACGCGCCGAAGGTGGTCGCGGTGACGGCGATCGCCTCGTCGACGGTCAGGTCGCCGACCATGGTGATATGGATCGGCCCGACCGACAGCAGCGCCTTCAGGCCGGGTCGTTCGGTTTCCATCGACCATCGCGACAGGATGTCGGGGGGCACCACCGCCGCGCGCGCGTCGCCGCCGGCCAGCAATTGCTTCGCCTGCACGGCGAATGCGCCCGACGGCACGGCCAGCGTCGCCTCATAGCTTGCCGGATAATTGGCCTTGCTCTGTTCGAACGCCTGGCCGCGATAGGCTGGGTCGGTCAGATAGGCCGCCATCAATTGCATCTGGAGCTGCAGGTCCACGCGCCGCGTGCCGCCGCTCAGCAGGAACTTGTCGCCGAGCGTGGCCAGTCCCGTGCCGACGACATGGCCGTTGAGCGAGCGGCTGATCTCGTCGGTCGTCATCTTGCCCAGCCCGCCCGATTGCAGGCTGCCGATCATGGTGGCGCGCGGATCGAGCGTGTCGGGGGGAAAGTTCCGCTCGCCCGTGCCGGTCAGCAGGTTGATGGAGATGGCGTCCTTGCTGAAACTGGTCGGCTTCACCGTCAGCGTCACGCCATTGGCGAAGGTGACAATGGTCGTCCCCAAATCGGCAATCTCCCGGCGCTGCGTGACGGTGCCGGGCTTGCCGAAATCGGTATAGGGCCAGGGCAGCTTGGCAACGGCGCCGGGTGCCGCGACCGCAACGGCGCGTGAAACCTGCAGCGCTGCCGTCACTGCCTTCTCGCCGCCCTCGATCGCGACGGGCGACATCACCATGGTCAGCGGACCGCCGCCGCTGAAAACCGGCTTCACCGCGTCGCTGACCTGCGCTGCCGTCAGCGTCTTCACCGCTGCTTCGAACAGGTCGAGATCCGTCCGGGGCGCGGTGAACACCTCCCGGTCGTTGACCGCGCCGACGATGCCGGCGGCCAGCCCGCGCGTGTTGCGGGTGGGCGCGCCCTTCACCGCATTTTCGAGCGCGGTGCGATAGGTGGTGATCTCGCGCTGCAGTTCGGCATCGGTCACGCCATAGCGAACGAGGCGGCGCTGTTCCTTGTCGACGGCCTCGAGCGCGGCCTTCCATTTGCCCTGCACGAACTGGGCGGTGAGCGTGGTGACGCCTACGCTGCGCACCAGTTCGGTCTGGCGGGCATTGGCATTGAGGAACGGCGCGTCGTCGGTGCGCGACAGTTCGGCAAGCCGGCGGTTGAGCACCGCCAGGCCGAGATATTCGATCGTGTTCCGGCGCCGCTTGGCGATAGTGTCCGGCCGCAGATCGGGTGGGCGGACCCAGGCCAGTGAAATGCCGGAGGAAATGCCGGGCTCGACCAGGATATGCGTTTCCGGCCCGCGCCCGGCGACCGTGCCGAGATCGGGGTCGGGGCCATCCGGCGCCCTGGGCTGCCAGTCGGCAAAGGCCGTGCGGACCCTCGTTTCCATCGACGCGACGTCGAAGTCGCCGACGGCGACCAGCGTTGCCCGCTCGGGGCGGTAATAGCTGTCGTAAAAGTCGGCGAAGCGTTCTCGCGGCGCCGTGCTGACGATCTTGAGCTCGCCGATCGGAAAGCGCGAGGCGACCTTCTGCCCCCTGGCAAGGATGTCGAGCTGCTTGCGCGAGATGCGCAGCGCGGGCGTGTTGCGCTGGCGCTCCTCGCCGGCGATCACGCCGCGTTCCTCGTCGATTTCCCTGATCCCCATCGTCGCTTCCGACACCTGCTCGCGCATCACGCGCAGCGCGGTGTCGACCGTCTCGTCATTGGTGCGCGGCAATTCGAGCTGATAATAGGTCTGGTCGAAGCTGGTCGCGGCGTTGAGATCCGCACCGAACGCCATGCCCAGCCGCTCCAGGATGGCGATCAGCTCGTTCTTCGGAATGTGCGTCGTGCCGTTGAACGCCATATGCTCCATGAAATGGGCAAGCCCGAGCTGGTCGTCCTTCTCCATCAGCGATCCCGCATCGATACGCAGGCGCAGCGAGGCCTGGCCGGGCGGGGTGGCGTTGTGCAGGATCGCGTAGCGCATGCCGTTGGGCAGGGTGCCGGTGCGGACCTCGGGATCCGCGGGCACATCGCTGGCCTTTTGCGGCCAGGGTTGCGAGGGCAGCTGCGTGGCTGTCTGCGAGATCGCGGCAGGCGCCGCCGTCGTTCCCTCGGCCTGTCCCGACAGCGGTCGCGCGGACAGCCCGGCCATCAAGGCCGTCATCAGCAGGAACAGGCGACCCGAACGCGACATCGATCGATCCTCACAAGGCGGCGGAGAAACCGTCCGTCCCAACAATGCGCCATGGCGACGCAAGGAGCGCATCTGAGCGCGCCAGCCGAACATTCATAGGCTGAACTTCCCGGGAGGCTTTGATTTGGCGCAGTCGGCCCACTCGACCTCTGCCGAAAGCCATGTCCTTCGCGCGCGATTCATCCCCTTGCGGCCGCACGCCGCCTTGCGAAGGCCGGACGGGCCCGTCTAGGTACCGGTCACAAGACAGCGAAAGCCGGGGTGGGTATGATGACGAAGGAAGGCGACATCGCCATCGACCCCGACGCCCAGGCTGTGCTGGACATGGCCGCGGCGGCGGGGCGGCGGCCGATGCACGAACTCGGCCTGGCGGAGGCGCGTGCGGCGATGCGCGCCGCCCGGCTGGCGCTCGGCGCCGAGCCTCCGGCGACGCTGGTGCGGGATATCGCCGCGCCGGGGCCGGGCGGTCCGATTCCGATCCGTCTGTACCGCCCGCCCGGGCTGCCGGCCGACGCCGTCATGCCCTTGCTGGTCTATTATCACGGCGGTGGCTGGGTGCTCGGCGATATCGAGACCGGCGACGCCCTTTGCGCGTCGCTCGCCTGCCGCCTTGGCATCGCGGTCGCGGCGGTGGACTATCGCCTGGCGCCCGAACACCCTTTCCCGGCGGCGGTCGACGACAGTTTCTTCGCGCTGCAATGGCTCGTGGATCAGTCGGCCGCCCTCGGGCTGAGCGCCGATCGGGTCGCGGTTGCGGGGGATTCCGCCGGTGGCAACCTGGCGGCGGTGTGCGCGCTGCTGGCGCGCGACCGGGGCGGCCCGGCGCTCCGCTCCCAGATCCTGCTCTACCCGGTGACGGATTGTTCGATGACCAGCGATTCCTATCGCCGCAACGCGTCCGGCTATCTGCTGACCGCCGAGACGATGCGCTGGTTCCGCGACCAGTATCTCGGCGCCGCCGATCCGGCCGACTGGCGCGCGTCGCCGCTCCATGCCGCGCGCCTCGACGATCTGCCGCCTGCGCTCGTCGTCACCTGCGGGTTCGATCCGCTGCACGATGAGGGACAGGCTTATGCCGAGCGCCTGCGCGCCGCCGGGGTGCCGACGCGTTTGCTGCCCTATTCGCGCCAGCTCCATGGTTTCGCCCTGTGGGGAAAGGTGGCGCGCGATGCGGAAACCGTCCTGTCGCAGGTCGTCGACGAACTGGGGCCGGCGTTGTTCCCGACGCATGGCTGACCGGCGCCAAGCATGCATCGTCCTTCTACAGCTTGCGCATTTACGATAGTCCAGCCGCTTCTCCCGGCTCGCAAGCGGCGTTCGACCTTGTATGCTTGCGCCAATCGGCAGGAAGACCCGAGGCGTCGGGTTTGCCGATGACGGACTCGGGCCGGCGGGCGCCATGATCCCGCACCGCCGGACCCAATGACGAGAGGAGACCCGGACGATGTATGACCTGAAGGATCCGAGGTCGACCATGACCACGGCCAAGGCGGATGCGCCAAAGGCGCCGATCACCGACTTTGCGGGCGCGGAGGTGATCGAGTTTCACGACATCCCCCCGCAGGAAACGGGCGAAGGCTTCAAGACCTGGTACGGCCGCGGGCAGAATTTCAT
Source organism: Sphingomonas sp. P2_B6 (assembly GCF_056404755.1). Classification (NCBI taxonomy): domain Bacteria; kingdom Pseudomonadati; phylum Pseudomonadota; class Alphaproteobacteria; order Sphingomonadales; family Sphingomonadaceae; genus Sphingomonas; species Sphingomonas sp. P2_B6. The sequence goes on from NZ_JBFUDK010000019.1 coordinate 140,458, forward strand.
CCTGTCCTATACGGAGGCCGAGGCCGGCGCGGTGCTGTCGCGCTCGGGCCAGCCCGACGAATATATGGCGTTCTTCCCGGAACGGCATACCCGCGTCGACATCGAGACCGACAATGGCAGCGCGTCCGACGTCAGCTATCAGCTCGCGATCATCCCGCCGGGCGACAGCAAAATCGTCGTGAAGGAAGGCGGGCTGGTCCTGCGCCTGTTCAGCTCGCTCGCGCCCGATCTGGCGGCAAAGAGCCATAATGCGGAAAGCTATGCCCGGCCGCATCCGAACATCCCGCCGTTCGAGCCATGGCCCACGCCGGCCGACGGATTCAAGCTGCGCCTCTATCCCATCGACGTGCCCGTCACGCCGGGGCGGTTCGGAGTCATCTATCGCTCGACCAACATGATGATCAACCTGATCCCGGTCATGATGGAGCCGCGCGACCCCAACAAGATGTCGCCGCACTTCCACGACGATTTCGAGCAATGCTCGCTCACCCTGCAGGGCGATTACATGCATTATCTGCGCTGGCCCTGGGTGCCCAACAAGTCGATCTGGCGCGACGACGCCGCGATCCGCGTCACCGCGCCGTCGATGACCGTCATCCCGCCGCCCGCGATCCACACGTCGCAGGCGCTGCCGGAGCCGCCCTGCCATCTGATCGACATCTTCAGCCCGCCGCGCGTCGATTTTTCCGAAAAGGCCGGCTGGGTACTCAACGCCGACGATTATCCGATGCCGTGATCCGGCGGGGCGATCGCTGGTGATCGCCCCGCCGACCGATTTTTCAACGACGCTCGTTACGCACGGCGACGAGGCCTCGCGCCGGCCGCGAAAGGCCTGGCCGGATTGCGCCGCATCAATCCAGGAGAGACAAGAATGGATGCCACTCGCCCCGATCCCCGCCAGTTCCGCGCCCGGCTTCTCGCCGGCGAACCGCTGATCGGCACGTTCATGAAGGTGCCGGCACCTCAGAATACCGAGGTGCTTGGCCTGGACGGCTTCGATTTCGTCATGCTCGACGAGGAACATGCGCCCTGGGATCGCGTGACGCTCGACACCGCGCTGCTCGCCGCGCGCGCGTTCGGCACGGCGGGCCTGGTGCGAATCGCGCGGCCTGACGCGAACAGCGTGTTGTCGGTGCTCGATGACGGCGCGATCGGCATCATGTGCCCGCATGTCGATTCGGCGGAGAAGGCGCGCGCGGTGGCATCCTGGGCGCGTTATCATGGCGGGGTGCGCGGCGCGGGAGCGAGCCGCGGTGGCGAATATGGCGCGCGGGGGGCCGACAATTATCGCTATGCCGATGAGACCTCGACCGTCATCTGCATGATCGAGGACCGGCAGGCGCTCGACGTGATCGACGATATCGCGGCGGTCGAGGGGGTCGATGCGCTGTTCCTCGGGCGCGGCGATCTCGGCCTCTCGCTCAGCAACGCGACGGACCCCGTGCCGACGCTGAAGGACGCGGTCGAGCGGGTGATCGAGGTCGCCAGGGCACATGGCAAGCCGGTCTCCGCCGTGGTCCAGTCGATGAAGAGCGACGAGGCCAAATGGCTGATCGACCTGGGAGTGACGGCGATGATGGTCGCGTCCGACCTCGGCTTCCTGCGCCAGGCCGCGAAAGCCGCGCTCAACGACTTCCGCGAGGTGATGAAACCGGCCTGACCGGCGCGGCGCCCGCTCAGTCGGCCGGGCGGTAGAAGGTGGAGATCACGGGCCAATAGGCCGCGCCGAGGCCCTCGCTCGATGCCCGCTCGAGCAAGGTGCGGGCATAATCGGCGCCGGGCACGTCGATGCCGACGTCGCCGGCCATTGCCAGCGCATAGCCGATATCCTTGAGCATATAGTCGGTCGGGAAGACGCGTTCCGGAAAGGCGCCCGGCGCGACGGCCTTCAACCCGTGGTTCCGCAGCGCGAAGCTGTCTGCCGATCCCTTGACGAAGGTTTCGAACAACGTCGTCGCGTCGATGCCTGTCCCCTTCGCGATCGCCGCGGCCTCCGACAAGGCGATTACCGTGCCGACCACCACCATATTGTTGAGAATCTTGACGACCTGTCCGGCGCCGACCGGGCCGCAGTGCGTAACCTCGGCGGCGAAGCAGCGCAGCAGCGGTTCGATCATCGTGAATAATTGGGGAGTAGCGCCGACGGTTATCGCCAATGTACCCAGTTCGGCAGCGGCGCGGGTCCGCGCGACCGGCGCGTCGGCGTAGCGGGCGCCCCGGGCGGCAAACGCTTCCGCCAGGCGTCGGGTGATATCGAGCGGGCTGGTCCCGAGATCGACAAAGGTCTGCCCACTGCGCGCATTGGCCAATATGCCGTCATCGCCGCTGCAAACTTCCTCCAGATGCCTGCCGCTCGGCAACGAAACGAAGATGATCGTCGCGTCGCGCACCAGGTCGGCGATCGTGTCTGCCTTCACGACGCCGACATCGGCCAGGCGCTCGAGCGGGTCGTTTGCGAGATCATAGCCGGTGACGTTCATCCCGCTCTTGATGGCGAGATGCCGGCACATCGGCTCTCCCATCACTCCAAGGCCGATAAAGCCGATCCCCCCGCTGCTCCCGATCATCGCATTTTCTCCCGTCGCATGCCCCTCGAAGCGCGTCTGGCGGCACGACGCGCAATGCCCAAAATCGTATCGACCACATCGGCAAGTTATTAGCTGCGGCTCGCGGCACTCGGTTACCGGTATCCCATGTCCATGCCCGCGTCCCTTTGTCGGTAAGCGAATCGCGATGCCGTCATCTCCCGAACTGCTGTCCTATCCGTGCGTGGTGATGCGCGGCGGCACCAGCCGCGCGGTGTTCGTGAGGGAGGGCGACCTGCCCACGGATGCCGTCGCGCGCGAGCGCGCGATCCTGGGCATCTTCGGCTCGCCCGACCGGCGTCAGATCGACGGCATCGCCGGCGCTGACCCGCTGACGAGCAAGCTCGCGATCATCGGCCCGCCCCGGGTGCCGGGCACGGACCTGACCTACACCTTCGGGCAGGTCGAGATCGAACGGCCGGAGATCGACTGGCACAGCCTGTGCGGGAACATCTCGGCAGCGGTCGGCCTGTTCGCGATCGAGGAAGGGCTGGTGCCGGCGACCGCGCCCTGCGCGAAGGTGCGCGTGTTCAACACCAACCTGAATCGCGTGCTGACGATCGAGGTGCCGGTCGTGGACGGCTATCCGGTGGTCAGGGGCGATTATGTCGTCCCCGGCGTTCCCGGCAGCGGCGCACGCATCCTGATCGACTTTTCGGATACGGCCGGCGGCGCGACTGGGCGCCTGCTGCCGACCGGCAATCCGGTCGACCGGTTCGATATCCCCGGTCACGGTCCGATCGAGGCGTCRCTGGTCGATATCGGCAACGCCCATGTCTTCATTCGCGCGTCCGATGTCGGGTTGACCGGCACGGAGACGGCGGCGCGGATCGACGCCGACGGGCAATTGCGCGGCCTGCTCGAGACGATCCGGGGCGTCGCGGCGCACCGGATGGGGATGATCGCCGATCCCGCCCGTTCGGCGGCCGAGAGCCCGGCGACGCCGCTGCTCGGCATGGTCGGCGCGCCGCAATCCTATCGCATCGACCAGACCGGGAAGGCGGTCGCGGCGGAGGATGTCGATCTCGTTTCCCGCCTGATGTTCATGCAGCAGACGCACAAGACCTATGCTGGCACCAGCACGGTCTGCACCGGCGTGGCGAGCCGGCTGCCGGGGACGATCGTCCATGAAATTGCGCGCAGGCGCGATGCGACCGAGGTGCGGATCGGCCACCCGGCGGGCGTGATCGAGACCGAGACGGTGATCGCGCGGGACGGCCAGACCCATATCGTGCACCGCGCGACGCTTGGGCGCACCGCGCGGCGGATCATGGAGGGGCGGGCCCTCGTCCCTGCGCCAGAGCCGGTAGCGGCCTGATCCGATGAGCGCGTTGCCCGACTACGCCCTCTACGCCCTGCGTTATGCCACACGGGCCGCGCGGCGGCGCGATCACTTCATCGGTGGCGATCCGCATGATGCGCCGATGCCGATGGATTATTTCATCTGGGTCGCGGTCGGGGCCGAGCGAAGCTTCGTGATCGACATGGGCTTCACCGCCGAGGTGGGCGCAAAACGCAAGCGGGACTATCTGCGCTGCCCGGTCGAGGCGCTGGCGCTGATCGGCATTGACGCGACCGAGGTGCGCGACGTGATCATCACGCATCTCCATTATGATCATGCGGGCAATTTCGAGAAATTCCCGAACGCGCGATTTCACATCCAGGAACCCGAGATGCACTTCGTGGCCGGGCGCCACATGCAGTATCACGGCATCTCGCATGGTTATGAGCCCGAGGATGTCTGCGACATCATCCGGCTGAATTTCGCGCAACGCGTCGTGCATTATGACGGGGAGGGCGAGGTCGCGCCCGGCATCCGCGTGCACCGCACCGGCGGGCATACCGACGGGCTGCAGTTCGTGACGGTCCATACCCGGCGCGGCTGGGTGGTCGTCGCGTCCGACGCATCCCATTTCTACGAGAATCTCGACCAGTACCGGCCCTTCACGCGCGCGTTCAACGTCGGGGACATGATGGCGGCTTTCGACCGGCTGCGCGCGCTCGCGCCGAGCATCGATCACATCGTGCCGGGACATGATCCGCTGGTGATGCGACGCTATCCGGCGGCCGCGCCCGAACTGGAGGGCATCGTGGTGCGCCTCGATGTCGATCCGATCCCGGCCTGACCGGCGGGCTTCATTCACGTCATCAAAGGGGGACAATAATGCGTGAGACGGTCGCCGAGGCGCTAGCCCATCATTTCGTGAACCTGAAGGCGAGCGACATTCCGGTACGCCTCATCGCCGACTGCAAGGCGCTGGTGCGCGATTATCTGGGCGTCGCGCTTGGCGGCAGCCAGACCGGCAGCGGCCGGGCGTCGGCCGCGTTCGCGGAAGAGGTGGGGGGTCGTGCGGAGGCGACGATCATTGGCAGCGGTGCCCGCGTTCCAGCGGTCCATGCCGCGCTGGCCAACGCCATCGCCTCCCATTCGATCGAGCTCGACGATGTCGACATCCTGGCGCTGTTCCATTTCAGCCCGCCGATCGTGTCGGCGGCGCTGGCGGCGGCGGAGCGTGAGCGATCGAGCGGGGAGGAGTTTATCGCCGCGGTCGTCGCCGGGTGCGAGATGATGGCGCGGGCCAGCAACGCGACCAACTTCTCGCTGCGCGACCGCGGCTATCACACCACGCCGACCTGCGGCGTGTTCGGCGCGACGATCGCCGCCGCGCGGCTGATGAAGCTGGACGAGGCGCAGACGGTTTCCGCGCTCGGGCTCGCGGGGGCGCAGGCGTCGGGGCTGATGGAGATGTACGGGCCGTCGATGCAGAAACGCTTCAACCCGGGCCCGGCGGCGCGCAACGGAGTAACCGCCGCCCAGATGGCGAGACTCGGCTTCACCGGCACCGCGACGATCTTCGAGGGCGAACGCGGCTTCTGCCGCGCGTTCAGCGACACGCACGACATCGGCGCGCTGACGCGGGATCTCGGCTCGGATTTTCCGATCTTCATCGAATACAAGGCTTATTCCTGCGCGCGCCCGATCCACAACGCGATCGATTGCGCGCTGGCGGTGCGTGGCCAGCTGACCGAGCCGGTCTCGGCGATCACCAGGATGACGATGCGCCGCCATCCGACCTGGGCGCACTATCATCTCAACACGCGACCAAAGACCTATCACGAGGCGCAGGTCAGCCTGCCCTATTCGGTCGCGGTGGCGCTGATCGAGGGCGCGGCGTTCTTTCCCCAATATCAGAACGAGAAGCTCGGCGACGCCGAGATCCTGCGCCTGTCGGATCTGCTCGAGGTGGTGCCCGACGATACGCTCCCGCGCGGCGTATCCTGCCATCTGGTCGCGGAAACTTCGGGCGGCGCGCGGGCTGAAAGTCAGGTCGATCATCCCAAGGGATCGATCGACTATCCGATGACCGACGCGGAGATGCGCCACAAGGTCCACCTGCTCGGCGACCCGGTGCTGGGCGAGGAACGGGTCGCGCGGATGATCGCGGCGATCGACGATGTCGAGAACCTCGCAGGGATCGACGATCTGATGCGGTTGACCGTGCCGGCCGCCGGATAGCGGGGCAGGTGCTAGCGCAGCCCGCCATAGGCGGCCCACAGGCTGCCCGTCATCCACCCGCAATCGACGACGAGATCGGTACCGGTGACGCCGGAGGCGCGCCCGGATGCGAGGAATTCCACCACCTCCGCGACCTCGGCCGGCTCCACGCAGCGGCCGAGCGCCATCCGGGCGTCGAGATCGGGCGGATAACGGTCGCCCGATCTTTTGCGCTCGACGATGCGTGGGACGAGCGTGACGCCGGGCGAGACCGAATTCACGCGCACGCCGCGCTGGCCCCATTCGCCGGCGAGGCTCCTGGTCAGATTGATGATGGCCGCCTTGCCCGGGCCATAGATATTTAGCGGAGTCGAGCCATGGCCGGTGACGGAGGCAATGTTGACGATGCTGCCGCGTCCGCGCGCGGCCATGCGCGCGCCGAAGACTCGGTTGGCATGATAGGCGCCGCGCAGATTGACCGCCATGATCCGGTCGAAGAGGTCGGCGGGCGATTGTTCGATCGGCTCGTTCGCCTGGAATATGCCCGACGACACGACCAGCGCGGTTACCGGACCGACATCCCGGTCGATCCGCTCGGCGAGTGCCTCGATCGCGTCGATGTCGGTCACGTCGAGGGTGTGGGCGGTTCCGCCGAGTGCCTCGGCCAGGGTCTCGCCGGCGGCGATGTCGCGGTCGGCGATGACGATGGCCCAGCCGCGAGCGTGCATGACCCGGCAACAGGCCGCGCCGATGCCGTTGGCGCCGCCGATCACCACGGCGATGGGACGATCGTTCATTGCCGCGCCTTTCATTCTATCCGACGTGAATCCCAAAGGAGGGCAAGCCGATGACGAGTTTTGGGGAGGTGGTGCGCAAGCGCCACTCCGTCCGGGCCTTTTTGCCGCAACCCGTGCCGGACGGCATCATCCGCGAGGTGCTCGCCGACGCGCAGCTCGCCCCCTCGAACTGCAACACCCAGCCCTGGGAAACGCATATCGTCTCGGGCGCGGCGCGCGACCGCCTCTCGGCCGTACTGCTCGATGCGTTCACTCGAGGCCAGTTCTCGCCCGATTTTTCGTTCGACCGGAAACATTATCCCGGCGCGTCGGGACAGCGCGGTGACGCGCAGGCAGCGGATTATTTCGCCGCGCTCGGGATCGCTCGCGAAAATCATGGCGACGGTCGGTTCAGCGCGGCGCGCAATCTCACCTTCTTCGACGCCCCGCATGTGGCCTTGCTGTTCATGCCCGTCGTGGGAGACAGTGTGCGGGCGGCGGGCGACCTGGGCATGTATGGTCAGACGCTGCTGCTGTCGCTGGTCGCGCACGGGCTCGGGGGCATCCCGCAGACCTTTCTCGGCATGTTTGCCGCCGATGTGCGCCGCGCGCTCGGCATCGGCGACGATCTCAAGCTGCTGTTCGGCATCTCGTTCGGTTATTCCGACCCGACGTCGCCGATCTCGGACTACCGCATCGGCCGCGCCGCGCTCGACGAGACGGTCCGGTTTCACGAGTGACCCGTAACGGGGCGGGGCGGCCCCGGCAGCTTGAATACCGCATTGGCCCGCGCGACGGCACCCGCCGGGCCGATCAGCAGGGCGTCGCAGAACACCATGCTGCGCGTGCGGCGCAGGATCCGTACCCGCGATTCGAGCCAGTCGCCGAGGTTCGCGGCCCGCATGAAATCGATGGTGAGCGTGACGGTCGGGGCGTGGCCGCCTCCGGTCAGCGCCGCCATGCCCCGACCGAGCGATATGTCGAGCATGGTCGCGATCATCCCGCCATGGCAGGTGCCGGCGAAATTGCAGTGATGCGGTTCGATCCGGATGGCGAAGCGGGCCGGCTCGTTTTCGTCGCCGGCGAAGGAATCGGCGATGAACATCGGCCCGACGCGCGTCAGGAACGGGTCGTTCAGGTCGAGCTGGCGCCAGCCCCGCGGTGTCGTGCTGTCGATGTCCACCGGCAAGCCCTCGCTCAATAGTCGGTCGGCGTCTCGTCGAGCCGCACGATATCGGCGATGCCCGGCAGCGATCGCGGATAGCGATCCAGCACCAGGGGATCATGGCCGGGAATGATGTGGCGGATGGTCGTGGAGAGCTCCCGCATCCGATCATAGCCGGCGAGCATGTCCGCCACGCTGTCGACGACCGGGAACGGCCGATACTGCTCGAAATTCGCGTAGAAATGGGACGCGTCCGACCCGATCACCACCCAGCCGCGCTTCGTCTTCACCCGCACGATCTGCAGGCCGCGCGAATGGCCGCCGACGCGGTGGACCGTCAACCCGGGCTCGATCTGGCTGTCGCCGTCATGGAAGCGGACGCGCCCGTCGAACACCTTGCCGACCATGGATTGCACGTCGGCGGGCTCGAACGGATGGTTGAGCATCGGGTGGCACATGCACCGGCCGGTGCAATAGGCCATTTCGCTGTCCTGGAGGTGATAGGTCGCCGCCGGGAACAGCTCGCGGTTACCGGCATGGTCGAAATGCATGTGCGAGATGATGATGTCGGTGACCGCCGCGTGATCGATCCCGATCGCCCTCAGCCCTTCTTCCACCGGCCGGACGAGGCGCCGCTGTCGCGTCCGGCTGGCGACCATGTCGAACCCGGTATCAACGATATAGGTCTTGTGCGGTCCGATGACGGCCCAGACGAAATAATCCAGCGGCATCGGCAGGTCGTGAGGATCGCCGCCGAGGAAATTCTCGGCGGCGTTGCGATCATGATGGGCGTAGCGGACCGCATGGATTTCGAAGGTCGATTCAGTGCTCATCGCGCCTGCCTGCCATCGATCTCCACGCCGGCCCATTCCTCGACCACGCGCGCCATGTTGGTGAAGTCCGCGTCGCCGCCGAATCGCGCCTGAGTGATGGTCAGCATGGTGCGCGCGGTATTGCCCATCAGCATCGGCACGCCCATCGCCTCGGCTTCGTCGAGGCACAGCTTCATGTCCTTCAGCGACAATTGCGTCGCGAAGCCGAAGTCGAAGCTGCGCGGCAGCACGGCGCGCGGCATCTTGTCCGTGGTCGCGCTGTTCCGGCCGCTCGACGCATTGAGCACGTCGAGCATCACATGCGGGTCCAGGCCCGCCTTCACGCCCATCGCCATGCCCTCGCACGTCGCGACCAGTGCGGCGACCGACAGGGAATTGTTGACCAGCTTCATCGTCTGCGCCTGACCCGGCTTGTCGCCGACATGGAAGGTCTTGCCGAACGTGTCGAGCAGCGGGCGCACCTCATCCCAGATTCCGGGCGGGCACGCCACCATCAGCGACAGCCGCCCCGCCAGCGCCCCGCCGCGTCCGCCGCTCACCGGTGCGTCGACCCAGGCGATGTTCGCTCCGGCCAGCTCGTTCGCCACCTCTGCCGCCATCTTCGGGCCAGTCGTCGACAGGTCGATGACGATGCGCGGCGCACCCGCGACGAGCGAGACGGCGACGTCCCGCACTATCTGCGGCGTGGGCAGGCTGACGAACACGATATCCGCCCCCGCGGCAACGGCCTCGACCGACTCCGCGCCCCGCCCGCCGGCCGCGACGAACGTCGCCAACGCCGTCTCGGTCCGGTCGAAGCCGATGACATCGTGCCCGGCGGCAACCAGTCGTGGCGCCATCGCGCTGCCCATGCTGCCCAGACCAATGAAACCAAGCACTGAACTCGTCGTCATTCCATTCTCCATGTCGCAGCCCTCATGCCCGGGCCAGCCATCCGCCCTCGATCGGCAGAATCGCTCCGTTCATGTCCTCGCCGACCGGTCCGCACAGCAGAAGCATGAGCGCCGAAACGCTTTCCGCGGCGACGAACCGACCGCTGGGCTGCTTGCCCTCCAGAAAGCGCCGTTCCGCCGTGCCGCGATCGATGCCCTCGTCCTGCATCATCCGCGTCACCCGCTCCTCCCATATCGGGGTCAGGACCGAACCGGGGGTGAGCGCATGGCAGCTGACGCCGCTTCCCGCGACCTCGAGCGCGACCGCGCGGGTCATGCCTTGCAGCGCGGTCTTGGTCGTCACGTAATCGATCCGGTTGACCACCGCGCGCGAGCCGTAGACCGAGGTCATGTTGAAGATGCGCCCATAATTGCGCGCGCGCATCGAGGGGAGCACCTGCTGAGTAGCGACGAGGGCGGCAGTGAGGTTCACCGCCAGCGCTTCGTTCCAGCGATCCAGCGGAAAGTCGCAGAGCGGGGAGAAATGCCGCACCACGGCATTGTTGATCAGGATGTCGATCGGGCCGATCGCCGAGGCGTGTTCGATCAGCGAGCACACTTCCTCCGACCGGGCAAGATCGGCCTGGAGATACCGCGCCTCGACGGCGAATTCCGCGGCCAGCGCGGCGCGCCTGTCCTCCGCCTCGGCCGCCGGTTCGATGCCGGAAAGGACGATCGTCGCGCCGGCCGAGGCGAGGCCGCGCACCATGGCGAGGCCGAGGCCGCCGAGCGAGCCGGTGACGAGCGCGGTGCGTCCCGCGAGCGACCGCCCGGTCATGCGGGCACCGTCAGCGCGGTGATCGCCGAGACGCTGTCGACCTGGTCCAATCGCATCACGGCGTCGACGATGCGGCCAGCCTGGGCGTCGTCCAGCACGCCATCGACATTCTCGCGAAACTTGGCTTCGATCTCCGCGTCGATCATCGGGTTGCGAGCCGATCCGCGATTATGCTCCTCCACTTCCTCCAGTCGGCGGCCGTCGCGGGTTTCGATCACGACCACTCCCTTGAATTGCTGGCTGCCGGGCATCGCCGGATCGACCACGACCTCGACGCGGTCGGTCAGCGCGAGGATCGCGGGGTCGCGGAGCGAGGCGGGGGCATAGGCCTGCTTGCCGATGCGCCCCAGCACCAGCGCCTCGGCGATGGTGTAGGGCAGGCTGACCCGGCCGTGCGAATCGGTCAGCGGGCGGCGCTTCTCCGCGGCGGGCTCGCACACGATGCCGACGATATAGGGCGCGACGGGGCAGATCACGCGCGCGATATCGTCGGGCGCCAGCGCGTGCCGCTCGCGCAGGCGCAGCGCGGCGGTGATATAGGGATGGATGACATGCGCGACCGGATAGGGCTTGAACGAGGCGTCGCGACTGTCCCAGCGCGTGCCGAGCCCGTCGGTCAGCCGCCCGAACGCCGGCGCGCTGTCCGGGTCCTGAAGATGCGAGGCGAACAGGCCGAACCGGCCTTCGAATATCTCCGCGGGCCCGGTCACGCCGTTCTGGCCGAGCACTGCCGCGGCGATGCCGCTCTGCGCGGCCCAGCCGGGGTGAAGGAATTTTGATTGCGTCCCATCCACCCAGCACTGGATCAGGCCCGCGGCGAAACTGCCGGTAATCCCTGCCGCGTTCGCCATTTGCGCCGTGTCGAGCCCGAGCAGACGGCCGGCGAGCCAGCAGACGCCGAAGGGCGCGAACAGGCCGGAAGGGTGAAAGCCGCGCTTGTGGAATTGCTGCGGCGTGACGCTGCCGACGCGCGCGCTGATCTCGTTGCCGATCGCGACGGCGACGATGGCGTCCCGGCCGCTGCTGCCGAGCCTTTCGCCCAGCGCGAGCGCTGAAGCGACCGACGGACTGCTCATATGCACGATCGATTCATTGTGCGTGTCGTCATATTCGAGCGCCTGGGACAGCGCGCCGTTGACGAAAGCCGCCCCGGCGACGCTGGTCCTGACGGCGCTTCCCCATAGCCGTGCCTCGTCGCCCGGATAGAGCGATGCCGAGGCGCGCACCGAGGCACCGAACGGTGTCTGCCCGCCCGCGATCGACAAACCAATGACATCGAGCACGCGCAGTCGCGTGCTGGCGATGACGTCTGCCGGGAGATCGTCGAACGATGTCGCCGCGACCCACCGCGATATGGCCCCCGAAGCCGTCCCCATTCCCGCCTGCTGATCTAGTTACCGGTATCAAGCCTCTAGAGGCAGGGGAATGGCGTGACAAGCCGTATCGTATCGGCGCTGGACCGCACGGATCGTCGATTGCTAGTGTCGCGCGATCAGTGCAGGAGCTTTGGCGTGCCAGCCAGCAAATCGCCTATGATAACCGGAGTGCGCATGCGCGAAGTCGCCGCGCGCGCGGGGGTTTCCCGCATGACCGTGTCGCGCGCGCTCAACAAGCCGGACATGGTGACGGAAGCCTTGCGCACGAGGGTGGAGAAGGCCGTTGCCGACCTCGGATACGTGCACAATCACGTTGCGCGCAGCCTGTCGTCGAGCCGTTCGACCATCGTCGGGCTAGTGCTGCCGAGCCTCGAGAACTCGATCTTCGCGCAAACCATGAAGGGCATTTCGGACGTGCTGCGGCCGGCCGGTTTCCAGCTGATGGTGGCCGAAAGCGGCGATGATGCGGAAGAGGAAGAGCGAGTCATCGCGACTTTCCTCGCGCAGCGCGTGGCGGGCCTGGTGTTGCACGGTACCCGGCACAGCGCCACCGCGGCGCGCATGATTCGCGCGGCGGGTGTGCCGGTCGTCGAAAGCGGCGACATCCCCGCCGAACCGATCGACATGGTCGTCAGCTATTCGAACCGCGCCGCCTCCAAGGCGATGACCCTGCATCTCGCGCGGCTGGGATATCGCCGGATCGTCTTCGCCGGGTTGGCGCACAATCCGCGCGCGACCGAGCGCGAACTCGGGTTTCGCGACGCGCTGGAGGAATTGGGGCGGCCCTTCGATCCGCGCCTGACCATCGCCGTATCGCGCGGATTCGTCGGGGGTGCCGAGGCCGTCGAATATGTTCAGCGCAGCATGCCCGATACCGATGCCCTGTTCTGCGCCGGAGACGTGCTGGCCGTCGGCGCGCTGTTCGATTGCGACCGGCGTGGCTGGAAGGTACCTGGCCGACTGGCCCTGGCGAGCTTCGATGACCTCGATCTGATGCGCTTCGTCAACCCGGCGATCACAGCCCTGCGCCTGCCGCGGTACGAGATCGGGCAGCGCAGCGCGAAGATGCTGCTCGCGCGCGTCGGGCAGGAGGAACTGCCGATCAGCTCCGTCGACCTGGGTTTCGAGATCGTGCATCGCGCCAGTGCTTGATCATGCCGATCGGGCATTTGCTACCTCACATGGAGACTGATACCGGTATCTAGCCAATCGGGAGGAGAGGCTGGATGGGGATGGGCGTCGTCAGGAAGATGGTCGCCATGGCGACGATGCTTGCCGCGGGGCACGCCGCCGCCGCAGACGGGTCGGACACGCTAAACGGCCTGGCATCCCTGTGCGGCGCGTGCCGGGTAGAGCGCGTCGCGCAGTGCGGCGTGTTCGTCGAAGGGCCGAATTTCGATCGCGACGGGACGCTGTGGACGGTCGACTATCGCGGCGGCGCCATCCTGCAGGTCGTCGACGGCCAATGCCGGACGGTCGCGAAGACCGAGGGGCAGGCGAACGGATCGCGTTTCCACCCCGATGGCCGTCTGTTCGTCGCCGATGCGCAGCGCGGGCTGCTGATCTTCGATCCGCGCACCAGAACGCTCACGGTGCGGGCCGCGATGGTCGAGGGCAAGCCGATCGTCGGTGCCAATGATCTCGTCTTCGACGGCGATGGCGGGCTCTACATGACCGCGCGCGTCACGGCGACGCGGCTCGAGCCCGATGGCATGGTGATCTATCTTCCGCCGGGCGAGAAGAGCGAGCCGCGCATCCTGGCCGATCATCTGCCCTTCCCCAACGGGATCGCGCTGTCGCCTGACGGGACGCGGCTGTTCGTCGGGCTCTATGCAGACAAGAGCATCATCGTGCTGCCGCCGGCGAACAAGCCGGCGCCCTATCTCACCAGCTGGACCTATCTGCGCACCGAAGGCGGCGTGGGGCCCGACGGGATGACCACCGATGCCGAGGGGCGGCTGTGGTGGGCCAATTTCGGCGACGGCGCGATCGGCGTGGCCGGGCCGACCGGGCGCTATCTCGGCCGGGTCGAACTGCCGCCCGAAGCCGGCAAGGGCACCACCAACGTGACCGTGCACGACGGATATCTCTATATCACCGAAGCGCTGAAGGGAGACATCTGGCGGGTGCGCCTCACCACGGCGGTGACGCCGAGATTGCCGTAGCGCCGGACGGATGCAGGCTATTTGCCGGCATCCACCTCGGCAAAGGCCTCGCGGGCGATACGTGTCGAGTCGAGCCCGGCGGGCATGCCGCAATAGATCGCGACCTGCAGCAGGATCTCGCGGATCTCGTCGCGAGTAAGCCCGTTGGTCAGCGCCGCCTTGACGTGCAGCTTCAGTTCGTGCGGCCGGTTGAGCGCGCTGATCATGCCGAGGTTGAGCAGGCTGCGGTCGCGGCGCGACAGGCCTTCGCGGCTCCACACCTTACCCCAGCAATATTCGGTCGACATCTCCTGGATCGGGCGGCTGAAGTCATCGGCATTGGCGAAGGATCGCTCGACATAGTCGGCGCCGAGGACTTCCTTGCGCAGCGCGAGGCCGCGTTCGTACATGTCGTTGCTCATCGATTGGCTCCCGATACTGGTAGTTTTGCACAAGCCGCAGCCACGCGCTTGCCGCGCCTAACCGAATTCGATACCGGTAACAAGAAGCCAGATTGGGGAGATTTACATGGTTCTGGAGGGGCGGGTCGCGCTGGTCACCGGCGCAGCGCGGGGTATCGGGCGCGCCATCGCGGCGGCGCTTGCCGAAGCCGGGGCCAGGGTGGTCCTGGTCGATCTGGACGGTGCGGAGGCGGAGCGGGCGGCGGCGGAGATCGGCCGGGGGGCGACGGGACGGCAACTCGACGTGTCGGATGAGGCCGCGTGCGAGGCGCTGGCGCGGGAGATCGGTTCGCTGGCGATCCTGGTCAACAATGCCGGTGTCATCGTGCCCGGCCGGATCACCGATGCCGACGCGCCGCGGAACTGGGCCCGCACATTGGCGGTCAACGTCACCGGGCCGTTCAACCTGTGCCGGGCCTTTCACGCCCAGCTGCGCGAGAACCGGGGCGCGGTCATCAACCTCGCCTCGATCCGCTCCTTCGTCGCCGCCGGCAACGCGGCCGCCTATGCCGCGTCCAAGGGCGCGGTCATGCAGCTGACCAAGGCGCTGGCGGTCGAATGGGGGCCGGACGGAATCCGCGTCAATGCGATCGCACCGGGTTTCGTTGAATCGTCGCTCGTCCCCGATTCGGAAAAGACCGCAGCGCGCGAGGCGGCGATCATGGCACGTACGCCGCAGAAGCGGATCGGCGACCCCGAGGATGTCGGTGGCGCGGCGGTGTTCCTCGCCTCGGACGCGGCGCGTTTCATCACCGGTGTGGTCCTGCCGGTCGATGGCGGCTATCTGGCCGGGTGAGCTTCAGCCGCGGATCGCGGTGATCTGAGCCTCATACTGGCCCGGGTCGATCACCACGTCGATCAGTGCCGGGCCTTGCGCCGCCAGCGCCGTGGCGAAGGCATCGGCAAGCTCCTCGACGCGTTCGACGCGGATCGCGGCCCAGCCGAAACCGGCGGCGATCCGGGCGAAATCGGTGGACGAGAAATCCACGCCCGCCGTCGCGAGCTGGCGTCGTTTCTGCTTCTCGCCGATGAGGGTCAGCGACGAATCGTTGAACAGGACGACGATCGGTGTCGCGCCTGCCTGAATGGCCGTGCCCAGTTCGCCCAGGCACATCATCAGACCGCCGTCGCCGGTGAAGGCGATGGTGGTCCTTTCCGGCTCGACCAGGCTCGCCGCGATCGCGGCGGGCAACGCGAACCCCATGGTGGAGAGCCCGCGCGAGATCAGCGACAGGTTCGGGCCCGGCGACTGCCACAGATGCAGCACCGGCAGCATATGCGCCCCGGCATCGATCGTGATGCGGCTGTCGCCGGGCAGCGCGGCGATCGCCGCGTCGACCAGCTGCGACGGCGCGATGCCCGGCCCGGTCGGCGTGCGCGCGGCCGACCAGAGTCGCTGCTTGGCGGTCGCCAGCTCCTCGGCGCTCCAGCCCGGTGCCGGCATCGCGTCGGCAAGCGCGGCGAGGCCCGTCGGCAGGTCGCCGATCAGGGTCGCGTCGCTGTCGACCAGTATGTGCGCGTGCGGGTGTTCGGTCAGCTCGATCGTCGGGATGCCGGCATAGCGCCACGGCTGAGGCGGGCCTTCGACGGGATCGAATCCATAGAGCAGGATCAGGTCGGCCGCGCGGATCAGCGGTTCCTCGGCGACGCCGCCGGCGTAAAGGCCGAGGCCGAGCGGCGTGTGTTCGGACACCACGCCCTTTGCCTTGTACGTGGTCAGCACCGGACAGCCCGAGGCGGCGGCGAAGGCGCGCAGCGCGTTGCCGGCCGCGCTCGACCGGGCCTGGAGCCCAGCGATCAGAATCGGACGCCTGGCGTCGCCGAGCAATTCGCGTGCCCGCGCGACCGCCGCGTCGTCCAGATCCGCAAAGGGCGCGGGCGGCACGGCTGGTGGCGGCGGGCTTGCCGGACGACGGATGAAGGAGCCGGCGACCTCGAGATAGGCGGGGCCGTGGGGGTGCTCCTCGATGGCGCCGAGCAAGCGCTCGAGTTCGGCCAGCGGGTCCGCGCCGCGCAGATCGGAAGACGCGCGCAGCATTGGCGCCAGCAGCGCGGCCTGGTCGATGCGCTGGTGGCTGATATAGGCCTGCCCGTCCTCATAGCCGTCCGCGATGAGCAGCAGCGGCACGCGATCGAGATCGGCATAGGCGACGCCGTTCGCGGCAGCGGCGAGGCCGGGCCCGCGCGTCGTCATCGCGACACCCGGCGTACCGGTGAGTTCCGCCGTGACGCACGCCATGATCGCGGCGGCGGTCTCGGTGCGCGTCAGGATGAATTTCATGCCTGCCGCCTCGGCGGCGGCAATGAAGTCGAGATTGCACTCGCCCCCCGGCACGCCGAACATGCGGGTGACGCCGCGCTCGCTCAGGCGCGCGACCAGGGCCTCGGTCACGGTAGGGTGATTCACGATGATCGATATCCTGTGCGGGAGTATCAGGCGGCAGCCTGTTCGAGGGTCGGGCCGACATCCTCGAGCGTCACGCGCCGCAGATCGCGCGGGTAGACCTTGTCGTCATAGCGCATGCCGCGGTGCATCGTGCAGCGATTGTCCCAGATTACCAGGTCGTTGACGCGCCAGCGATGCGTATAGACGAAGTGGCGCTGCGTCGCATGTTCGGTCAGCTCACGGATCAGGGCTGTCGCCTCGGGCGTCTCCCAGCCCCGGATGCGCCCGATATGGGCCGACAGATACAAGGCCAGGCGCCCCGATTCGGCGTGATACCGCACGAGCCGCTGCGGAACCGGCGCACACCGTTCCATTTCCAACGGGCTGAATTCGTCGAAGCCGAGTTGCGCGCGCGAGAAGATCAGCGAATGTTCAGCGACCAGATCGCGGGTCAGCGCCTTCAGATTTTCAGGCAGATAGTCCCAGGCGACGCGGGTATCGATATATTCGGTCTCGCCGCCCCGCGGCGGAATGACGCGCGCATGCAGCATCGACCAATAGGCCGGCGTCGGCTTGAAGCTGCTGTCACTATGCCACAGCAGATTGCCCAGATTGAACATGCGTCGGCGGTCGTCCGCTGCCAGGATCCGGCCATCGGCACCCAGGTTCGAGATGTCGTTGATCTGCATGTTCGGCAGCCGCCGCCGCTCCTGGTCGACCAGCGTCGGGGTGGCCTCGATCGTGCCGAACTGGCGCGCGAAATCGGCCTGCCGTTCATCGGTGAGGCTCTGGTCCGGGAACACAAGGACGCCATAATGGTCCATCGCGGCGCGGACCTGGTCGATCTGTTCGGGCGCCAGCGGCGCGGAGAGGTCGATCCCCTCGACACGGGCGCCGAACAGCGGATGGATGGCCGCGGCGTCCAGCGCCAGGGGCTGCGAAGCCTGGTCGAGCGAAGCGGTGGTCTGCACCGTCATGACATTCTCCTGTCGAAACCGATCGAGGTCGAAATCATCCGGCCCGCCTCGGCAGTACGCAGCGACGTCTATGGGCATAACCGGCGCGTCGGCAACAGGGCGACTTCCGTACATTATGTAATGCTGATGAGCGAACGTACTGATAAGCAACGCTTAAATTGCCCGGAACACGGGTTTGATGATGATTAGTCATACTACCCTGCCTGGCGGGTATCGCCGGCATGAAAGGGCGCTATTCGCCATGCGTCTGGACAATGCCGCAGCGCGATTATGCAGCGCATCTCCAGTGCGATAACGCCCCTGCAAGGCCCGTATCGTCAGGGCGTTGCCGGGCGGCTTTGCCCGTCGCGCGGACTGGGATGAGTGGGGCACGTGGGGAGGGGATCGGTGTGGATGTGACGAACGGTACGGCGCTTCGGGATTGGACGGCGGCTTTTGTCGAGGCGTTCAACGCGGGCGATGCCGACGCAGTCGCCGCATTGTTCTCCGAAGAGGAAAGCTATTGGCGCGATCTGGTCGCGTTTTCCTGGAACATCGTGACGGTGGAAAAGCCGGATGGCGTCGCCGCGCTCGTCCGCAGCCAGGCTGGTCATGTCGGGCCGATCTCGATCTCCGCGGTGCGTCAGGCCGCTTCGGGCGACGGGCAGGTCGAAGGCTGGTTCGACTTCGAGACCCGTGCGATCCGCGGGCGGGCCTATGTCCGCCTGCGTGCCGGTGGCTGCTGGACATTGCTGACCTCGGGGCTTGCGCTCAAGGGCTTCGAGGAGCCGGCGGGGCGCCGCCGGGTGGAAGGTGCCGTGCACAGTGCGCTGAAGGAGCGCCGCACCTGGAGCGACGAGCGCGAGCAGATCGCAGCGACGCTTGGCCATTCGGTCCAGCCCTATTGCCTGATCGTCGGGGGCGGGCAGGGCGGCCTGGCGCTGGCGGCGCGGATGAAGCGCATCGGCGTGCCCGCACTGGTCATCGATGCGCTCGACAGGCCCGGCGATTCCTGGCGCAGCCGCTACAAGTCGCTGTGCCTGCACGATCCGGTGTGGATCGACCATCTGCCCTATCTGCCGTTTCCCGATCACTGGCCGGTCTACACGCCCAAGGACAAGATGGGCGACTGGCTCGAGGCCTATGCGAAGATCATGGAACTCGACATCTGGAATGCGACCATTTGCCGCTCGGCGGCCTTCAACGCGCGCGACCGGTGCTGGGACGTGACGGTCGAGCGCAGGGGCGAGACGATCACGCTGCATCCGCGCCAGTTGGTCCTCGCGACCGGCCTCTCGGGCATCAAGGCAGTGCCCGCCATTCCCGGCGCGGAAAACTTTCAGGGGATTCAGTTCCATTCGAGCGACCATCCCGGGGGCGCGCAGTTCGCCGGCAAGCGCGCGGTCGTGATCGGCGCCAACAACTCCGCTCATGATATCGCCGCCGATCTGTGGGAAAATGAGGCGGACGTGACGATGATCCAGCGGTCGCCGACCACGGTGATCAAGGCGTCGTCGCTGCGCGTGTTGCAGGACCGCGGCTATTTTTCGGAGGACGCGGTCGAATCCGGCATGACGACCGACGATGCCGACCTGCTCGTCAGCTCGCTGCCCTTTCGAGCGCGCGAGCCGCTCGATCGCGCGAACTGCCAGGCGATCCAGGAATGGGATGCGGCCTTTTACGACCGCCTTCGCGCCAGCGGCTTCCTGATCGATTTCGGCGAGGACGAGACGGCGATCGGCGGCAAATATCCGCGTCGCGCCTCGGGCTATTATATCGATGTCGGCGCGTCGGATCTGATCGCGGATGGAGAGATCAAGGTTCGCAGCAATGTCGGCGTGGAACGGATCGAGCCCAATCAGGTCGTGCTCTCGAGCGGGGAGGCCCTGCCCGCGGACGTGATCGTCTATGCGACCGGCTATGGGCCGATGAGCGGCTGGGCGGCGATGCTGATCTCTCCGGAAGTCGCCGAGGCGATCGGTCCATGCTGGGGGCTCGGCTCCGATACGGCGATGGATCCCGGACCTTGGGAGGGCGAGCTGCGCAACATGTGGAAGCCGACCGCGCAGGAGGGGCTATGGTTCCACGGCGGCAATCTCATCCAGTCGCGGATCCACTCGCTGCACCTGGCGATCCAGATCAAGGCGCGGATGGAAGGGATCGCGACACCGGTCTTCCATGCGC